>NZ_JACADR010000402.1 GCF_016106005.1 Roseomonas rosulenta
GGCGCTGGCGGCCGCCGGCCACGACGTGGCGATCAACTGGCTCGACGACCAGGCGGCGGCCGAGGCGGTGGCGGCGGATGTGCGCGCCGCCGGGCGCCGCGCCGCGCTGGTGCAGGGGGATGTCGGCACCGCGGCATCCTGTGCGGCGCTGGTGCAGGGCGCTCTCGACCAGCTCGGGCGGATCGACGTGCTGGTGAACAACGCGGGCATCTTCCCGCGCGTGCCCTTCCTCGAGATGACCGAGGCGGAATGGGACCGCGTGCTGGACGTGAACCTGAAGGGCAGCGCCTTCTGCGCCCAGGCCGCCGCACGTCACATGGTGGCGGCCGGGATACGCGGCGTGATCCTGAACCTGTCCTCCTCCTCGGTGCGCGGGGCGGTGCTGGGGGTGCATTACTCCGCGACCAAGACCGGGATCATCGGCATCACGCGGTCGATGGCGCTGGCCCTCGCCCCGCATGGCATCCGCGTGAACGCCATCGCGCCCGGGCTGACCGACACGGCGCAGCCGCGCTACGGCAATACGGATTCGGAACTGGCCGAGATGGCGAAGGCGCTACCCCTGGGCCGCATGGGCCGGCCGGAGGAGATCGCGGGGCTCATGGCCTACCTGGCCTCCGACGCCGCGGAATGGATCACTGGACAAGTTTATCACATCAATGGCGGTGTCTATTTGGCCTGACGCAAGGCAGACTGCGCGATACGCCGGATACTGACGACTTCAAGACGGAGATGGCGATGCGATTTGCAGCCCTGCCCGGCCTTCTGGCCGTCCTGGCCACACCCGCCCTGGCGCAGCCCGAGCCGGGCGATGCGCGTTCCGGTCAGCGCCTGGCCGCCACCTGGTGCGCGAACTGCCACCAGGTCGCGCCGGGCGGACCGGGGCCGTCCACCGATGCCGCGGCGAGCTTCGCCGCCATCGCCGCCATGCCCGCCACCACCTCGATGTCGCTGCGCGTCTTCCTGCAATCGCCGCACGCGAACATGCCGGACTACCGGCTGACGCGCGAGCAGCTCGACGACCTCGTGGCATACCTGCTGTCCTTGCGCCGCTGACCGCGCGGTCTGGCGCGCCCCCGCGTCCCGCGCTACGCAACGCGGAACAACGGTTGAGGGAAACGCGCGTGTCCAAGGATCGCTTCCGCATCGGCTACCTGGTCAAGGTGCCGCATCCGTCCTTCCTGGAGACCGCGGCGAAGGACCCGGCGCTGGAACTAGTGCGCCTGACGCTGGATGACGGCGAGGAGGCGGCGCTGAACATCCTCGCCACCTGCCAGGGCTACTACGTGCGCGCGTCGCGTGACGAATTGCCCAAGCCCTTCCATGTCAACGACACGCTGCTGGCGCAGCTGCCCAACCTGCTGATGGCGGCCTCCCAGGGGGCCGGCTACGACACGATCGAACCCGCCGCCTGCGCCCGCGCCGGCGTGCTGCTGGTCAACCAGGCCGGCGGCAATGCCGAGGCGGTGGCCGAGCACGCCGTCGGGATGATGCTGGCGCTGCTCAAGCGGTTCCCCGAATGCCACGCCGCGATGCGCGAGGGCCGCGCCCGGCGGCGCGAGGAATTCATGGGCCGCAACCTGCTCGGCAAGACCGTGGGGCTGATCGGCATCGGCAATGTCGGCACGCGCACCGCCGCCATCCTGCACGCCGCCTTCCAGTGCCGCGTGCTGGCCTATGACCCCTATGTCGATGCCGCGACGGTGGCTGACCGCGGCGCCGAGAAGTTCGACGACCTGGCGGCGATGCTGGCGGAATGCGACATCGTCTCCATCCATTGTCCGCTGACGCCCGAATCCCGCGCGATGATGGCGGCCAATGCCTTCGCCGCGATGAAGCCGGGATCGGTGCTGGTCACCACCGCGCGCGGGTCGATCCATGACGAAGGCGCGCTGCTGGCCGCGCTGCAGTCCGGGCACATCGCCGCCGCCGGGCTCGATGTGTGGGAACAGGAACCGCCGCCGGCGGACCACCCGCTGCTCTCGCACCCCGCAGTGATCTGCACCCAGCACACCGCGGGCGTCACGCATGAGAGCCGCGCGATGATCACCCGCATCGCCGCCGAGGCGTTCTCCGCCTTCGCCGCCGGGCGCTTCCCGCCGCGCATCATCAACCCGGAGGTCAAGGCGCGCGTCGCCGAACGCTACCGCGCGGCACTGGGCCGCGACATCACCGACCACGCGTGACCTGATCCGGCTTGGCGCGGCGCGGCGGGCGCGGGAGGATGGCGGCGATGACCGCCTCCCGCCCGCTGACCGTCGCTGTGCTCGGCACGACGCAGACCCTCTCCTGGGCGTCCTCCTACTACCTACCGGCGATCCTGGCGGCGCCGATCGCCACCGAGTTCGGCGTCTTCCGCGCCACCATCTTCGGCGTCTTCTCGGCCGCGCTGCTGCTGACGGCCTTTCTCGGGCCGGCGGCCGGGCGCGCGATCGACCGGCGCGGCGGGCGGGACGTGCTGGCGCTCTCGAACATCGTCTTCGCGGTCGGGCTGCTGCTGATGGGGCTCTCACCCGGGCCGGTGGTGTTCGGCCTGGCCTGGGCGGTGATGGGCGTGGGCATGGCGATGGGCCTCTATGACGCCGCCTTCGCCACGCTGGCGGGCCTGTACGGCAAGGAGGCGCGCAACAGCATCACCGGCATCACGCTGATCGCTGGCTTTGCCAGCACGGTGGGCTGGCCCACCACGGCGCTGATGGAGGCGGAATGGGGCTGGCGCGGCGCCTGCCTGGGGTGGGCGGCGCTGCATGTCGTGCTCGGGCTGCCACTCAACCGGCTGCTGGTGCCGCGCGCGCCGCCGCCCGCGAAGGCCGCCGCCGCGACGGCGGGCGAGACCGGGCCGCCGCCGGGTGGGCGGGACATGGCGCTGCTCGCCTTCGTGCTGGCCACGGCGGGGTTCAGCGCGGCGGCG
>NZ_JACADR010000403.1 GCF_016106005.1 Roseomonas rosulenta
GCGCGGCGGGCGGCGGCACCGGCGGCGCCAGGCTCGGCTCCGCAGGCGCGATGCGCGGCTCGCTGCGTCGTGGCGGGGCCACGTAGTCTTCCTCGACCGGTGCGCGCGCCACCGTGCCGGGCTGGCGCAACAGGGCGCGGATCTCGCTGCGCAGGTCGGCGAGCTCGGCCTCCACCGCCTCGAGCCGCGACTTCACGCCGAACACCGAATAGGGCATCGCGAGGAAGGCGAGCACCGACACGCCGATCGCGAGTAGGATGACCAGCCCGACCCAGGATGGCAGGCCTGGGATGGTCAGCCTGTCGACCAGGCCTTGCAGGGTGTCAGCCACCGGTCATGCTCATGTGGCGCGCGACGGCGGGGGCCTTGCGGCGGCGGTCGATGACGAAGTCATGGCCGCGCGGCTTGCGCGCGATGGCGTCGCGGATGGCCTGCGCCAGCGCGGCGTCGTCCACGCCCGGGTCGCGCAGCAGGTCGCGGAATTCCGCCGCATCGTCCTGGCCGAGGCACATGAACAGCGTGCCGGTGCAGGTCAGCCGCACGCGGTTGCAGGATTCGCAGAAATTATGGGTCATCGGCGTGATGAAGCCGATGCGGCCGCCGGTTTCCTTCACGGTCACGTAGCGGGCAGGGCCGCCGGTCGCGTAGTCGGTGTCCTCCAGCGTCCAGGACTGTCGCAGGCGGGACCGCACCATCGACAGCGGCAGGTACTGGTCGGTGCGGTCGCCGCCGATGTCGCCCATCGGCATGGTCTCGATCAGGCACAGGTCAAAGCCGTGCTCGCCGCACCAGGCGACCATGCGGTCGAATTCGTGCTCGTTCACGCCCTTGAGCGCGACGGCGTTGATCTTGATGGCGAGCCCCGCGGCCTTGGCGGCGAAGATGCCATCCAGCGTCTGCTCGATCTTCCCCCAGCGCGTGACCGCGGCGAAGGTCGCCGGGTCCAGCGTGTCGAGCGAGACATTGATCCGCCGAACGCCCGCAGCGAACAGGTCGGCCGACATCTTCGCGAGCTGCGTGCCGTTGGTGGTGATGGTCAGCTCGCGCAGCCCGCCGGCGCCGATCCGCGCACCGAGCGAGCGCACCAGCGTCATCACCCCCTTGCGCACCAGCGGCTCGCCGCCCGTGAGGCGGATCTTGTCGGTGCCGAGCGCGATGAAGGCGCCGCAGAGCCGGTCGATCTCCTCGAGGGTCAGGATCTCCCGCTTTGGGAGGAAGGTCATGTCCTCGGCCATGCAGTAGACGCAGCGGAGGTCGCAGCGGTCGGTCACCGACACGCGCAGATAGGTCACGCCGCGCCCGAAGGGGTCGGTGAGCGGGGCCGGCGAGGGGGCAACGCCTTGCATGGGCGGGATTTGGGGCCGGAGGGGGCGGCCCCGCAAGCCCCTTTCGCCCGCTACCCGAACAGCGCGAGCCCGCCCGCCACGAGCAGCACGCCCATGGCGAAGGGCCGGTAGAGTCGTTCCGGCACCACCCGGAACAGCCGCGCGCCGATCGGCACCGACAGCGCCATGACCGGCAGCAGCACCGCCAGGCGCACCAGCACCGCCAGGTCGATCAGCCCGCCGATCAGCGGCGGCACGATCGAGACGATGGCGATGGTGGCGAAGAACAGGATCAGGTTGGCGCGGTGGCGCTTCGCTTCCTCGAGGCCCGCCAGCAGGTAGAGGATGACCGGCGGGCCGCTCATGCCCGTGGCTCCCTTCAGCAGTCCTGCCGCGGTGCCGACCGCGAGGTTCAGCGGCAGCGGGCGCGAGCCGTGGTAGCGCCAGCCCGACATCAGCAGCAGCCCGAAGACCAGCACGAAGCCGCCGATGAAGCGGCGCAGCGCGTCGCCATCCGCGCTCAGCAGGATCCAGGCGCCGAGCGGGGTCGCCAGCGCCGCGGCCCCGCCCAGCGGCAGCACCACGCGGCGGTCGGCATCCTTGATCGCGCCGGGCAGCAGCTGCACCGAGACGACCAGCTCCATCAGCAGCATCACCGGGATGCCGGCGCGCGGGCCCCACAGCAGGGAATAGACGGGTGCGAGGATCACCGCCGTGCCGAAGCCGGAATAGCCGCGCATGATCCCGGCGATGGCGGTAGCGAGGATCGCGCCCGCCAGCCGCCAGTCCAGCAGCAGCGGGGTGGCCGTCTCAACCAGGGCGATCACCGGTGGTCGTCCTCCACGATATCCAGAACGACCACCGCGGCGTTGATGAGCACCTTCCCAGCGTGTTCGAAATTGACGGTGATGCGATCTCCTGTCACCGACTGCACCTGCCCGATCCCCCAGTCGGGCTGGCCCGGGAGGCGCACGCGCATGCCTGGCTCGATGAATGCTGTCACGCGATGATTGCCGTCAGCCGTCCGGCGCTAAGATGGCAGAAGCACCGCAGAGGATACTGTCTCAGGCCATGACGCAAGGGATGTCCCGGGCCATGCCCTCCGTACCGCCGCTGTCCGACCTGCGCCTGGCGCGGCTGGTCGGCCTTCGCCTCTGCCACGACATCAGCGGCGTGGCCGGGACCGTGGGCAATGCCCTCGAACTGATGGACGGCGCGGGCGGGGAAGCGGCCGATCTCGCGGTGGATGCCGCCGGCGTCCTGCGCCGGCGCCTGCTGCTGTGGCGCGCGCTGCTGGGCGGGCAGGGCGAATCGCCGCTCGGCACCGTGCTCGGCCTCGCCGCCGGGGAGATTGCCGGCGGGCGCGCCACCGTCGATGCAGCCGCCCTCGATGCCGGAACCATGCTGGGCGAGGACGTGGTGCCCGTGCTGCTGGCCGCCGTCCTGCTGGGCGGCGAGGCACTGCCGCGTGGTGGCGTGGTGCGCCTGGTCGGCGACCCCGGGCGCGAGCTGGCCGTGCTGCCGGACGGCCCGCGCGCCGCCTGGCCGCCGGCGCTGTTGCGCGCGGTAGCG
>NZ_JACADR010000404.1 GCF_016106005.1 Roseomonas rosulenta
CGAGCCGCGCGCGGCAGGCCGCCGCCAGCGCCGCGACATCCACCGCGCCGGCCGCCAGCTCGACCACCGCCAGCGCCGGGATGTCGCCCAGCGCGGCGGAGCGCAGCGCGAAGGCGGCGCAATCCGCCACGCCGGGGAAGCCCTGCGCCGCGCGCTCGATCTCGGCAGGGAAGATGTTGATCGTGCCCAGCATCATCATCTCGGCGTCGCGCCCGGCGAAGACCAGCGTGCCGTCGGGCTCGATGCGGGCGCGGTCGCCGGGCTGGAACCAGCCGCCGTGGAAGGCGCGCGCATCCGCCTCGGGGTCGTCGATGTAGCCCCGCGCCATGCCCGGCGCGCGCGCCTGCACCAGGCCGGTCTCGCCCGCCGGCAACACACGCCCGGTCTCATCGACGATGCGCAGCCCGACACCCTCGAGCGGCCGGCCCACGCCCTCGGGGTGGCGGTCGTGGTCCCGCGGCCCGGCCAGCGTCATGGTGCCGATCTCGGTGGTCGAGTAGTTCACGACCAGGTTCCGCGTGACTTCCGCCATCAGCCGCCGGCGCAGCGCCGGCGCCACCGCGGCGCCGAACACCGCAAGGGATGTGCCCGCCGGCCAGGGATGCGCCCCGGCCCGCGCCTGAACATCGGCCAGCGCCGCGGCGCGTTCGGGGGGCAGCGTCACGCGATCGATGCCGAAGCGCGCGCAGGCTTCCGCGAGGTCGGGCAGCGCGGCGCAATGCGCCAGCACCGTGGTCGCACCCTGGCCGAGCAGGCCAAGGTGGTATTTCCGCGCATTGTTGTGCTCGGCCGTGATGGACCGGTAGTAGACGCGCCCTTCGCCCTGGCGCCGCGCGATCTGCGCGGCGATGTCGGCCTCGCTCAGCGGCACCAGCTTGGGCCGCCCGGTGGTGCCGGAACTGGTCAGGATGATCCGCCCGCTGCGCGCCGCCATGGCCGGCGCATCGCACTCGAGCATGGCGGCGTCGAAGCGCAGGAAAGCGACGCCCGGCAGCGCATCCGCCGCATCGTCGCCGAGCAGCAGGGCCGCGCGCAGCCGCGCCGCGATGGCCTCGCGCAGGGCGGGCGGGTCGTGGCTCGGCAGCGCCACCTGGTCGCAGCCCAGGCGAAGCAGCGCGAGCGCGGCGGTCAGATGCGGCATGTCCGCGCGCAGGGTCAGCGCCACCATCGCGCCGGGGCCGACGCCCTGCCGCGCCAGCCAGGCCGCCATCGCCGCGACGCGGCGGTCGAGCGCCGCATAGGTCACGCCCGCCCCGTGGTCGATGAAGGCGAGGCGCGCCGGGTCGCGCCGCGCCCAGGCGCCGATCGCCCGGTTCAGCGGCCCGGGTGCCTCGGCTTCCATGCTCAGCGCAGCGGCTTGCCTGCCAGGGCGGCCATGCGCGCGGCGTCGGGCATCTGCCCCTCGAACCACAGCGCGGCGCAGACCTGCGACATGGCGTGCCCGTCATGGGCGATGCCCGGCGCGGTCTCGAGCCGCCAGTGGCAGGCGGTGCCGCGGCGCACCGCCTCGGCGCGCGCGAAGGCCATCAGGTGCCTGGCGCGGGCGAAGCGGTTGGGGCCCTGGGCCAGCGCGGCCGGAAGCGAGGGCACCGAGGGGCCGGTCGCGTCGAGGTCGGCCTCGCCCGCCAGAATCACCAGCGGCCAGGCAAGCCGTGCCTCGAGATCAGCGTCCGTCAGTCCGAGCCCGCCCAGCCCCTCGGGGAAGGGGCGCAGCAGCGTGGGCAGGGTGTACCAGCCGGCATTGGCCGCCACCACGGCGCA
This sequence comes from Roseomonas rosulenta, assembly GCF_016106005.1. Classification (GTDB taxonomy): domain Bacteria; phylum Pseudomonadota; class Alphaproteobacteria; order Acetobacterales; family Acetobacteraceae; genus Neoroseomonas; species Neoroseomonas rosulenta. The sequence continues at coordinate 1,762 of NZ_JACADR010000404.1, forward strand.
GAAGGGCGAGCGGTCGGTCAGCAGCACCATGCGCTGGGCGAATTCGGCGCCGGCGGAATGGCCGTAGAGGAAGGCCTGGCGGCGCCTGGTGACGCCGGCGCGCTGCAGCAGCGCCAGCATCCGCGCCGGCACCTGGTAGGCCCAGCGGCGCGAGGGCGTGATCTCGCCGGCCGCATCCAGCACCCCGCCATCATTGTAGGCGCGCGCGCCGGGATGGGTTTCCTCGGGGAAGCCGGGGGCGAGGATCAGCGCGCCGTGGCGTTCGGCGGTGTCGATCCAGTGCTCGCGGTATTCCTCGCCGTTGCGGGCCAGGCCATGGAGGACGAAGACCACCGGCCGGTCGGGCGTATGGGCAGCCGGACGGTAGGCGTGCAGCCAGAGCGGACGGTCCGGGTCGTGGATCGCATCGGTGAAGGGCAAGGAGATTCGGCCCGGCGCGGCGAAGGCGCGGGCGATGGCCTCGGCCTCGTTCACGGCAGGCGGTCGGCGCAGGCGGCCCACCGGCCGGGGACGGAACAATGGCCAGGGCCAGGGGCAGCGCGCGGCGGCACGGCGCAACCGGCGGGCGGCATGGCGGCGGCGCGGCGCGGCGCGGATCGAACCCTGCGGGTTGGCGGAGGCGTGGGCATGGCACGCGATGTGTCGCCCCGTCGCGACGCCGGCGCAAGCGTGCGAACATCAAGCATCCGTTTCCGGAGCGTCCGATGCGCACCGCCTGGCTGAGCCTGTGCCTGTCTTCGATCCTGGTCGCCCCCCTGCAGGCGGCCGAGCGGCGCTGCGGCTGGCTGCACAACCCGACCCCCGGGAATGTCTGGCTGACCGACCGCGCGGGCGACTGGATCCTGGCCAGCCAGGGCGGGCGCGAGACCCCGGGCATGGACCGCGTGCCGGACATGACCGGGCGGGAATGGGTGCGCACCAACGGCGCCTATGGCTACGGCTGCGCCTGCGTCGTGCTGAATGCCGAAGCGCGCCGCCAGGTGCTGCGCGTCCATGCGGCGGAGCAACTGCCGCTGGCGCGTTGCCGGGCCGACCGCGCGCTGCCGCAGCCGTGACGGCACCGCCTGCATTGCCGGGCGGCATGACCGCCGGGGCGGCC
>NZ_JACADR010000405.1 GCF_016106005.1 Roseomonas rosulenta
AGCCGCCGATGACGCGCCCCCCCCGGCGCGTGCCGGCAGCAGGCGCGCCAAGGCCCAGCCATCCGCCGGGCAGGATGACGCGCGGGAGGCGACCGCATCGCCTGCCGGCGCCACGCCGCGCGCCTCCGTGCACAATGCCCCGCGCGCCTCCGCGCACATCTCCCCGCGCGCCTCCGCGCACATCTCTCCGCGCGCCTCCGCGCACATCTCTCCGCCCGCCTCCGCGCACATCTCCCCGCGCGCCTCCGCGCGACGCCGCGCCGCCGCCCGCCCGGACGAGCCCCCGCCCCTGCCCACCAAGGCGGAGCTGCGCGCCTTCCTCGACCGGTCCGCCGGCCGCGTCACCAAGTCCGACATCGCCCGGCATTTCGGCCTCTGGCCCGACCAGCGCCCGGCGCTGCGCGCCCTGATGCGGGACCTCGCCGCCGAAGGCGGCGCGACGCCCGCCGGCAAGCGCGCGGTCATCGCCCCCTCCCGCCTGCCGGAGATCGCCCCGGTCGAGATCACCGGCACCGACCCCGATGGCGATCCCATCGCCCGCCCGCTGCAATGGCAGGGCGAAGGCCGCCCGCCGGTCATCTACATGCACCCCGAACCGCGCGGGCAGCGCGCGCTCACCGCCGGCGAACGCGTACTCGCGCGCCTCAAGCCGATCGGCCCCGGCAAGTACGAGGGCCGCACCTTCAAGCGCATCGCCGGCGCGCCGCCCGCGCGCATCCTCGGCGTCTTCGAGGAAGGGCGCATCATCCCGACCGACCGGCGCCAGAAGGGCATCTGGGAGGTGCCGCGCGGCGAGGAAGGCGGCGCCGGGCCGGGCGAGATCGTGCTTGCCGAACCCCTGCCCTCGACGCGCCATTTCGGCGCCAAGCCGGCGCGCATCGTCGAACGCCTCGGCGTCATGGGCGAACCGCGCTCGGTCTCGCTGGTCTGCATCCACGCGCATGGCATCCCGGACGTCTTCCCGGCCGAGGCGGTGCAGCAGGCCGAGCGCGCCCGTGGCGTCAGCCCGCAGCACCGCACCGACCTGCGCGACATCCCGCTGGTGACGATCGACGGCGAGGATGCGCGCGACTTCGACGACGCCGTCTTCGCCGAACCCGATGGTGACGGCTGGCGCATCCTGGTCGCCATCGCCGATGTCGCGCACTACGTGACGCCGGGCTCCGCACTCGATCGCGAGGCCTGGGCACGCGGCAACTCCGTCTACTTCCCCGACCGCGTCGTGCCCATGCTGCCCGAGGCACTCTCGAATGGCTGGTGCAGCCTGCGCCCGAACGAGGATCGCGGCTGCCTGTTCGTGGACATGCGCTTCGACCGCGAGGGGCGGAAGCAGTCGCACGCCTTCGGGCGCGGCATCATGCGCTCCGCCGCGCGGCTCACCTATGAACAGGTGCAGGCCGCCGCCGATGCGCTCGCACCCGGTGCCGCCCCCGCCCCGCCCTCGCCTGCCGACGCCCTGCCTGAAGGCCACATCGCCCGCCTGTATGGCGCCTTCCGCGCCCTGCTGGGTGCGCGCGAGCGGCGCGGCACGCTCGACCTCGACGTGCCCGAGCGCAAGGTCGTGCTCGACAGCCATGGCCGCGTGGCCGAGGTCGCACCCCGCCCGCGCCTCGACTCCCACCGCCTGATCGAGGAATTCATGGTCGCCGCCAATGTCTGCGCGGCGGAGGAGCTGGAACGCCTGGTGCAGCCCTGCATGTACCGCGTGCATGACCGCCCCTCGGACCAGAAGCTCGAGGGGCTGCGCCAGTTCCTCTCCACCTTCGAGATCACCCTGCCCCAGGCCGACCGCCTCCACCCGCGCGACTTCGCCCGGGTGCTTGCGAAGGTGAAGGACCATCCGCAATCGCGCCTGGTGAACGAAGCGGTGCTGCGCGGCCAGTCCCAGGCGGCCTATGCGCCGGACAATCTCGGCCATTTCGGCCTCGCGCTTCCGCGCTACGCGCATTTCACCAGCCCGATCCGCCGCTATGCCGACCTGCTGGTGCATCGCGCGCTGATCCGCGGGCTGAAGCTCGGCACCGACGGCCTGCACGAGACCGAGGCCGCCCGCTTCCCCGACACCGCCGAGCACATCACCAGCACCGAGCGCCGCGCCGCGGCGGCCGAGCGCGACGCGGTGGACCGCTACCTCGCGGCCTACATGGCGAGCCGTGTCGGCGAGTCGTTCGAGGCACGCATTTCCGGGGTGACTCGCTTCGGCCTGTTTGTCACCCTGGAACAGAACGGGGCGAGCGGACTCGTCCCGCTCGGATCGCTGCCGGACGACCGATGGGATCTGGACGAGGCCACGCAGACGCTGGCCGGTCGCAGGACGCGACTGACCTTCACGCTGGGACAGGCGGTCGAGGCCCGGCTCGCGGAAGCGACGCCGCGCACCGGCGGCATGCTCTTCCACATCCTGCAGGGCCTGCCCGCCAGCGGACGCAAGCGCCCCGCCGGCAAGGCCCGTTCGCGCGAGCGGCGCTGATCCTTCTCCTCCTGCTGCTGCTGCTGCCGCCGGGCCCGGCGGCGGCGCAGGAGGCGGTGCGCAACGCCCCCTACCCGCGCGAGGAGATGCGCCTGGTGCTGGGCGCGGGCTTCGCCGCCATCCTCGAACGCCACCTCGAATCCTCCACGCCCGCCGACCTGCTGGCCTGGGGCCTGTCGGGGCTGACCGACATCGACCCGGCCTTGCGCGTGGCGCGCACCGCGCGGGAGGTGACGCTGTTCGCCGGGGATCGCCGGCTTCTCGCGCGCCCCGCCCCGGCGCCCGAGGCGCGCGATGGCCTCGCGGCCGCCGGCGGCGCGGCCGCGGATGTGCTCACCCTGTTCCAGCAGGCCGCCTGGGCCGCATCCCCCGC
>NZ_JACADR010000406.1 GCF_016106005.1 Roseomonas rosulenta
CGCCGGCCGGTACCCCGCCGGCAGCCCCGCCGCCGCGCCCGCGCCCGGGCAGTTCCACACCGCCCTCGGTCCTGGCGCCGCAGCCGCCGGCGGAACGCGCGCGGATTTCGGAGCCCCTGCCCCCGGTCACCGCGCCGACGCCACCCTCCGGCGCCGCGCGCGTGGTGACCGTGCCGGGCGAACCGCCGGGCGTGGTCTCGGGCACCGGGCGCATCCAGACCTACACCCAGCCGGGCAACCCGGCCGGCGGCATCGCCATCCAGGATGGCGGCAACACCACCATCATCCAGCCGGGCGGGCGCGTCACCACCGTGCCGACGCCGCGCTGACCGCCATGCGCGTGCTGTATTTCGCCTGGGTGCGGCAGAAGGTGGGCGTGGCGGAGGAAGTGGTCGCCCCCCCGGCCGAGGTGCGCGACGTGGCCGGGCTGGTGGCCTGGCTGGCCGCCCGTACGCCCGGCCACGCCGCCGCCTTCGCCGACCCCAGGCAGCTGCGCGCCGCGGTGAACCAGGATTTCGCCACCCCCGACCATCCTGTCGCGGCGAATGACGAGGTCGCCTTCTTCCCCCCCGTCACCGGCGGCTGACATGGCCCGGGTCCTGGTGCAGGACGCCCCCTTCGACATCGCCGCCGAGACCGCGGCGCTGACCGCGGGACGGACCGATGTAGGCGGCGTCGGGTCGTTCCTGGGCGTATGCCGCGCCGATGACGGGCTCGCGGCCCTGGTGCTGGAGCATTATCCCGGCATGACCGAGCGCGCGATCGCGCGCATCGCAGAGGAAGCCGAGGCACGCTGGCCGCTGACCGGCTGCACCGTGATCCACCGTGTCGGGCGCATCCTTCCGGGTGAAGGGATCGTGCTGGTGCTGACCGCCTCCGCGCATCGCGCCGCCGCGCTCGAGGCCTGCGCCTTCCTGATCGACTGGCTGAAGACCAGGGCGCCATTCTGGAAGCGCGAGGAATTCGCCGCCGGGTCGCATCGCTGGGTGGAGGCGCGCGCCGAGGACGACGCCGCCGCCGCGCGCTGGGCGAAGGCGTGACGCCAACCCTCAGCCTGGATGCGGTGGTGATCCCCTGCCGCGACGTGATCCGCCAGCGCGCCTTCTACGAACGCATCCTCGAGCGCCCGCCGATCGAGGCGCGCGCGGGGCTGGTGCGCTTCGACCTGGGCGCGCTGTCCCTGGTGCTGCGCGCGCGTGGCGACGCGCTGTTCCCGCGCGAGGGCACGCCCGGCGTCATGCTGACCTTCCGCCTGCCCTCACGCGACGAGGTGGAACGCTGGCACCGCCGGCTGCTGATGGCGCATGTCGCGGTGCTGGACGCGCCCGCCGCGCGCCCCGGCGGCGGCACCGAGATGCAGGTGGCCGACCCCGAGGGCAACGTGCTGGTGCTGGCGGCGGCGGGGTGAGGGCGGCGCTGCCAGTCCTGGCCGGCGCCGTGCTGCTGGCCTGGCCGGCCCTGCTGAACGGCTACCCGCTGGTGTTCAGCGACACCGGCGGCTTCCTGCACCAGACGCTCGGCCCGCTGATGCTGTGGGACAAGTCGTGGGTCTACGGCCCGCTGCTGCACCTGTTCCACTGGCGCGTGACGCTGTGGCTGCCGCTGGCGGCGCAGGCGGTGGTGGTCTCGCACCTGCTGTGGCTGGTGCAGCGGGTGGTGCGCGGCAGCGCCACGCCGGGGGCGCACATGCTGGCCTGCGCGGTGGCGGCTGCGCTGACCACGGCACCCTTCACCGTGGCGCTGCTGATGCCCGATGTCTTCGCCGCCCCCGTGGTGCTGGCGCTGGCACTGCTCGGCTTCGCGTGGGATCGGCTCTCGCGCGGGGAGGCAGCCTGGCAGGTGGGGCTGAGTGCGGTCGGCATCGCGGCGCATCTGTCGCATGTGCCCCTCGCGCTCGCGCTTGTGCTGCTGCAGCTGCTGGGGCTGCGCTGGCGCGGCGCGCTGCTGGCGGGGGCGCCGCTGGCGCTGGCGGTGGCGCTGCTGCTCGCGACCAACGCGGCGGGGCACGGGCGCGCGGCGCTGTCGCCGCACGGCGCGACCTTCCTTCTGGCGCGGCTGCAGGCGGATGGCCCGGCGGCCGAGGTGATCCGCGCGCGCTGCCCCGCCGCCGGCTGGTATCTCTGCGCCTTCGCCGATCGGCTGCCGATGGATGCCAACGACTTCCTGTGGGATGCCGCGAGCCCGGTGAACCTTGCGCCTGACGGCACGCCGCGCTTCCTCGGCGGCGCGCTGCTCTCGGCGGAGGCGGGGGAGATCGTGGCGGAGACGCTGCGCGCTCATCCTATCGCCGTGGTGCGGGCGGTGCTGCACAATACGGTCATGCAACTTCTCACCGCCGGGATCGGCGATACGCTGGGGCCGGAGAACCTCGCGGCCGCGTTGCGCCCGCGCATCGCGGAGGGATTCCCCGCGCGCGAGGCCGCGGCCTTCGATGCCGCGCTGCAGGCGCGCGGCGAGTTGCGCACAGCGGTGGCACCGCTGGCGCCGATCTACCCAGCGGTGCTGCTGGCCGCGCTGCCGCTGCTGGCGTTGGCCGGTTGGCGCGCCTGGCGCGCGCGCGACGCGGTGCGGCTGGGATTGCTGGCGGCGATCCTGGTGGGCGTGGTGGCCAATGCGGCGGCGACGGGCGGGCTGTCGGGCGTATTCCCGCGCTACCAGGCGCGCATCGCCTGGCTGCTGCCGGTCGGCGCGCTGCTGCTGCTGTTGCCGCGGCGGGCCGTGGCGCCGGTACGGGACGCCCGCCGATGATCGATGATGACAGCGGGCCGCGCCCGGCGACGGCGGGCAGGCCCCCGGTGGCCGGCGATACGGGCCTGCCGCCCAGCCTTGCGGACCTGTCGCG
>NZ_JACADR010000407.1 GCF_016106005.1 Roseomonas rosulenta
CCCCTGCGCCGCGTGCGCGGCCACGCTGCGCAGCACGCCCGCCAGCCCATAGGCGGCGCCGAGGCCGCGCAACACCTCCGCCTGCGCCGCATCGGCGCCGAGCGCGAGGCCCGCCGCCGCCGACCACCCGCCCGCCGCACCACGCAGCCAGGCGACGAAATCCTGCTCGGTGGCGATGGTCTCCTGCGCTTCGGCCTCGCGCGCATCGACCATGGCGAGCAGCGCCTCGGGGTCGAGCCCGCCCGCCAGGATCGCCGCATGCAGCGGCGCGGCTACTTCGTGCCGGCGCGGCGGGCGGCCGGCGCGGGCCTCCTCGATCGCGTCGCGCCACCATTGCAGGCGGATCAGCGCGGCCATGGGGTTGGTCGCGGCCTCCCGCGCGCGAGCCAGTTCGTGGTTCAGGGCGATGAGCACGAAAATCGCCTCGCGCGCCGGCGCGGGCGCGAAAAGCGCGCAGAGGAAGCGATCCGGGTCGTGCTGGCGCGCGAAGGCGCCGATGGGGGAAAGGGCCACGGCGCCGATATGCGCCGTGCCGGCCCGCGCGGAAACCCTGCGCGGTTGACGCCCGTTACACCCCCGCCTACCTCGACCCGGAGCGCGCTCCGCGCTTCGTCCGATCTACGGGAGAGACCCCATGGCCTTCAGCCTGCCCCCGCTGCCCTACGCGACCGGCGCCCTCGCCGCGAACGGCATGTGCCAGGAGACGCTCGAGCTCCACCACGGCAAGCATCACAACGCCTATGTCACGGCGCTGAACGGCCTGGTCGAAAGCAAGGGCCTCGCCGGCAAGTCGCTCGAGGCGATCTGCGCCGAGGCCGGCAAGGCCGGCGCCGACGGCCTTCCCGTGCTGAACCAGGCCGGCCAGCACTACAACCACTGCCTGTTCTGGAACGTGATGGCGCCCGGCGGCGCGCATGGGGAAAGTGTCCCGGCCGCGCTGGCGGCGAAGATCGACGCCGACCTCGGCGGCCTCGCGGCCTTCAAGGAGGCCTTCAAGACCGCCGGCGCGACGCAGTTCGGCTCGGGCTGGGCTTGGCTCGTGATCGGCGCCGACGGCAAGCTGAAGGTGACCAAGACGCCCAACGGCGCCAACCCGCTCTCGACCGGCGAGGGCCAGCCGATCCTCGGCTGCGACGTGTGGGAACACGCCTACTACCTCGACTTCCGCAACGTGCGGCCGAACTACCTGGCGAACTTCCTCGACAAGCTGGTGAACTGGGAAGTGGTCGCCGCGCTCATGGCGAAGGGCGGGTTTACCGCCGGCCAGTCGGCCTGATCACCCCGCCCCGGGGCCGCGCGGCCCCGGGCAGCGCGCACAAAAAAGGGCGCCGAGGGTCATCCCCCGGCGCCCTTCTTCATGGGCGATGGTCGGGCGCGTCAGGCCGGCTTCTCGTCATTCGCCGCCTGCGGGCGGATCACGCTGGTGATGGTGCCGCGCACGATCATCACGCGCACATTGGGCGCGATCTCGGCCTCGATCTCGTCCGAGCCTTCCTTGACCTTGGTGATGGTCGCGACGATGCCGCCCGCGGTCACCACCCGGTCGTTGCGCTTCAGCTGCGTCAGCATCTCGCGATGCTCCTTCATCTTCTTCTGCTGCGGGCGGATCAGCAGGAAGTAGAAGACGACGAAGATCAGGATCAGCGGCAGGAGCTGCATGACGATGCCCGCGGCACCGCCGGCAGCGGCATCCTGGGCATGGGCGGTCGAGATCCCGAAGGGGGTCCACATGTGTTCTGTTTCCGTCTTCCGGCGTGAAGGCGCGGAACCTACCCACCCACCCCTTCCCGTCAATAGCGTCCCGGCCTATTGCGCCCCTGCCATGGATGATCCCGCCCTGCTGCCCGCCCTGACCCGCATCGCCGAGGCGCTCGAGCGCCTGGCCCCGCCGCCCGCCGCGGCACCGTCGCTGGCCGGTGCGGATGCCTTCGTCTGGCACCCCGAGCCGCGTCCACGCCTGGCCCCCGTGCCGCGCGTGGCCGCCGTGCCGATCGACCTGCTGCGCGGGGTCGAGCGCCAGAAGGGCCTGCTGCTCGAGAACACGATGCGCTTCGCGCGCGGCTTCACCGCCAACAACGCCATGCTGTGGGGCGCGCGCGGCACCGGCAAGTCGTCGCTGGTCAAGGCGGCGCACGCCGCGGCGAATGCGGAACTGCCGGGCAGCCTGGCACTCATAGAGATCCAGCGCGAGGATATCCGCACCCTGCCCGACCTGCTCGGCCTGCTGCGCGCGCAGGAGCGCCGCTGCCTGGTGTTCTGCGACGACCTGTCCTTCGAACGCGAGGATGCCGACTACAAGGCGCTGAAATCGGTGCTGGACGGTGGCATCGAGGGGCGGCCGGCGAACGTGCTGTTCTACGCCACGTCCAACCGCCGCCACCTCATGTCGCGCGACATGATCGAGAACGAGCGCAGCACCGCCATCCACGGCAGCGAGGCGATCGAGGAGAAGGTCTCGCTGTCGGACCGCTTCGGCCTCTGGATCGGCTTCCACAACGCCGACCAGGACACCTTCTTCGCCATGATCGAGGGCTACGCGGCGCATTTCGGATTGCCCGTCAGCACCGAGGAGCTGCACGCCCAGGCGGTCGAATGGTCGGTCACGCGCGGCGGTCGCTCGGGGCGCGTGGCCTGGCAGTTCATTCTGGACCTGGCCGGGCGGCTCGGCGTGAGGATCGCGCCCTGACGGGCGCGCCGCAGCCATGCCCCGCCCGCTGCGGATCGCCGCGCTGCCGCGGCTCGCGGGCTTCCTGTGGCGGCATCCGCTCGTGCGGCGCGACCCGCTCGGCACCATGGCGCGGCTGCTGCGCTGGCAGGCCGTGGCGCGTCGCGGCGGCACG
>NZ_JACADR010000408.1 GCF_016106005.1 Roseomonas rosulenta
CTCGAAGGCGGCGATGGCGGCGGCCTCGGCCTCAGCTTCGGCGGCGCGCACGGCGGCCCTGGCGGCAGCGAGCTGCTCGCTGGCGGCGCGCTGCGCCGTATCGGCCCGCGCGGCCAGGATCGCCAGCCACTCGCCCTCGGCCTGGCGCACCAGGCCCGAGAGATTGCGGTAGCGATTGGCCTGCCGTGCCTGGCGCTGCAGCCCCTGGCGCTGGGTGTCCAACTGCCCGAGCAGGTCCTCGGCGCGCGACAGGTTGGTCTCGGCCTGGCGCAGCTTCAGTTCGGCCTCGTGCCGGCGGGCGCGCAGGCCGGCGATGCCGGCGGCCTCCTCGAGCACCTGGCGTCGGTCCTCGGGCTTGGCCTGGATCAGCGTGGAGACCCGGCCCTGGCTGACCATCGCCGAGGCCCGCGCGCCCGAGCCGATATCGGCGAACATGGTCTGCACGTCGCGCGCGCGGACCTCCTTGCCGTTCACCCGGAAGTTCGAGCCCTCGCCGCGGTTGATGCGCCGGACGATTTCGAGCTCGGGCTGCTCGTGGTTGGGCGGCGGTGCGAGACCCTCGGCGTCCTCGAGGCTGAGGGTCACCTCCGCGAGGTTACGCCCCGGCCGCGTCGCGGTGCCGGCGAAGATGACGTCGTCCATCTCCCCGCCGCGCATCGCCTTCGCGGAGGTCTCGCCCATCGCCCAGCGCAGGGCTTCCACCACGTTCGACTTGCCGCAGCCATTCGGCCCGACGATGCCGGTGAGGCCCGGGCGGACCTCGACCGTGGTGGCCTCGGCGAAGGACTTGAAGCCGGCGATGCGGATGCGCGCGAGGGTCGCGCGCACCGATGCCATGCGTTGCGCCTCGCTGCGCGGCGCGCCGTCCTCCTCCTCGGGGCTGGGCGGGGCGGGCGGCAGGGCGCCGTCGTCCGTCACGGCGTCGCCGCCTCGCGCACGAAGCGGTCGAAGGGGATGTTCCCGCCGACCGTCCGCCGGTTGAACACGAAGGTGGGGGTGGCCTGGACGCGGTATTCCTGCTCGCCCTGCTGGCGCTGGGCCAGGATGGCGCGGGCCAGGTCCACGTCGGTCCAGGCGGCCTCGAAGGCGGCGGGCGACATGCCGGCCACCGCGGCGATCTTGCCGATCTCGACCTTGTGGTCGACGCCGCGCGCATAGGCCCAGCGGTCCTGGGTGGCGAAGAGCGCGGTGAGGAAGGCCTCGTAGCGCTCCGGCGGGAAGGACCGCGCCACCACGGCCGCGCCCAGCGCCACCTGGTCGAGCGGGAAGTCGCGCCAGACCAGCCGGATGCGGCCGGTGTCGACCAGTTCCGCCTTCACGCGCGGGAACGTCTCGCGGTGGAAGGCGCCGCAATGCGAGCAGGTGAGGGAGAAGAACTCCTGCACCACCATCGGCGCATCGGCGCGCCCGATCGAGCGTTCCGTCATGCGCTGGTCGACCGCGGGCGCCGGGACGGGCGCATCGGAGGGCGGCGTCGCGCCGGGCGTGGAACCCGCGGTCTGGGCAACGGCCCGGCCGGCGGCAAGCAGGCCGCCGGCGGCGAGAATGGTGCGACGTTCGAACATGATCCGCGGTCTCCTTCGGTGCCGGCCGCAGGATAGGCGCGGCCGGGACGGATATGGGGGCGCAGCGCCTGTGCGGGACTCGGGTGCGCCTACCCCCTGTTCCGATAGACGCCGCGCGCCAATCTTGCCAGCGCATCCCGCAATTCCGGGGAGTCGATGCCGGCCAGCGCCGATTCGACCCTTGCCGGCAAGGCGGCGGGGGCGGGGCGGGGTGCGGGGCGGGGCGCGGCGCTGCCGGGCATGCGCTGCACGAACCGGAAGCGTTCCACCGCGACGCGCCCCAGCGCGGCGTTGATCCGCCCGGCCAGCTGGGGCGCCAGGTGCTGCAGTTCCATGGCCACCGGCCCGGAACAGGCGAGCGTCAGCGTGCCCGAACTGAGCCGTACCGGCTGGGAGACGGCCGCGAGCGCCGGCCCGACCAGCGCCGGCCAGTCCGCCATGATCTGCGCCCCCGCGGGGCTCTTGCGCTTGAAGGCCGGGCGTGTGAGCGCTGGCACCAGGGCGCCGAGCGGCCTCGGCCCGCCCAGGAACCGACGATCCTCCTGATCCCGTGCCATCCGCCACGCCTCCCGCCGCCGAACTTCTCGCCTGGTATGACCGGCACCGGCGCATCCTGCCCTGGCGCGCCGCCCCGGGCGAGGCGCGCGACCCTTACCGTATCTGGCTGTCCGAGGTGATGCTGCAGCAGACCACCGTCGCGGCGGTCGGGCCGCGCTATGCCCGGTTCCTCGCACGCTTCCCGACCGTGCAGGCGCTGGCGGAGGCGGACTGGGCGGCGGTGGCGGAGGAATGGGCGGGGCTCGGCTACTACGCCCGCGCGCGCAACCTGCATGCCTGCGCGCGGGCCGTCGCGGCCGCCGGGGGTTTCCCGTGCAACATTCCGGGGCTGGCGGCATTGCCGGGCATTGGCCCCTACACCGCGGCCGCTGTCGGTGCGATCGCCTTCGACGCGCCGGTGGTGCCGGTGGATGGAAATGTGGAGCGCGTGGTGTCGCGCCTGCATGCCGTGGAGGACCCGCTGCCGGGGTCGAAACCGCGCCTGACCGCGCTGGCCGCGGCCTTCATGCAGGACCCCGCTGCGCGCGCCCGCCCCGGCGACTTCGCCCAGGCGCTGTTCGACCTGGGCGCGACCATCTGCACCCCGCGCAGCCCGGCCTGCGCGCTCTGCCCCTGGCAGGGGGGCTGCGCGGCACGGCGGGCAGGCATCGCCGCCGACCTGCCGCGCAAGGCGCCGAAGCGCGCCCGCCCGCTGCG
>NZ_JACADR010000409.1 GCF_016106005.1 Roseomonas rosulenta
GCACGACCGCGTCGAGGCCGCCGAAGCCCCGCGCCGCGAGCGAGACCGCGACCGCTCCGCCCGGATCGAGCGCGAGACGGCCGAACCCGCCCGCGCCGAGCGCGAGCCCCGCCGCGAGCGTGACCGCGAGCCGCGCGGCGAGCGCCGCTACCGCCCCGAGGATCTCGGCCCCTCGGTAAAGGGCTTCGGCGACGCAGTGCCGGCCTTCATGACCATCCCGTTGCCCCGCCCGCGCCCCGCCGCGCCCGAGGCGGCGCCGGAGACAGAAGCCGCCTGACACCCCCGGCCGGGTGCGACGCACCCGGCTTTCGCCATTGCCCGAGGGCCGGAACGGGGCGCACCCTGCCGGCCGGACGCCGGAGGACACCGCCATGAACGTCGTCACCAAGCCTGTCACGCGCGCGCAGTTCGTGTGGGACGACCCGCTGCTGCTGGATGACGTCCTCACCGAGGACGAGCGCATGATCCGCGACAGCGCGCGCCAGTTCTGCCAGGAGCGCCTGCTGCCCCGCGTGCAGGAAGCCTTCCGCAACGAGCACTTCCACCGCGAGATCATGAACGAGTTCGGCGAGATGGGCTTCCTCGGCGCCACGCTCGACAGCCATGGCTGCGCCGGCGTCGGCTACGTCTCCTACGGGCTGATGGCGCGCGAGGTGGAGCGCGTCGATTCCGGTTATCGCAGCGCCTTCTCCGTGCAGTCCTCGCTGGTGATGTTCCCGATCCACGCCTTCGGGTCGGACGCACAGAAGGACAAGTATCTGCCCAAGCTGCGCACCGGCGAATGGGTCGGCTGCTTCGGGCTGACCGAACCGGATGCGGGGTCCGACCCGTCGTCCATGCGCACGCGGGCGAAGAAGGTCGATGGCGGCTACATCGTCAGCGGCTCCAAGACCTGGATCACCAACTCGCCGATCGCCGACATCGCCGTGGTCTGGGCGAAGGACGATGACGGCGTGCTGCGCGGCTTCATCCTCGAACGCGGCATGAAGGGCCTGACCTTCCCCAAGATCGAGGGCAAGTTCTCGCTGCGTGCCTCGGTCACCGGCATGATCATGATGGACGACGTCTTCGTGCCGGAGGAGAACCGCCTGCCGGGCGTGAAGTCCCTGGCCGGCCCGTTCCAGTGCCTCAACCGCGCGCGCTACGGCATCGCCTGGGGTTCGCTCGGTGCCGCGGAGGATTGCTGGCACCGCGCGCGCGACTACACGCTGAACCGCAAGATGTTCGGCAAGCCGCTGGCGGCGACGCAGCTGATCCAGAAGAAGCTCGCGGACATGCAGACCGAGATCACGCTGGGCCTGCATGCGGTGCTGCGCGTCGGCCGGCTGTTCGACGAGCACAAGGTGGCGCCGGAGATGATCTCCCTGGTCAAGCGCAACAATTGCGGCAAGGCGCTCGACATCGCGCGCATGGCCCGCGACATGCACGGCGGCAACGGGATCGTGGACGAGTACCACGTGATCCGCCACGTGATGAACCTCGAGACGGTGAACACCTACGAGGGCACGCACGACGTCCACGCGCTGATCCTGGGGCGTGCGCAGACCGGGCTGAACGCCTTCGGCGGATAAGGCGCAGGCGATGCACCTGATGGGCGCGGTCGACCTCGCCGCGATCGAGCGTACTCTTCAGGTTGCGATCGCTCCGGCCTTCATCCTGGGCGGCATCATGGCGCTGCTGACACTGCTGAACGGGCGGCTGCAGCGCTTGGCCGACCGCTACCGGGAGATCGTCGAGGGGAGCCAGGTGCCGCCGCAGGAGCGTCGGCTGCTGGTGCGGCGCGCGCGCCTGACCTATCGCGGCATCACCTTCGCCATCATCGCAGCCTGCCTGCTGTGCGTGCTGGTCATCGTCTCCTTCGTCGAGCCGCTGGCCGGTGTGACCATCGGCAATCATGTCGCCGGACTGCTGGTAGCCGCCATGGCTTTCCTGACCCTGGCGCTGCTGTGCTTCCTGTGGGAAGTGCTGCTTTCGGCCCGCAACCTGCCGCTGCGCCACGAGAAGTGACGGACGCCGCTCTCAGGCTGCAGGTCGCGCGGATCGGCGCCGGCGGCGACGGCATCGCCACGCTGCCCGACGGAACGCCCTGTTTCATCCCGCGCACCCTGCCTAGCGAGGAGGTGCTGGCCATCCCCGGCCCGCAACGCAAGGAGGGCACGCGCGCCCGTCTTGAACGGGTCGTCGCACCGAGCCAGCAGCGCGTGACACCCGCCTGCCCACATTTCGACCAGGGCTGCGGCGGCTGTGCGGTGCAGCATTGGGCCGTGGCCGCGCAGGCCGCCTGGAAGCACGACAGGATCGCCGAGTCCCTCTCGCGCGCCGGCTTCCCCGCCGCGCCGGTCGCGCCGACCGTCACCACGCCCATGGGCCGGCGCCGCCGCGCCGATCTGGCGCTGCGGCGCGAGCCGGGCGGCATCCGTATCGGCTTCCACGCCGCCGGCAGCGCCGCCGTGATCGACCTGGCGGAATGCCCGGTGCTGGATCCGCGGTTGGTGGCGCTGGTCGCGCCGCTGCGCGCCATGCTGCGGCGCCTGCCGGCGCTGCGCCGCGAAGGCTCGGCGGTGGTGAACCTGCTCGACACCGGGCCCGACCTGCTGCTGCGCACCGATGGCCCCCTTGCGGCGGCGGAACGCGCCCTGCTCGCCACCTTCGCGGCCGATGCGGGGTTGCCGCGCATCGCCTGGGCGGCCGGCAGCGGGCCGGTCGAGGTGGCGGCGCAGCTCGGCCAGGTCGGCATCGCGCTGTCGGGCGTGGCGGTGCCGCCGCCGCCCGGCGCCTTCCTGCAGGCGAGCCCCGAGGGCGAGGCCGC
>NZ_JACADR010000041.1 GCF_016106005.1 Roseomonas rosulenta
CGGCCCGGCATCGCCGCCATCGGGCGCGCGCTTCGCGGCCTGGCCGGCGCCCGCGGCCTTGCAGCGAGGCCGGGCACCTTGCGCGCCGGTGCAGCCTCGCCTACCGGAAGCAGGAGCATTGCAGGCAGGGGACAGCGCGTATGGCTGACGTGATCATCGACATCGGCGGCGAGATCTTCGAGGCGACCTACGAGACCAAGGACGCGCCCAGGACCGTCGCGCGCTTCCGCGACTTCATCCCCTACAGCAACCGCATCATCCATGTGCGCTGGTCGGGCGAGGCCTGCTGGATCCCGATGGGCGACTACGACCTCGGCCTCAGCTTCGAGAATGCGACCTCGCACCCGGCGCCGGGCCACGTCATCGTCTATCCGGGCGGGGTCAGCGAGACCGAGATCCTGATCGCCTATGGCCCGACCTCCTTTGCTTCGAAGGCGGGGCCGCTCGCCGGCAATCACGTGCTGACCATCAAGGAAGGGCTTGATCGCCTGGCGGTCATCGGCCGGTCGGTGCTGTGGGACGGGGCGAAGCCGATCACCTTCCGCCCGGCGTGACGCCGGCGCGGGAGTGGCTGGGGGACCTGGATTCGAACCAAGGCTGCCCGGGTCAGAGCCGGGAGTTCTACCGCTAAACTATCCCCCAAGCGGTGCCGGCATCTGCCGGGGGCGCGCATGTAGCACCGCTGCCCGGGTGGGGCAACACCGTCCGGGTGGGCCCCCAAGTGGAAAGCGCTTGCCCGGCGCCCCACATCTCCGGATCATTCCTCGACGACCGGCCGCCGTAGCGACCGATCCGGATTCATGATGACAGAGACCGTGCCCCGCCAGACCGCCGAAGCCCCGCCCCCAAGCACGGGTGCCTTCGCGCGCGCGGATCAGGGGCCGGCCCCCTTCGCCGCGCTCGACCTCGGCACCAACAATTGCCGACTGCTTTTGGCGGCTCCGACCTCGACCGGCTTCCGGGTGGTCGATTCCTTCAGCCGCATCGTCCGGCTGGGGGAGGGCCTCGCGACCACCGGGCGGCTGGGCGAGATCCCCATGGAACGCGCCGCGGCCGCGCTGCGCGCCTGTGCCGAGAAGCTCGCGCGCCGGCCGGTGCGGCGGCTCGAGGCCGTGGCGACCGAGGCCTGCCGCCGTGCCGAGAACGGCGCGGCCTTCCTGGCACGGATCACCGCCGAGACCGGGCTGCGCCTGCGCGTCATCTCGGCGCGCGAGGAGGCCGAACTCGCGATGGAATCCTGCGCGCCGCTGCTCGAACCCGGCGACCGGCGCGCCCTGCTCTTCGACATCGGCGGCGGATCGACCGAGATCGCCTGGATCCGCGTGACCGCGGACGGGAACCCCGAGCTGATCGGCTATGTCTCCCTGCCGCTCGGCGTCGTCACGCTGGCCGAGCGCGCCGGGTCCTCCTGCTTTACCGAGCACGGCTTCTTCGAGGTGGTGGACGAGGTCGCCGCGCACCTGGCGCGCTTCGACCAGGTGCACCGGATCGGGCAGGAAATCAGGGCCGGCGGGGTGCGGCTGATGGGCACTTCGGGCACCGTGACGACCCTGGCGGGTGTGGCGATGGCGCTGCCGCGCTACCGGCGGCCGCTGGTCGATGGCAAGACGCTCGACTGCCAGGCGGCGGACCTCGCACTCGGCGACCTGTTCGCGCTGGGGCGGGAAGGGCTCGCCGCACATCCCTGCGTGGGGCCGGAGCGGGTGGAATTCGTGCTGCCGGGCTGCGCGGTCTATGCCGCGATCCGCCGTGTCTGGCCAACGCCGCGGCTCACCGTGGCGGATCGTGGCCTGCGCGAGGGCATGCTGACGCGCATGATGCGGGCCGAGCGCCAGGCCTCGCGCAACCGCGCGCGCTGAAGGACGGCATCATGGCATCGCGACCGCCCGGCACCGGCCGGGGCATGACCACGCGGCTCAAGACCGCCGAGGGGCGGTCCACGGCCTCCCAGCGCTGGCTGACGCGGCAGTTGAACGACCCCTATGTGAAGGCGGCGAAGGAGCGGGGGTTCCGCTCCCGCGCCGCGTTCAAGCTGACCGAGATGGACGCCAGGCTGCACCTGCTGAAGACGGGGATGCGGGTAGTGGACCTGGGCGCCGCGCCGGGTGGCTGGACTCAGGTCGCGGTGCAGGCGGTGGGGCCGCGGGGCCAGGTGGTGGCGATCGACATCCTGCCGATGGACCCGGTGGCGGGCGCGACCGTGCTGCAGGGCGACTTCCAGGAGGAGGAGGCCGAGCAGCGCGTCATCGCCGCCATGGGCGGGCGGGCGGATTTGGTGCTTTCGGACATGGCGCCCAACACCACCGGGCACCAGGCAACGGACCATCTGCGGATCATGGCCCTGGCGGAGCTGGCCCTGGACTTCGCGCGGCGGGTGCTGGCCCCCGGCGGGGCCTTCGTGGCGAAGGTGCTGCAGGGCGGCACGGAGGCGGAGATGCTGGCGGTGCTGAAGCGGGACTTCGCGACCGTGAAGCACGTGAAGCCGCCGGCGAGCCGGAAGGACAGCGCCGAGATGTATGTGGTGGGGATGGGGTTCCGGGGGGCGGGACTTTAGGTCTTTAGGCCTTTAGCCAGCCGCCGGCGCCGGAAGCCCGGCTTTCGCGACACAGGGGACCGCCCTTCCAACTTCCCGGGATGATCAACGGGCGGATCCACGGTTCAAGGAGCGCGCGGGCGGGGGGTGCCTGCGAAAATAATCCTATAACATGCCGCGCCCGATGTCCAGCGTCCGGGCGCGGCGCGCCTCGGGCGGCGGCGGCGGCATCCCCGAAGCCTCGCCGCCCGGTGGGCCGCGGCGCTGACGCCGCCGCTGGTCACGGTGGCCCCGGACGGGTGCAGCCCCCGCACGCGCCATCAGGAGATTCCCCGCGCGCCGGCCATGTGGTGCAGTCTCTCCCGCCCCGCGACCGCCCCGGAACCGCCGCCCGATGAACCCGCCGCGCCTCGCCATGACCTATCCCTTCGAGGCGGAAGGCGCCGCATGGGATCGGGAGCTGCCCTTCCGGGTCGGGGTCATCGCCGACCTGGCCGGGGACCCTGCGCTGCCGCTGCCCCCGCTTGCCGAGCGGCCGGTCATCGCGCTCGGCGCGGACGGGGTCGCGGGGGCCATGGCGCGGCTGCAGCCCGGCATCTGTCACGACCCCGGCGACGGGGGCGAAGGCGGCGCCGTGACGCTGGCCTTCCGCAGCCTCGACGACTTCGGCACGGCCGGACTGGCCCGCCAGCTCGCCTCGGCCGGCGTGACGCCCAGCGGGCATCTGATCGACACCATCCGCGGCACTGCGCGCTTCCGGCGCCTGGAAGCCGCCTGGCGCGGGCTCGATCTGCTGGCGATGCGCGCCGGCGACGACCCCGCCGTGCGGATCTGCCTCCTGCCGCTGTCCCATGCGGAATTCGCCACCGCGCTGCGCCCGGCGGAGGGCCTCGCGCAGGGGTGGCTGCAGGCTCGGATCGACGACGACGTCTTCACGTGCCGGGGTGCCGAGCCCTTCGCGCTTCTCGTGGGCGACCAGGCCTGGACGGCCGCGGCCGGCGACATCGAAGCGCTCGGCGAGATGGCGTCGATCGCCGCCGCGGCCTTCGTGCCTTACGTCTCGGCCGCGGATGCGTCCTTGTGCGATCTCGCCCGAAGCGACCGCGCCGCGCAGGCATCCGGCGCGGCGCAGGCGGCCTGGGCGGCTCTGCGCGGATCCGATGCGTCGCGATTCCTCGGGCTGACGGCCCCGCCCTGCGTCTCGGGCGTGCCGGCGCCCTTCTGGGTGGCCGCACGCCTGATCGATGCATTCCGCCGCGACGGCTTCTGCGCCGATCTTCCGGGCGCGGAGCCCTTGTCGCATGGCCAGCCGGAGGCGCCGCTGGCGTGGTCCGGCTTCATGCCCGTGGTCCAGCGGGCCTCCGATCCGGCCCCGGCCACCGTCGGCGCCACGACGGTGCACCGGCCGAAGGTCTACGAGCGGCCCGAGACCAGCACGAATGCCGCGATCGCCGCGACCCTCCCTTATGTGATGGTGACATCCCGGATCGCGCAGTACCTCAAGGCGATGGCGCGCGACCGGATCGGCGCCTTCGCCGAGGCGGGCGACCTCGAGCCCTGGATGGCGCGCTGGCTGGCGAACCTGGCGCGCGCGGGCGCGCGCGAAGCGGCGCTGCCGCGCCACCCGCTCTACCAGGGCAGCCTCGAGGTCAAGCCGGCGCCTGGCGAGGCCGGAAGCTTCAACGCCGTCTGCTACCTGCGCCCGTGGTTCCCCGTGGCGGTGCTCACCACCGAACTGCGGCTGATCGTGCGACTGCCCCGGCAGCGCTGACCCGCCGCCCGATGGTGGCGGCCTGGCGGGGCGGGTTTCGCCGGCCCCGACCGGTTGGGGGCGACCGTGCGACCGGCGGGGGGCGGAGGCGCAGACGCTGGCGGTGTCGACGCGGGACTTCGCCGCCGTGACCCACGTGAAGCCGCCGGCAAGCCGAAAGGACAGCACGGCGATGTCGGTGATGGGGTTCCCGGAGGGCCGCCTAGGCCCTGCAGATGTACGTCACCGTCCTGATCCGCCGTTCCCGCAGGTTGGCAA
The DNA here is from genome assembly GCF_016106005.1 of Roseomonas rosulenta. Classification (GTDB taxonomy): domain Bacteria; phylum Pseudomonadota; class Alphaproteobacteria; order Acetobacterales; family Acetobacteraceae; genus Neoroseomonas; species Neoroseomonas rosulenta. The sequence continues at coordinate 4,563 of NZ_JACADR010000041.1, forward strand.
CCTGGTTGCGCGCCATCAGCGGGAAGTCCTCGCCAAGGAAGGTCTGGAACGTCACGGCGGGCGGCGAGGTGGCCATCCGGCTGGCCATGGCCTCGAACCAGGCCTGGCTTTCCTCGGTGGAATCGCTGACGGCTTCGATGCCGAAGCCTGCCTCCTTCAGAAGCCCTTCCATTTCCGCGGGCGTGGCCAGGTGGCTGATGGAGGGCTCGCGCGCCCATGGCACCGGATAGTGCACGCTGCCCCCTTCGCCCTGGAGCACGTCGTAGACCGCGAATCGCCCCCCCGGCTTCAGCACGCGCCGGGCCTCGGCATACATCCGGTCCTTGGCGGCGATGTTCATCGCGACATGGATGGTCACGGCGGCGTCGAAGCTGTCGTCGTCGAAAGGCAGCGCTGTCGCGTCCCCCTGCCGGAAGGCGACGCGATCCCCAAGGCCGACCCAGTCGCTGAGCACCGTGGCGGCGTCGCAGAAGGCCTGGGTCAGGTCGATGCCCGTGACGCGGCAGCCATGCGCCTCGGCGATGGTCCGCGCCGGGCCGCCGAGGCCACTGCCGACGTCGAGGACATGACTGGCTGCGTCCAACCCCAGGGCGAGGCCCAACTCCAGGGTGGCGGCGCGGCCGCGGATATGGAACTCGTCCACGCTCGCGAGATCGGAGGTGCGGAGCGCCGCGATATCCTTGCCCGCGCGCCGAAGGCGCTGCGCGATGGCCGCCGCGAGATCGCCATTGCCGGCGTAATGGGTCGTGACCGCTTCTGCCATGGTCTCGCAGCTCCTGCCTGCATTCCCCGGCACCCAATCCTGGCACGGCGGGCCGGGTCTGTGCCAGCGCTCCCGGACCTCCCCGCCGCCGGGGAATCCGGGCCGGCGCCCGGTTCATGCATCGTCACCGGTCCGTGCGTGCTTGCTAGCCGGCGCGGTGCCGACTAAGGAGGGCCGCCAAGGTACGCACCCCGAAAGGGTCCCCCATGGCTCCCGACACCACGCCCCCCGCGTCGCGCATCGCCCCCCGCATGATCGAGGAGGCCTACGCCTTCGACGACGTGCTGCTGGTGCCGGCCTATTCCACCGTCCTGCCCTCCCAGACCGACACGCGCACGCGCGTCACGCGGGAGATCACGCTGAACATCCCGCTGATCTCGGCGGCGATGGACACCGTGACCGAGGCGAACATGGCGATCGCCATGGCGCAGTCGGGCGGGCTCGGTGTGATCCACAAGAACCTGTCCCCCGAGGACCAGGCCGCGCAGGTCCGCCAGGTCAAGAAGTTCGAATCGGGCATGGTGGTGAACCCGCTCACCGTCCACCCGGACCAGACGCTGGCCGAGGTGCGCGCCCTGCAGGACCGCCACCGCATCAGCGGCATCCCGGTGGTCGAGCGCGGCTCGGGCCGGCTGGTCGGCATCATCACCAACCGCGACGTGCGCTTCGCCACCGACCCGAACCTGCGGGTCTATGAGCTCATGACGCGGGAGAACCTGGTCACCGCCGGCCCCGAGGTCACGCCCGAGCAGGCCCGCACGCTGCTGCACAAGCACCGGATCGAGAAGCTGCTGGTGGTGGACGATGCCTTCCGCTGCGTCGGCCTGGTCACGGTCAAGGACATGGACAAGGCGCACGCCAACCCCAATGCCGTGAAGGACGGCATGGGACGGCTGCGCGTCGCCGCCGCGACCGGGGTGGGCGAGGACGGCATGCGCCGGGCCGAGCTGCTGGTGGCCGCCGAGGTCGATGTCGTGGTGGTGGACACCGCGCACGGCCATTCCCACGGCGTGATGGAGGCGGTCGAGCGCATCAAGCGCCTGTCCAATTCCGTGCAGGTCGTGGCGGGGAATGTCGCCACGCCGGAGGGCGCGCTGGCGCTCATCGCGGCCGGGGCGGATGCGGTCAAGATCGGGATCGGCCCGGGGTCGATCTGCACCACGCGCATCGTCGCCGGCGTCGGCGTGCCGCAGCTCACCGCCGTGATGGAATCCGCCGCGGCGGCGCGGGAGAAGGGCGTGCCGACCATCGCCGATGGTGGCATCCGCTCGTCGGGGGATCTCGCCAAGGCGCTCGCCGCCGGGGCGGATTGCGCCATGATGGGCAGCGTCTTCGCCGGCACGGACGAGGCACCGGGCGAGGTCTTCCTCTACCAGGGCCGATCCTACAAGTCGTATCGCGGCATGGGCTCGCTGGGCGCCATGGCGCGTGGGTCCGCCGACCGCTACTTCCAGGCCGAGGTGCAGGACAGCCTGAAGCTGGTGCCGGAAGGCGTGGAAGGGCGCGTCGGCTACAAGGGCCCGGTGGGCGCGGTGCTGCACCAGATGGTGGGCGGGCTGCGCGCCGCCATGGGTTATACCGGCTGCGCCACCATCCCCGACCTGCAGGCCAATGCGCGCTTTCGCCGCATCACCGGGGCGGGACTGCGCGAGAGCCACGTGCACGACGTGGCGGTGACGCGCGAGGCGCCGAACTACCGCGCCGAGGGATAGGCGTTCACGACATCTTGGCGCGACGCGGGCATCCGGGTCATCCTGGCTGGCCAAGCCAGGGAAGCCCGCCATGTCCGCGCCGGAAGCGGTCATCTTCGACGCCTATGGAACGCTGCTCGACATCGATGCCGCCATGGCCGCGCATGCGGAGCGGCTCGGTGAGCGCTGGCCGCTGCTCTCGGCCGAATGGCGGGCGAAGCAGCTCGAATACACCTGGGTGCGCAGCCTGACCGGCGCGGCCCATCACGAGGATTTCTGGCTGTGCACCCGCGATGCGCTCGACTTCGTCCTCGCGCGGCATGGCATCCGTGATGCCGCCCTGGCGCGCGACCTGATGCAGGCCTATCGCGTCCTGCCGCCCTATCCCGAGGTGCCCGCCATGCTGCGCACGGTGCGCGAGCAGGGCATCGGCACCGCCATCCTGTCCAACGGCACCCCGGGCATGCTGGCCGACGCCCTGGCCCATGCCGGCCTCGCGCCGCTGATCGATGAGGTGCTCTCGGTCGAGGAGGTAGGGGTCTTCAAGCCCGACCCGCGGGTCTATCGCCTGGCGACGCGGCAATATGGCTGCCCGCCGGACCGCCTCGTCTTCGTATCGGCCAATGCCTGGGACGCGCAGGCGGCGCATGCCTTCAACATGCGCGTGGTGCGGGTGAAGCGGGCCGAGGCGCCCGACGAATACGGGCTGGCGGCGGCCGAGCTGCCGGTGCTGAGGGATCTCTCCGGCCTGCAAGACCTGATCGCGTGACGCCCTCGGCACGGGTGGCGGCGGCGATCGCGCTGCTCGGCGCGCTGGAGGCGCAGTGCTTCGCGCCCGGGGCGCGGCGCCGCCCAGCGGATGCGGTGGCGGCGGATTTCTTCCGCGAGCGGCGCTTCATCGGCGGCGGCGACCGGCGCGCGGTGTCGGAGTACGCCTGGGGCGTGGTGCGGCAGCGGATTAGGCTCGACTGGCACCTGGCGCGGATCGGCATGGAGCCAACGCCGCGGCTGCTGCTGCTGGCGCAGATGCTCCTGGGCGGGCAGGGGGACGACCACGGCCGCGCCCGCCAGGCGGTGGAGGCGGCCTTCGATGGCTCGCATTACGGGCCGCCGGCGCTCGATGCCGCGGAACGGCGCGCGGCGGCCGCACTCGCCGGGCGGGCGCTGGTCGATCCCGCCATGCCGGAGGGCCCGCGGCTGAACCTGCCGGACTGGGTCCTGCCGTCCTTCCGCGCGCGCTTTGGCGATGCGCTGCCGGCCGAGGCCGCGGCGCTGGAGGGCGATGCCCCGGTCGACCTGCGCGCCAACCTGCTGAAGGGGGATCGCGCCCGCGCGGCGGCGATGCTGGCGGCGGAGGGCATCGCCTGCACGCCCACGCGCTTCTCCCCCTGGGGCCTGCGCCTGCCGGCGCGCCGGCCGATCACCGGCAGCGCGGCGTATCGCGAGGGCCTGGTCGAGGTGCAGGACGAGGGCAGCCAGCTGATCGCGCTGCTGGCCGATGCGCGCCCCGGGATGCGCGTGGCCGACTACTGCGCCGGTGCGGCGGGCAAGACCCTGGCCATGGCGGCCACCATGGGCAACCGGGGAAAGATCACCGCCTGCGACACTTCCGCCGCGCGGCTGGAGGGGGCGGCGAAGCGGCTGCGGCGCGCGGGGGTGGACAATGCGGAGCGGCACCTGCTGGCACCGGGCGACCGCTGGGCGAAGCGCCGGGCGGGCAGTTTCGACCGCGTGCTGGTGGATGCGCCCTGCACTGGCACCGGCACCTGGCGGCGCAACCCCGATGCCCGCCTGCGCACGCAGCCCGAGGACCTCGCGGAGCTGCTTGCGGTGCAGCATGATATTCTCGTCAAGGCTGCAGAATTGGTGCGCCCGGGCGGCCGCTTGATCTACGCTACCTGTTCCCTCCTGCCAGAGGAGAACGAAGGGCAGATGGAACGCTTCCTGGCGCGGGGCGGCGAACGCTTCGCGCCGGTGCCGCTCGATGGGCTCTGGACGGCGCTGCTGCCGGGTGTCACGGCACCCTGCGCGGGGCCGTACCTGTCGCTCTCGCCAGGGGCTCAGGGCACGGATGGCTTCTTCTGCGCCGTGCTGGAGCGTGCCGCGTGATCAGCATCCGCCGCGCGCGGCCTGCCGATGCCCCGGCGATCGGGGAGATCCACGCGCAGGTCTGGCGGTCGAGCTATGCGGGGATCCTGCCCGAGGCGTATCTCGCGGCCCTGTCGCCGGCGCGCCTCGCGGGGTTCTACCAGCGCGCCATCCTCGACCGGCGCGAGGGGCATGCGGTGTTCGTGGCCGTGGCCGGCGGGGCGGAGGCGCCCTCGAGCGGGCCGGTTGCGGGTTCGGGCGTGGTGGGCTTCGCCTCCGGCGGGCGGGCCCGCCGGCCCGGCATCGCCGAGGGCGAGGTCGAGACCCTGTACCTGCTGGAGGACTGGCGCGAGCGCGGCGCAGGGCGGCGGCTGATGCGCGCCATGGGGGCGCATCTGCGCGTCGTGGGCTGCCGTTCGGCCATGCTGTGGGTGCTGCGCGACAACCCCAGCCGCTGGTTCTACAGCCACCTGGGTGGGCGGGAGGCAGCGCGCGAGGGCATCCGCGTGGGCGGGCAGGCGGTCGAACAATCGGCCTTCGTGTGGGACCCGATCGAGGCGCTGCTGGCGGCGACGGCGCCGGCGCGGGAGGGGTAGGGCGCCCTGCGTCTTGCCGCCGGCGCCCCGGTGTGCTTCACGCCGCCATGGCCCACCCGACCGCTGATTCCCCCCCCCGCCACGACCACGTCCTGATCCTCGATTTCGGCAGCCAGGTGACGCAGCTGATCGCGCGCCGCCTTCGCGAATCGGGCGTCTACTGCGAGGTCTGGCCCTTCAGCAACGCGCCCGAGGCCCGCATCCGCGCCTTCGCGCCGAAGGGAATCATCCTCTCCGGCGGACCGGCCTCCGTGAACGAGGGCGCCAGCCCCCGCGCACCCGACCACGTCTTCAGCCTGGGCGTGCCGGTCATGGGCATCTGCTACGGGCAGCAGACCATGGCCGCGCAGCTCGGCGGCGTGGTCGAGGGATCGGACCACCGCGAATTCGGCCGCGCCTTCGTGGACGTGACCGGCGAATGCGCCATCACCCAGGGTGTTTGGGCGCCAGGCGCGCGCGAGCAGGTGTGGATGTCGCATGGCGACCGCATCACCGCGCTGCCGCCAGGCTTCCGCTCCGTGGCGAGCAGCGAGGGCGCGCCCTTCTCGGTGATCGCCGACGATGCGCGCCGCTTCTACGGCACCATGTTCCATCCGGAGGTGGTGCACACGCCGCATGGCGCCGCGCTTCTGCGCAACTTCACCCATGGCGTGTGCGGCTGCACCGGCGACTGGACCATGGCCGGCTTCCGCGCCGAGGCGGTGGCGCGCATCCGCGCGCAGGTGGGCAGCGGACGCGTGGTCTGCGGGCTGTCGGGAGGTGTCGATTCATCCGTGGCGGCCGTGCTGATCCACGAGGCGATCGGCGACCAGCTGACCTGCATCTACGTGGACCACGGGCTGATGCGGGCGAATGAATCGGCGCAGGTGGTCAGCACCTTCCGCGACCGCTTCAACATCAGGCTGATCCATCGCGACGCGAGCGACCTGTTCCTCGGCCAGCTGAGCGGCGTCACCGACCCCGAGGTGAAGCGCAAGACCATCGGGCGGCTGTTCATCGAGGTGTTCGAGGAGGAGCAGAACAAGCTCGGCGGCGCGGATTTCCTCGCACAGGGCACGCTGTACCCGGACGTGATCGAGAGCGTCTCCGCCACCGGCGGCCCGTCGGTCACGATCAAGTCGCACCACAATGTCGGCGGCCTGCCCGAGGGCATGCGCATGCGCCTGGTGGAACCCCTGCGCGACCTCTTCAAGGACGAGGTGCGCGCGCTGGGCCGCGAGCTCGGCATCCCGGAGGAGATCGTCGGCCGCCACCCCTTCCCGGGGCCGGGGCTGGCCATCCGCATCCCGGGCGAGGTCACGCGCGAGAAGGCGGACCTGCTGCGCAAGGTGGACTCAATCTACCTCGAGGAGATCCGCGCCGCCGGGCTCTACGACGCGATCTGGCAGGCCTTCGCGGTGCTGCTGCCGGTGCGCACGGTGGGCGTGATGGGCGATGGGCGCACCTACGACCAGGCCTGCGCGCTGCGCGCGGTGACCAGCACCGATGGCATGACGGCGGAGTTCTACCCCTTCGACATGGGCTTCCTCGGCCGCGTCGCGAACCGGATCGTGAACGAGGTGCGCGGGATCAACCGCGTGACCTACGACATCACGAGCAAGCCGCCGGGAACGATCGAGTGGGAGTGATGCGGCCACCTGAGGGCCGGCGATCGAACGGCCGGGCTTAGAGCCGTTTCCGCTCGCCTCGGCTCGCTACAACGCCTCTGGCCTGTTGTTTTGACGAGCATCTTCACCCGATCAGATGATTCCACCTGATCGGGATCTGCTCTACAGCACTATCCGATCACGCTGAATCAGCGTGGTCGGATTTCGTGCTGTAGAATCAATAAGTTCCAGCGCAAGAAATCCGTCCGATAGGACGGATATTGCGCTAGCCGCCCAGAAGCCGCCTCGTCGTCGCCGCGACCAGCTCCTGGACCAGCTCCGTGTCGTCGAGCGCCTTGGCCATGGTCGCGGCGCCGACCAGGCCGGCATAGACCGCCATGGCGCGGCTCCGCCGGACCTCCGGCGCGTCGTGCGGGAAAAGGCTCGCCAGCAGGTCCAGCTGCAGCGGCAGGGCCTTCGCGGCCGCCGCGCGCACATCGTCGCTGGCGCGCGCCAACTCCGAACCCAGCGCCGCGAAGGCGCAGCCCACGTCGCCCTCGCTCGTGTGGTCGAAGGCGAGGTAACCCGCGATGATCGCCGGCAGGGGTGCCTCGGGGTTCGCGGCGACCACGGCGCGCCAGTCCTCGGCCGCCTTCGCGATCATCGAGGCGATCGCTTCCGCCTCGATGTCCCGCTTGGTCGCGAAGTGGCTGTAGAAGGCGCCATGGGTCAGCCCTGCCGCCTGCGCGATCTCGCCCACTGTCACGCCGGCGAAGCCGTGCTGCCGGAACAGGCGGCGCGCGGCCTCCACCAGCGCCCGCCTGTTCGCATCCGACCTGTCCCGGCTGACTTTCATCCTCGATCCTGCTTGACATTAATCATTATAGCGATAATCATTACGCCATCGCCATCCGACACCGGTTCTGCCGTTCGGACTCCCGCGAACGGGATAGCCCGTTCCGCGTGATGGCGACATGAACGGAGGGGGCCGTCGTGGCAATGCAGGCGAACACCCCCGGCGGCGCGATGGCTGGCGGCCAGACCGCCGGCCGGCAGCCCGGCGCGCCACGATGGCACGCCGCCTCCGCCCCGACCCGCTTCGCCGAGGCTGGCGGCGTGCGCTACGCCTATCGCTCGCTGGGCGTCGAGGGCGGGGTGCCGCTCGTGATGGTCAACCGCTTCCGCGGCACCATGGATGATTGGGACCCGGCCTTCCTCGACCGGATCGCCGCACGGCGGCATGTCCTCATCTTCGACAATGCCTGCGTGGCGCGATCTGGGGGCGAGGCCTCGCCGCGGCTGACGGGATGGGCGGACAGCGCCGCGACCTTCATCGCCGCACTCGGCCATGACCGGGTGGACCTGCTCGGCTTCTCCTTTGGTGGGCTGGTGGCGCAGGAAATGACGCTGCGCCGGCCGGATCTCGTGCGCCGCCTGGTGATCGTGGGCAGCGGCGCGGGATACGTGGAAGGCGCCAACCTGCAGGCGAAGGCGATCGAGGTCGCGACCCGGCCGGTCAATACCGACGAGGATTTCCTGTATCTCTTCTTCAAGGACACGCCGACCAGCCAGGCGGCCGGGCGTGCCCATCTCGCGCGCCTGCGCGAACGCGCGGATGCCTTCGCGGCGCTGGTCAGCGAGGCGACGTGGAAGGCGATGCTCTCGGCCGGCAGCGACGTGGGCACGCCGGAGACATCGCTGCTGCGCCGGGTCGGCGCCATCACGCAGCCCGTGCTCGTCGCCAACGGCAACGAGGACGTGATGATCCCGACCTTCCAGTCCTATGCGCTGGCGCAGGCGATCCCGAATGCGCGCCTGGTGATCTACCCCGATTCCGGCCACGCCTTCATGTTCCAGTATCCCGAGGCCTTCGGCGACGAGGTCCTGCGCTTCCTCGAGGACGACGCCTTGCCCTGACCTCGGCCCGCCATCCCGTTCCCCCGCAGCAGCGAGACCGCACCATGCCCGCCATCACCACCAAGGACGGCACGTCGATCTACTACAAGGACTGGGGTGACAGGGACGCGCAGCCGATTGTCTTCCACCACGGCTGGCCGCTCAGCGCCGACGACTGGGACGCGCAGATGCTGTTCTTCCTGCACCAGGGGTTCCGCGTCATCGCCCATGATCGCCGCGGCCATGGCCGCTCCACCCAGACGGCGCATGGCAACGAGATGGACACCTATGCCGACGACGTCGCGGCGCTGGCGGAGGCGCTGGACCTGCGCCGCGCCGTGCATGTCGGCCATTCGACCGGTGGGGGCGAAGTGGCGCGCTACCTCGGGCGCCACGGCACGGCGCGGGCGGCGAAGGCGGTGCTGATCGGCGCCGTGCCGCCCATCATGGTGAAGTCCGAGGCGAACCCCGGCGGCATCCCGATCGAGGTCTTCGACGGCTTCCGCGCCGCGGTCGCGGCGAACCGCGCGCAATTCTACATCGATGTCCCGACGGGCCCGTTCTACGGCTACAACCGGCCCGGCGCGCAGGTCTCCCAGGGCGTCATCGACAATTGGTGGCGGCAGGGGATGATGGGCGGCATCAAGCCCCAGCACGACTGCATCAAGGCCTTTTCGGAAACCGACTTCACCGGGGACCTGAAGCGCATCGACATCCCCGTGCTGGTGCTGCATGGCGACGACGACCAGATCGTGCCCTTCGCGGATTCCGCGCCGCTCTCCGCCAGACTGCTGCCGAAGGGGACGCTGAAGGTCTATGAGGGCCTGCCGCATGGCGTCTGCACCACCCATCCCGACCTGGTGAACGCCGACCTTCTCGCCTTCATCCGCGGGTGAGCGCGGCGGCGTGAGGCGCCCGGGGGGCGCCTCGCCCTGCGGGTTGCCTCGGTTGCGTCGCTCCCGGCAGGCGCCCATCCTGGCGGCCTGCGACCGGCACGCGTCCGCCGGAGGGAAGCGCGATGGAGTTTTGCCAGTTGACCGAGACCGAGGCCGCCGCGCGCCTGCGCCGGGGCGAGGTCTTCCCCCGCGAAATGGCGGACGCCGCCGCCGCGCGCGTCAAGGCCACCGAGCCCCGCGTCATCACGTCGCTGATGCGAACCCTTGATGTGGCGCGGTCCGCGCGCGCATGACCGCGCCACGCCCGCGCTGCCCCTGGGCCGCCACCGACCCGCTGCTCGCGCACTACCACGACACCGAATGGGGCATCCCGGTGCGCGACCCGCGCATGCTGTGGGAGACCCTGATGCTGGAGGGCTTCCAGGCCGGACTGTCCTGGCTGGTCATCCTGCGCAAGCGGGAGGCCTTCCGCGCCGCCTTCGCCGGCTTCGACCCCGTGCGCGTCGCCGCCTTCACCGAGGCTGACATCCCCCGCCTGCTGGCCGACCCGGGCATCGTGCGATCCCGCGCCAAGATCGAGGCGACCATCGCCGGTGCGCGCATCTTCAACGCCATGCAGGCCGCGGGCGAGGATTTCGCCGACTACTGCTGGTCCTTCACCGGTGGCCAGCCGGTGCGCGGGGACGGCGTGGCGGCGAGCACGCCGCTGTCGGACCGCGTCTCGAAGGACCTGAAGCGACGCGGCTTCAAGTTCGTCGGTCCCACCATCGTGCACGCCTGGATGCAGGCGGTCGGCATCGTCGACGACCACGCGCCGGGCTGCTTCCGGCACCGCGCGGGCTGACCGTGGCGAAGGCGACGCGCGCCACCGTGGCGCTCGTGAAGGCGGGCATCGCCTTCACCATCCACGCCTATGACTATGACCCGGACGCCGAGAGCATCGGGTTGCAGGCGGCGCAGGCGCTGGGCGAGGACCCCGCGCGCGTTCTCAAGACGCTGATGGCGCTGGTCGATGGCAAGCCGGCCTGCGTGATCGTGCCCTCGGACCGCGAGGTCTCGATGAAGCGGCTGGCGGCGGCGCTGGGCGGCAAGGCGGCGCAGATGATGAAGCCGGCCGAGGCCGAGCGCGCCACCGGCTACAAGGTCGGCGGCATCAGCCCCTTCGGCCAGATGCGCCAGGTGCGCACCGTGATCGAGCAGGCCGCGCTGGCGCACGAGCTGGTCTTCATCAATGGCGGCCAGCGCGGGCTGCAGGTGCGGCTCGCGCCGCGGGACGCGATGGCGGTGCTGGGCGCGATCGCGGCGCCGCTGGTGGCGTGACCCGCGGCGGGATCAATCCCGCCCCGGATCGCCCAGCGGAAAGAGGTGCCGGTAGGGCCGCGCCGCATCCAGCACGCGCGCATAGGATGGGCGCGCCAGCAGCCGTGCGCGATAGGCGCGCAGCACCGCGTGCTCGGCCGGGATCGGCTCTACCCAGTCGGCATAGAGCAGGGCCGGCGCCGCGCCGCAATCGGCCAGGGTGAACGCCTCGCCCGCGGCCCAGGCGCGGCCGGCGAGGCGGCTGTCCAGCCACCCGTATGTGGTGCGCAGCCGGTCGCGCGCCTGCGCCACGCCCATGGCGTCGCGCGCATGCGCCGGGCGCAGCGCGTCGAACACCACCTTCTGCGTCGGGTTCATCAGGTCGTTGTCGATCACGCGGTCGATCAGCCGCACCTCGAGCGCCGCGTCCGGGTCCGCCGGAATGAAGCGCACCGGGCCGGGATGACGCAGGTCGAGGTATTCGATGATGATGCTCGCTTCCGGCAGGACCAGCGCGCCATCCACCAGCACCGGGAAGCGGCGGAACGGCCACAGCGCGCCGAGCGCCTCGGCGGCGGAGGCATCGCCGAGATCGACCTGATGGAAGGTGAAGGGCGTCGCGTTCTCCTCCAGCGCCACCAGCACCTTCTGGCAGTAGGTGGAGAAGGGATGCGCATGCAGGGTCGGCGCCATGGCTCAGCCCCCCGGCGCGCGACGGTAGCGCAGCATGACGGAGCCGACATCGAGCCTGCGGCATTCGATCAGCCGCATCCGCGCCGCGGGCCGGCCGGGGCGGAAGACCGGCGCGCCGTCGCCGAAGATCTCGGGTGTCACCATCATCCAGAACTCGTCCACCAGGTCGAGCGACCACAGCGCCTGCGCGAGCGTCGCGCTGCCGAAGGCGAAGACGTCGCCGGTCGTCTCGCGCTTCAGCCGCGCCACCTCGGCCGCAAGGTCGGGCCCGGCGATGCGCCCGTTCCAGCCAGGATCGCCGGTGAGGGTGCGCGTCACCACCGTCTTGGGCAGGGCGTTCATCCTCGGCGCGTAGGAGATGCCGGCGGCGATGCTGGTCGGGTCGGTTTCGGCCGCGCTCCAGAAATCCCGGTTGAAGATGAAGTTGACGCGCCCGTAGAGCAGGTGCCCGGCGCGCGCGAGTGCCGCGCCCGACCAGGCGGCCTCGACCTCGTCCGACCAGGGTGGCGGGGAGAAGACGCCGCCCGGCTTCGCGGCATAGCCATCGAGGCTGGAGCAGATGGTGTGGACCAGGTCGGCCATCGGCGTGTCCTTTCGCGTCATCTGGATCGGTGGCGGCAGCGCCGCGTAGGGTGGCGCCGAACGGGGCAGCGGAGGCGGGCGTGACCATCACCATCCACGGCATCAGGAACTGCGACACGATGAAGAAGGCGCGCGCCTGGCTCGATGCGCATGGCTTGGCGCACGCCTTCCACGACTACAAGGTGGCGGGCATCGACCGCGCCACGCTCGAGGCCTGGGCGCGGAAGTTCGGCTGGGAGCGGCTGCTGAACCGTGCCGGCACCACCTTCCGCAAGCTGCCGGAGGCGCAGAAGCAGGACCTGACCGAGGCCCGCGCGATCGAGCTCATGCTGGCGCAGCCCTCGATGATCCGCCGCCCGGTGCTGGCACTGGGCGACCGGCTGGTCGTCGGCTTCGACACGGGTGAATACGAAGCCGCCATCGCGTCGCTGCCGCGCGACTAGAGCCTGCGCGCCAGCGCGGCGAGCTGGTCCGTCGCCTTGCCCCAGCCGTCGTGGAAGCCCATCGCCTCGTGCTTCGCGCGCGCCTCGGCATCCGCGTGCAGCACCATCGCACGGTACAGCGTGCCGCCGGGGGCCGGCTCGAAGGTGATGATGCCGGTCATGAAGGGCTCGGGCTTCGGCCGGTAGCCGCCCGCCAGCGCATCGGTCCAGACCAGCCGGCGCTCCGGGAGCACGTCCAGGTAGCAGCCGACATTGGGCATCGCCTCGCCGCCCGGGCCGCGGATCACGCCGCGGAAATGCCCGCCGGGGCGCAGGTCGAGATCGATGTCGGTCATCTTCCAGGGGACCGGGCAGAACCACTGCTCCATCAGATCGGGCCGCGTCCAGCAGGCCCAGAGCGCGCGGGGCGGCGCCTCGATCATTCGCTCGAGCGCCAGGTCGAGCCCGGGGTCGAAGAGAGTCTCCATCACGCGTTCTCCTGCGCCGTCGTCATTGCGTGCGTTCCTGCGCTTCTTTCATTGCGCGCTGTCCTGCGCGACGCCGATCATCCAGAGGACGCCGAGGCGGTCCTGCACCATGCCGAAGGCCGGGCTCCAGAAGGTCGGGCCGAGCGGCATGCGCACCTGCCCGCCCACAGCCAGCGCGTCGAAGAAGCGCCGCGCCTCGGCCGCATCCGCGGCGGGCAGCGAGACGCCGAAGCCGGCGAAGTGCGCCGCGCCGGCGCAGTGTCCATCGGAGAGCATCAGCGTGGCCGCGCCGATGCGCAGCTCGGCATGCATGAGGCGGTCCTCGCTGCCTGGCGGCAGCATGCCGGGCGGCGGCGGGTCCGGGGCATCGCGGAAGCGCATGCGCATCGTCACCTCGGCGCCGAGCGCGGCGGTGTAGAGCGCGATCGCCTCCTCCGCGCGGCCCTCGAAGAACAGGTAGGGTGTGATGGCCATGGCCGGGTCCTCCCTCAGGCTTCGGTCAGGATGGTGAAACCGCCGAAGATCATGCGCCTGCCATCGAAGGGCAGGTCGGCGGGGTCCGTCTTCGCGCGCGGATCGGCCGTGATCCGCTTCCAGGCGTCGTCACGCGCCTGCTTCGACGGCCAGGTCGTCCAGCACAGGACGATCGTCTCGTCCGCTTCGCGCTTCACCGCCATCGGGAAGGAGGTGAGCTTGCCCTCCGGGACGTCGTCGCCCCAGCATTGCACCACGGAGAGCGCGCCGTGCTCCTTGAGCAGGGGCGCCGTCTCCTCCGCGTGGCGTCGGTAGGCGTCCTTCTTCGCCTCGGGCACGGCGAGCACGAAGCCATCGACATAGGCCATGGGTGGGTCTCCTTTTCCGAGGTCAGGCGGCGGCGACCGCCGCGCGCAGCGCCGCGATGTCGAGCTTCACCATGGACTGCATCGCCGCCATGAAGCGGCTGCGGCCGGCCGCGTCGGCGCCTGCCAGCAGGTCCATCAGCCCGTCGGGCACGACCTGCCAGGCCACGCCGTGGCGGTCCTTCAGCCAGCCGCAGGCGATCGGCGAACCACCCACCAGCAGCGCGTCCCACACGCGGTCGAGTTCCGCCTGGTCGGCGCAGGTGGCCACGAGCGAGATGGCATTGGTGAAGGCATCGCCGGGGTTGCCGTTGAGCGCCATGAAGGGCTGGCCGCCGATCTCGAACAGCGCGAGCAGCACGCTGCCTTCGGGGCCGGGGCCGCCGGGCGGGGTGCGCAGCACCTCTCCCATGCGTCCGCCGGGAATGGTGGCGGCGTAGAAGCGTGCGGCCTCCTCGGCTTCGGTCGCGAACCAGAGGCAGGTGGAGATGGAGGTCACGGCCGGCTCCCTTGCGCTGCGATAACAGATAACCGAATGGTTTAGTGATTGCAAGCCCCACGATCTGTCATGGCCGCCTGTCGGCCGTGGCGTCAGGACTGCTTGACCCGAAGCCCCTGGCGGGCCGAACCTGGGCAGGCAAGGAGAGACCCCCGCCATGGCCAAGCCCCAGACCGAAGTCAGCGTGAAAGGCCGCCTGGTCAGCATGAGCATCCTCGGCAGCACCGTGGTGTTCATCATCTTCCTCGAGAACTTCCGCGTCGCCGCCTGGCTGCCCTATGCGCTGCACATCTTCGGCGCGGGGCTGGCCCTCTCGATCCTGGTGCCGATGATCTTCTTCCGCCGCCCGGTCGAATAGCGCGCGCTTGACGCGCCAAGCCGGCGCGTCGGAGGCTGCCCGCAACGACAAGAGAGGGGGCTTCCATGCCGGGATTCCGTCACGCCGTGCTGGGTGCGGCCGCGTTGCTGGCGCTGGCCGCAGCACCTGCCGCAGCGCAGCGCACGCTGAACGTGGGGGCGTCGTCGGCGCCCACGGGGATGGACCCGCACTACCATTCCTCGAACATGAACAACGCGCAGCTGCGCCAGCTCTTCGACCTGCTGATCGACCTCGATTCCAGCGGGGGCTTCGTGCCGCGCCTCGCGGAATCCTGGCGCGCCGTCGATGACCGCACCTGGGAGTTCCGCCTGCGGGAGGGCGTGCGCTTCCACGACGGCACGCCCTTCACGGCCGAGGACGTGGCCTTCTCCTACGCCCGGGTGCCCACCGTGCCGAACAGCCCCGGGCCCTTCACCCCGGCCGTGCGCCTCATCAGCCGCGTCGAGGTGGTCGATCCGCGCACCATCCGCTTCCACACGCGCGAGCCGCATCCCTTCCTCGAGCACGACATCGCGGCGGTGTTCATCCTCTCGCGCAGCATCCACGCCAACGCGACGCTGGGCGACTTCAACGGCGGGCGGGCGATGGTGGGCACGGGGCCCTACCGCTTCGTCTCCTACGCGATCGGCGAGCGGCTCGAGATCACGCGCAACCCTGGCTACTGGGGGCCGGCGCAGCCCTGGGACCGCGTGGTGACGCGCGTCATCTCGAATGCCGGGGCGCGGTCGGCGGCACTTCTTTCGGGCGATGTGGACGTGATCGATTCCGTGCCGTCGCAGGACGTGCCGCGGCTCGAACGCGAGCCACGCATCGCGGTGTTCGGCGTCGCCGCCAACACCACCTCCTACATCATGCCCGACGCGATGCGGGAGACCACGCCCTTCGTCACCGACAAGCAGGGCCGCCCGCTCGATCGCAATCCGCTCGGCGACGTCCGCGTGCGCCAGGCGCTCTCGCTCGGCATCAACCGCCAGGGCGTGGTGGACCGGCTGCTCAACGGCCAGGGCGTGCCGGCCGACCAGTTCGCCGCCCCTGCGCTACAGGGCCGCGCGCCGGGCCTACCGCCGCTGCCCTTCGACCCCGACCGCGCGCGGCGCCTGCTGGCCGAGGCCGGCTATCCGGACGGCTTCCGCATCACCATCCATGGCCCGAATGGCTGGTTCCCCGGCGATTCCGACGTGATGCAGGCGATCGCCCAGGGCTGGACGCGCATCGGCATCGAGACGCGGGTCGAGGTGCTGCCGCCGGCCAACCTGTTCTCGCGCGCGACGAACCGCGAATTCTCGATGTTCATGACGACCTTCACCGCGAACTACGGTGCCAACATGCTCCGCCAGGTGGTGATGACGCGCGACCAGGCGACGGGCACGGGGCCGTTCAACCGGCAGCACTGGTCCTCGCCGCGGATGGATGCGCTGGTGGCGCAGGCGATGGTCACGATGGACACGCCGCGGCGCGATGCCATCACGGCGGAGGCGCTGCGGATCGCGACCGAGGAGCTCGGCGTGATCCCGATCCACTTCCTGCGCCTGACCTGGGCGACGCAGCGCGGGCGCGTGCGCTACGAGCCCGACCCGCGCTGGTACACCAACGCGATGCTGTCGCATCCGGTGAACTGATTTTCTTGACCTCCGCCGCGCCCGCGGCGGAGGCTCCCGCCCGACGGCCGGCGCCACGACCGGCCCGCACGGGAGCATGCTGCATGTTGAAGCGGATCGCCGCGGCGCTGGTCGCCACCTGCGCGCTGGCCGCGCCTGCCACGGCGCAGCGCAGCCTGACCATGGGCGTGCAGACGCCGCCCTCCGCGCTCGACCCGCACTTCCACAACACCACCAACAACTCGATGATGCTGATGCAGATCTTCGAGCGGTTGTTCGAGCTCGACAACCAGGCGGTGCCGCAGCCGCGGCTTGCCACCGCCATGCGCGCGATCGACGACCTGACCTGGGAGGTGACGCTGCGCCAGGGCGTGCGCTTCCACGACGGTACGCCCTTCGAAGCCGATGATATCGGCTACACCTTCGCGCGCATCCCGACCGTGCCGAACAGCCCGGCGCTCTACACGCCCGCGGTGCGCACCATCAGCGCGATCGAGATCGTCAGCCCCACCACCATCCGCATCCGCACGCATGAGCCCAATCCGCTGATGCGCTTCGACATGGCCGCCCCCTTCATCCTGTCGCGGCGCATCCATGGGCAGAACCCGGCGACGAGCGACTTCACCTCGGGCCGGCTCGCGATCGGAACCGGGCCGTATCGCCTGGTCTCCTTCGCGCAGAACGAACGCATGGAGATCGTGCGCAACCCGACCTACTGGGGCCCGCCCGAGCCCTGGGACCGGGTGACGATCCGCTTCATCCCGCAGGCCGCCTCGCGCTCCGCCGCGCTGCTGGCGGGCGAGGTCGACCTGATCGACTACGTGCCGGTGCAGGACGTGGAGAATTTCCGCCGCGACCCGCGCTTCGCGCTGTTCGAGGTGGACAGCGTGACCTTCGTCTACCTCGCCCCCGATGCGATGCGCGACACCTCGCCCTTCGTCGCCGACCGCGCGGGCAACCCGCTGCCGCGCAACCCGCTGGCCGACCGGCGCGTGCGCGAGGCCCTTTCGCTCGCCATAAACCGCGAGGCGATCGCGACACGGCTCTACCAGGGCCAGGCGACACCGGCCGACCAGTTCGCGGCCCCCGTCGCGGAACACCGCCTGCCCACGCCCGGGCCGCTGCCGCACGACATCGCGCGCGCCCGCGCCCTGCTGGCCGAGGCCGGCTATCCGGACGGCTTCCGCCTGACCGTGCATGGGCCCAACGGCTTCTTCCCCTCGGACCAGAACCTGCTGCAGGCGCTGGCACAGCAATTCACCCGCGTGGGCATCGAGACCAGCGTGCAGGCGCTGCCGCCGGCCAACCTGTTCACGCGGGCGACCAATCGCGAGTTCTCGCTGTTCATGACCTATTTCAGCAGCTACCTGACCATCAGCCCGCTGCGCCAGGTGGTGGCCACGCGCAACCCCGACATCGGCTTCGGACCCTTCAACCGGCAGCGCTATTCCAACCCGGCGATCGACGAGCCGCTGCGCCAGGCCCTCACGACCATGGATCCGGAGCGGCGGCAGGTGCTGACGCACCAGGCCGCGCAGGCGCTGCAGGAGGACAAGGGCGTGATCCCGGTGATCTTCCTGCGCAACACCTGGGCCGGGCGCAGGGACCGGGTTGTCTATGATCCGTCGCCGGTCAACCATACCTCGGCGGTGCATGCGCGCCCGCCGAACTGACCCGCCACGGGGGCGGGCCGCCCTGCAAGGATCATTCGACGCATGTTCGACGACGAGGCCCGCGCCCGAATCTTCTCCGCCATCGATGCCGGCTTCGACAGCCAGGTCGCCTTCCTGCAGGACCTGGTGCGCTTCCCCTCCCTGCGCGGGCGCGAGGCGCCGCTGCAGGACTGGTTCGCGCGGCAGATGGCGCAGCGTGGCTATGCGGTGGACCGCTTCTCGATCGCCGACGTGCCCGACCATCCGAAGATGGCGCCGATGGTCGGCGTCGATCCCGCCGGGTCCATCCAGGTGGTCGCGTCCCACCGCCCGTCGAACCCGACCGGGCGCAGCCTGATCCTGCAGGGCCATATCGACGTGGTGCCGGAAGGCCCGCACGAGATGTGGACCCACCCGCCCTATTCCGCGACGATCCGCGACGGCTGGATGTATGGCCGCGGCGCGCATGACATGAAGTCGGGCGTCTCCTGCATGGTCTTCGCGATGGACGCGATCCGCGCCGCCGGCTTCGAGCCCGCCGCGGATGTCTATGTGCAGACGGTGACGGAGGAGGAGAGCACCGGCAACGGCGCGCTCGCCGCCCTGCTGCGCGGCTACCGCGCCGAGGCCGCGCTGGTGCCGGAGCCGACCGGACACGCCATCACCCGCACCCAGACCGGCACCATCTGGTTCCGCCTGCGCGTGCGCGGCGTGCCGGTGCATGTGGCCGTCGCGCAGGACGGCACCAATGCGATCATGTCGGCCTATGCGCTGATCAATGCGCTCTACGCGCACACCCGCACGTTGAACGAGGCCGCGCGCTCCAACCCCTGGTATGCGCAGATCAAGGACCCGATCAAGTTCAACCCGGGCATCATCCGCGGCGGCGACTGGGCGTCCAGCACGCCCGCCTGGTGCGAGGTGGATTGCCGCATCGGCCTGGTGCCCGGCACCACGCCCGAGCAGGCCATGGCGGGCATCGAGGCCTGCGTGAAGGCGGCCGCGACGGGCGATTCCTTCATGGCGAACAACCCGCCCGAGATCATCTGGACCGGCTTCCAGACCGACCCCTACGTGCTCGAACCCGGCAGCGAGGCGGAAGCCGTGCTCGCTGCCGCGCATGCCTCCGTGCATGGCGGCGCGATGCCCGAACGGCGCACCACCGCGGTGAACGATGCGCGCTACTACGGGCTGTACTTCAACACCCCGGGCCTCTGCTACGGGCCGAAGGGGGAAGTGGCGCACGGCTTCGACGAACGCACTTCCATCGAGGATCTCCGCACATGCACCCGAACCATCGCGACCTACATCGCCAGCTGGTGCGGGCTGCGCCCGCGCGGCTGAGCCGCCGCGCGCTGCTCGGCGCGGCAGGGGCGGCGCTCGCTGCACCCGCCTTCGCCCAGGCCGAGTGGCCGACGCGCCCGATCCGCCTGATCGTGCCCTTCGCGCCAGGCGGGTCGTCGGACGTGCTGGCGCGGATGATCCAGCCGGGGCTGGGGGCTGCACTCGGCCAGTCCGTGATCGTGGAGAACCGCTCCGGCGCGGGATCGATGCTCGGCACCGAGGCGGTCGCGCGGTCGCCCGCCGATGGCTACACGCTGCTGCTGGCCGACCTGCCCTACGCCATCGTCCCCGCCTTGCAGTCGCGCATGCCCTATGACGTGGAGCGCGACCTCGTGCCGGTCGTGATGGTCGGCGCGGCACCGCTGCTGATCTTCGGCCACCCCTCGCTGCCGGCGCGCAACGCGGCCGAATTCGCGGCCCTCGCGCGGGCGCGGCCGGGGCACTACACCTACGGCTCGGGCGGTGTCGGCGCGGCCTCGCACATGATGGGGGAGCTGTTCCAGATCGCCACCGGCACGCAGCTCACGCATGTGCCCTATCGCGGCGGCGGGCCGGCCATCCAGGACCTCGCGGCGGGGAACCTCAACACGGTGTTCGTGACGGTGGCCTCCGCCGCGCCGCAGCTGAGCTCGGGGCAGATCACCGGGCTCGGCGTCATGTCGGCCGAGCGCATGCGCAGCCACCCGGACATCCTGACCTTCCGCGAACAGGGCATCGACCTGGTGGCGGAGCATTGGTGGGGCCTGCTCGCGCCGCGCGGCACGCCGGAGCCGGTCATCCAGAAGATCGCGGCCGCCATGCCGGTCGTGCTCGGCGCGCCGGAGATGGGCCCGCGGCTCGAGGCGCTGGCGGTGATCCCGCGCAGCGATGGCCCCGGACCCTTCGGCGAGCGCATCCGCCAGGACATCGCGCGCTACGGGCAGATCGCGCGCTCGCGCGGCATCTCGGCACAGTGACGCGCGAGCGCGCTTAGCGGGATGGCGCACGACCTCGCGGCGTTTCTCGGCGCGATCGCCGCCAACACGGAGCTCGGCGCCGACTTCGCCGCCATCTGCGACACCGGCGGGCGGCTG
The DNA here is from genome assembly GCF_016106005.1 of Roseomonas rosulenta. GTDB lineage: Bacteria > Pseudomonadota > Alphaproteobacteria > Acetobacterales > Acetobacteraceae > Neoroseomonas > Neoroseomonas rosulenta. The sequence goes on from NZ_JACADR010000041.1 coordinate 24,947, forward strand.
CAGGGCACGGACAGCGCGGCGCGCGGCTTCGCGCTGCTGCACGACCGCCTGGCGCGGATCGGCGCGGTGCGCGACGAGCCCGTGCCCTATGCCGGCTGGCGCTGCCATGAGGCGCGCGTGACCGACGTCGCGAGCGGGCGCGAGCTGGCCTGCGCGCCCCTGTTGGGCGCGGCCGCCACG
>NZ_JACADR010000410.1 GCF_016106005.1 Roseomonas rosulenta
AGCGCGGCCGCACCCGCAGCGCCGGCCAGCGCCGCCGCCGCGCCACCGGCGATCGCGGGCGCGGTGGCTGTCGGCCGGTTCGCCAGGGTCACCAGGCGGCCCACCGCCGGGCGGCCGACCAGCAGGATGGCGACCAGCGCGATCAGCGCGAACAGGGCGCTTTCCAGCAGCCGCGCAATGGTCGTGCTGCTGAAGGCGAGGTCGAACATCCCGGGGTCCCCGGGCGCGCCCTGCGGCGGTTCGGCGAAGCGCAGCGAGACGACCTCGACCGCGTCACCGCGCCGCTCGTCGAAGCCGATCGCGCCGCGCACCAGGGTTGCGATGCGCGCCACCTCCTCGGCGGTGCGCTCGCGGAAGGTGGCGGCCGCGCCGTTCGCACCCGGCTCCCACACGCCATCGACGAGGACGGCCACCGACTGGCGGCGCACCACCGGGTGTTCGCGCAGCGTGTTGCGGGTGGTGCGGCCGATCTCGAAGTTGGTCGTCTCCTCCTGCCGGCTTTCCTGGGAGCCGCCGCCGCCGGCGGGATCGCCGCCGGGGACGTTGTTCTGCACCGTGGTCGGCCCGCCCTCCGCGTTGCGGCTGCTCTCCTGGACGGATTGCTGGCTGCGCGGGACCTGGTTGTCGGGGTCGAAGCGTTCCTCGGTGGTCTGCACGCGGTCGAAATCCATCTCGACCGTCGCCTCCGCGCGCACGCGGCCCGGGCCGAGCGTGCGCTCGAGCATCTCCTCGACCGCGCGGGCGATCCGCAGTTCCTGGCCGCGGCGGATCTCCTCCTGCGACTGCGCGGCACCCGGCCCGGCCAGCGCCTGGCCGCCGCGCGCCAGCAGCGCGCCGCGGGAATCGACGATCGACACGTTCTGCGGCCGCAGCCCCGGCACCGCGGTCGCGACCAGGTGCAGCACCGCCTGCACCCCCTCGCGGTCGAGCCGCTGCGCGCCCTGCATGGTCAGCACGACCGAGGCCTGCGCGTCGCCGCGCTCGCGCGAGAAGGCCTCGCGCCGCGGCAACACCAGGTGCACGCGCGCCGCCCGCACGCCGGCGAGCTGGCGGATCGAGCGCGCGATCTCGCCCTCGAGCGCGCGCAGCCGGTTCACATCCTGCTGGAACGGCGTGGTGTTGAGCGATTCACCGCGGTCGAAGATCTCGTAGCCGACCGACCCGCCCTGCGGCAGGCCCTCGCGCGCCAGCGTCAGGCGGAGGCGGGGTATCTGCTCCTCGGGGGCAAGGATGCGGCTGCCGCCGGCCTCGATGCGATGCGGCACCCGCGCGCGTTCGAGCGCCGCCACGACCTGCCCGGCATCACGCGGGTCGAGATCCGCATAGAGCAGCGCCATCGGCGGCAGGCTCGCGCGCAAGACCAGCCAGGCGAGCAGCCCCAGCACGCCAAGCCCCGCGCCGCCCAGCAGCGCCAGGCGGACCGCGCCCAGCGCCCGCAGCTGCGCGATCAGCGCGCCCATCGGCACCCCGCCGGATGCCGCGACTCATCCCACGCCCGCCGAATCTCCCGCATCCGCCGCATCCGAAGGCCGCCTCCTGCCGCCGCGGCAGACTTTGCCGGGCCGCGGTTTCGGGGCGGTTAACGGGGCGGCGGATCGTCAGGTGTCGGGCAGCAGGCGGCGCACCTTGTCGAAGCCGACCGCAAGCCCGCCGACCGACAGGCTGAGCCCGTTGCTGCGCTGCTCGGCCCCCGTCACGGTGCCGGCGACGGTGAAAGGCAGGCTCACCGCCTCGCCATTCGCGCCGCGCCCGGTGACGCCGACGCGATAGGCGCCATCGGACAGCGCCCGCCCGCCCACGTCGCGCCCGTCCCAGTTCCAGCCCGAGGGCGCGCTGCCCAACGCCACCACCTGTTGGCGCAGCGTGCGCCCGCTGCCGTCCGCGATGCTGATCTCGGCGAAGCGCGAGGCACCTGCCGCCGGCAGGCGGATCTCGCCGCGGCCGTTCTGCAGCGGCACCTGGTCGGCCTCGACCTCGACCCGCCGGCCGACCAGCGGGGCGGAGGCAGTGAGCTGCGCCGCCTGCTGCAGCGCGATCAGACGTTCGAGGTTCTGGTTCATCGAGATCTGCTGCTCGACCGAGGCGAACTGCACGAGCTGGTTCGTCATCTGGTTGGCGTCGAGCGGGTCGGTCGGGCTCTGGTTCTGCAGCTGCGTCGTGAGCAACGTGAGGAAGGTGTTGAAGTCGCCGGCGAGGCGCGTGTTGCTGGCGGCGGCACCGCTCGCGGCGGCGGTGGTGCTGGCTATCGATCCGGACATGCGGGGGCCTCCTGTCAGATGGCGAGGTCGAGCAGCGAGAGGGAGATGCGCCGTTCCGGCGCCACCTTGGCCACAGCCGTGGCGTCCAGGCTTTGCACGTCGCGTGCCGTGCGCGCGCCGCCGGCGCCGTCGCGCTGACGCTGCGGCTGGCCCGAGCCGGCGTCGCCGCCGCTCAGCCCGAAGGACAGCGCGCGTCCTTCCGCCTGCAGCCCCGCCTGCGTGAGGGCGCGGTCGAGCTCGCGCTGGTCGCGCTGCAGCAGCGCGAGGGTCTCCGGCCGTTCGGCCAGGATGACCACCTGCGGCGCGTCCGCGCTGCGTTCGATGCTGATCTCGACGCGACCGAGCTCGCCCGGTTCGAGCATGACCGTGATGCGTCCGTTGCCGCCGATCGCCACGGCGACCACCGCCGGCAGCACCTGGCGCGCCGGCGCGGCGGACGGCGGCGCGCGAGGCGGTTCGATCGCGGCAGGCTGGGCGGCTCCGGCGGCGGCGGCGTCGATGGCCGTCGCGATGCGCGGGTCCGGCGGCGTCTC
>NZ_JACADR010000411.1 GCF_016106005.1 Roseomonas rosulenta
CTACGCGCGGCGGCTCAAGACCCTGAAGGGCCTCACCCCCTACGAGTTCATCTGCCGATCATGGGCCGCAGACCCCCATAGGTTCACCGCAAACCCGCACCATGAAATGCCGGGACCAAAACATCTAATGTTCGCAGACGCGGGAACGAAGCCCAGCCCCTGCGTCCCTCCGGTGGCGCTCCACCGAAATGCCTGCTGCTCCTGGACGAAAACGCCGCCGCCAAGGGCACGGGAGCCGATGGCTTCGCCCGCGAGGACGAGCCCATTGGCCGAGATAGCGCGTGCGATCATGCCTCCCCGCTCATAGTAGATGACGTCTCCCGGACCGGCGAAGTCGCGTGGTGTGTAGAGCGGCGGAATTACGCGGATGTCGGAGGTCTGCGCCCCAGCAGGCGCATGGACCGCGAGGCCGAGTAGGCCAAGCAGGCAGTGCAGGCGCATGCGCCTCAAAGTGCGCGTTCCAGGGAGCCTCATACCCGTCGAAGTTGTCACGGAAGCGCGCCCGATCGTCCGCATCGAGGAACCCCTCACCGCAAGGTCTTCCGAGGCGCGGCAGGCCACCAAAATCGATGCCGGGCTGCTGCGCACCAGAGAATACGTCGATCCGCTACCACGGACGGCGAAGCTCAGAATTGCGCTGTATTAAGCACCACGTTGTCGCTGTTGGTTTGGCACTACACGGCTCGCGGGCGTGTCCCGTCCCCTCCCGCGCGGCAGCGCGACACGCGCTTCGCGGAGGTTTCCAGAAGACTGCCTCACCCCATCAACGGGGCTCGCAAGAGGGTTCGGCGTGCGTCCAGTGACTTTCAAGGCCGCATCGTGAAGGCCGCCGTGCCCGCCGCACGCAACGGGTCCGCCAATCGGGCGAACTCGCACAGCAGCCCCCGCGTCTCGCGTGGATCGATGATCTCCTCGATCCAGAAGGCCTCCGCCGTGCGGAAGGGCGAGCGCAGCTTCTGCAGCCGCGCCTCGATCTCCGCCACCTTCGCCTCGCGGTCCTCGGCGGCCGCGACCTCCGCCGCATAGGCGGCCTCCACACCACCCTCGAGCGGCAGCGATCCCCAGCGCGCCGAGGGCCAGGCGTACCGGATCGAATACCGCCCCGCCGGCTGGTGCACCACGCCCGCCACCCCGAAGGCATTGCGCAGGATCACCGTGCACCAGGGCACACGGGCCTGGTTCACTGCCGCCATCGCCCGCACGCCCCAGCGGATCGTCGCGCGCTGCTCGGCGTCCAGCCCCACCGCGAAGCCGGGGCAGTCCATCAGGTACACCACCGGCAGGTGGAAGGTCTCCGCCAGGTCCACGAAGCGGATCACCTTCTGGCAGGCATCCGCCGTCCAGGAGCCGCCCTGGAAGACCGGATCGCTGGCCAGCACGGCCACCGCCCGTCCGTCCAGGCGCGCGAAGCCCGTCACCACCGGGCGTCCGAACCACCGCCCCATCTCGAAGAAAGACCCGCGATCCACCAGCGTCTCGATGATCGGCCGCACCTTGTAGGCCTGGCGCGGATCGCGCGGGATCGCGCTCAGCAGCTTTTCGTCGCGCCGCGCCGCATCGTCGCGCCCACGCACCGCCGGCGGCAGCTCGAACACCGACGATGGCAGGTAGGACAGGAAGCGGCGCGCGCGCTCGAAGGCCTCGGCCTCCGTCTCGACCGCTTCATCCACGCCGCCCGCCTTGCACTGGATCTCCCATCCGCCGAGCGCCTGCTTGTCCAATGCCTCGCCCAGCCGTGCGACCACCGGCGGTCCCGCCACGAACATCGCGGAGGATTTTGTCATCACCGAGTAATGCGACGCCGCCAGACGCGCCGCGCCCAGCCCCGCGACCGAGCCGAGCCCCAGCGTCACCACCGGCACCAGCCCCATGTTCGCGGTGGTCTGGTAATAGAGCTGCGTCCCGCCCACCCCGCCCGGGAGGTTGGCGCGCCCGGTGGTCTCGATCGTCTTGACCGACCCGCCGCCGCCCGAGCCCTCGATCAGCCGGATGATCGGCAGGCGGAGTTCGGCCGCCATGCGTTCCGCCATGATGGGCTTGTCGCGGATGGTCGCGTCCGCGCTGCCGCCGCGCACGGTGAAGTCGTCGCCCACCACCACCACCGGGCGGCCATCGACGAGCGCGCGGCCCATCACGCAGTTGGACGGCGTGAAGGATCGCAGGTCGCCCTGCGCGTCGTATTCGGCCCGCCCCGCGATGGCGCCGACCTCGTGGAAGGATGCGCGATCGACCAGCGCCTCGACGCGTTCGCGCACCGTCAGGCGCCCGCCATCGTGCTGGCGCTTCACCTTGTCGGGGCCGCCCATCGCGCGCGCCAGCGCCTCACGCCGGCGCAGTTCGTCCAGTTCGGCTTGCCAGCTCATGCGCGGATCACGTCCCTGCCCGCGCACAGTCTCACGCCGCGCCGGCCGGTCGTCCAGCCGCGCCCAAGGGGGCGTTGCGGTCCGCGTGCCCTACGCCGTGGCCACACCCGCGCACCTGATGGCGTGAAGACCTCCGCGCGCCCTACGGCGCGACCACACCCGTGCGCCTTATGGCGCGACAACATCCGCGCGCAGGAACCACAGCGTCAGGGCCTCGCCATTCACCAGGCGCAGCCGCACAAGGTCGGCCTCCACCGCTTCCAGCGTCCAGGCATTGACCCGGAACGTGGTGCGGCAGCCGCCAGCGGCACGCGCTTCCGCCAGCAGGCGCGGCGGCGTGTCGGCGCCCTGGCGCAGCAGCCGCAGCGGCGCGGCGTCGCCGCAGCCGAGCGTGCCGTCGCGCGCCA
>NZ_JACADR010000412.1 GCF_016106005.1 Roseomonas rosulenta
CCTCGGCCAGCGCGGCGGCCAGCGCCTCGTGCAGGCGCGCGCCGACCTCGGCCGGCGTACCGGCGGGGGCGAACAGCCCCACCCATTCGCTCACGTCGAAGCCCGGCAGCCCCGATTCCGCGAGCGTGGGCACGCCGGGCAGCCCTGCCTGGCGCTGCGCCGTCGCCACCGCCAGGAAGCGCGCGCGCCCGCTCTCGACCACCGGGCGGGCGGACAGCGCGGTGATGAACACCCCGTCCAGCGTGCCCGCCGCGAGGTCGCGCGCCGCATCGGCGCCGCCGCGATAGGGCACGTGCGTCACCTCGATCCCCGCCTCCCGCGCGAAGCGCGCGAGCCCCAGGTGCCCCGCCGTGGCATTGCCCTGGGTTCCCATGTTGATGGTGTTGGGCCGCGCCTTGGCCGCGGCGATGAAGGCGGCGATGTCGGCCGCCGGGAAATCTGCCTTCACGGCCACCACCTGCGGGAAGGTGCAGACCTGGCTGATCGGCGCGAAGGCGGTGGTGTAGTCGAAGGTCAGCCCGCGCAGCAGCGCGTGGTTCACGATGTGGGAGGAGGCATCCCACAGCAGCGTGGTCCCGTCCGGGGCGGCACGCGCCACCTCCGCCCCGCCGATCGAACCACCGGCGCCGGTGCGGTTCTCGACCACGAAGGTGACGGACAGGCGCTCGCCCATGCGCGGCAGGATGGTGCGCGCGGCGGAATCGGCGGCGCCGCCGGCGGCGAAGGGCACCAGCACGCGGATCGGGCGCGCCTGGGCGCGGGCAGCGGCGGCGAGGGGCAGCGTGGCGGCGGCGCCCAGCAGGGCGCGGCGATGAAGCGGCATGGTGACGATCCTTCCGGCGTTGCGCCGTCGTGTGGTGACGCCGCGCGGGCGCGTCAAGGCGGGCGAGGGGCGCGCTATCGCCGCTGGAACCCCGGCCCGGTCGGCGGTTCGGCGAATTCGTCCGTGATGTCGTCCACCCGCGCCAGCATCGGCCCGCGCCGGCAGGCCGAGAGCAGCGCCTGCACCGCCGCTTCCTCGCCGGCCACCAGCGCCTCCACCGCGCCGTCGGCGCGGTTGCGCACCCAGCCCTGGACGCCAAGGTGCGTCGCCTCGCGCACCATCCATTCGCGGTAGCCCACGCCCTGCACCCGGCCACGGATCACCACCTGGCGCGCCCTCATGCGCGCACCAGCGTCAGGAAGCGCTCGGCCAGCGCCACATCGGCCGCAGCGCGGGCACGCCGGGCCGCGGCTTCCTCATCCAGTCCCCAACGCTGTTCCTGGAAGGTCTCGTCCAGCACCGAGAGCGCATGCGCGCGCGCTGCGTCCACCTCGCCGGCCGACAGCGCCAGGCCGAGCACCAGGCTGCCCAGCACCGGCACCGCCACACCCAGCGCCGCCAGCTCCTCGGCCCCATGCGCCGCCACCGCGTCGCGCAACGCCGCCAGGCTTCCCGGCGGCTGCGCCAGCGGCATCAGTCCCGCCGTCACGCCGAGCGGCGCGCCATGCACCCGGGCTGCCCAGTCGAGCAGCGGCTGCCAGTCCCGCGCCTGCAGTTCCGCCAGCGCGGCATCCGCGGCGCGGTAGCAGAGCAGGTCGGTCTCGCCATACTTGGCCAGCCCCGCGACCATGGCCGAGGGATCCTGCGCGACCCGCTCCTGGGCACTGCCCAGCAGGCGCGTCAGCGGCACTGCGTCCATCGTGATCTCGCCGCCCTTCTGGCCGCCGGCGGCGTCCCATTCGGCGGCGATCGCCTCGGCCAGCGGGGCCGAACCCGTCGCCAGCGGCGCCCCGCCCGGCAGGCGCAGCGGCTTGCCGTCGAGGACCACGGCGTACCCGCCCTCGGGCCGGCGAACAGCGACGGCGTGGTTCCAGAAGCGCTTCATGCGCGGGCTTCTAGATCACCTACCGCCAGCGTGGAACCGGCGGTTGGCGCTTCACCGCCGCCCGCCGCCGAGCAGCCCGCCGACCGCCCCGCCCAGCGCCCCGCCGATGCCGCCCAGGCCGCGCAGCACGTCCTGCGTGCTGCCCTGCAATTCGCGCGGCACGCCGGGCACGAATCGCTCGGCGGCCGGCAACGGGCCATCGGCCCCCATCCGCGCGAGGCGCAGCTGCGCCGCGCAATCCCCCGCCGGTGTGCCGCCCTGCACCCGCCCGCGCAGCCATTCCACGGTCGGGTCGCGCCAGAGCCGGTTCGCCACCGTGTCCTCGATCACCTGGCCGAGCGCGCGGCCGGGCTCCACCCCCACCCGCGGCGCCGCCAGCGTGCCGCCGATCCCCACCGGCGCGCGCACTCGAATCCCGAGCAGCGTGACGTCCGGCAGCAGCCGCGCCGCCAGTGCCTCGCTGCGCAGGTTCGCTGCCAGAACGCCCTCGATCCGCCCGGCCGAGGTCTCGGCCAGCAGCGCCTGGCTGCGCGCCACGCCGTCCTCGGCCGACATGCGCAGCGCGAGGCAGCGCAGCTCGATCCCCTCCCGCGGGGCGCCGGGCAGCAGCAGGGCCAGCAAGTCCGGCCCCAGCCGCAGCATCCCGGCCTGCGCCAGGCGCCCCTCGACGATCGCGAGGCCGAATTCGCCCGACAGCGTCGCCGCCACGGCGCGGGTCGTCGCACCCCGGCCCTGGATGTCCAGCACCACCTCGGCGCGGCCCTCGATGCCGGTCGCCTCGCCGCGCGCGCGACGGAGTGCGGCGAGGTCGAGCCCACGCCCCTCGCTGCGCAGCGCCAGCGCGACGCGCGGCGGGTTGGCGGCGGCATCGAGCGTGGCCTCGCCCCGCACCGG
>NZ_JACADR010000413.1 GCF_016106005.1 Roseomonas rosulenta
GGCAGCGGCCGGCGCGGCGCTGGCGGTGCTGGCCGCGCTCTACGCCGCCGGGCGGCGCGACGGGCGCGCCCTGGCGGATGCACGCACACAACGGCGCGCCGCGCGCGCGCGGGAGATCCGCGATGAGGTGGACCGCGACCTGGATCGCACTCGCGATCCTGCTGACGAGCTGCGCCGGGACTGGCGGCGCGAATGACTGCGGCGCCTGGCGCCCGATCCTGGTGCATGACGATGACGCGCTGACGCCGCAGACCGCGCGCGCCATCCTGGCGCACAACCGCGCGGGGCGGCGGCTCTGCGGCTGGTGACGTTCTCAGCCCGCCTGGATCGCCGCGATCATCGCCATCGCTTCCGCCGGCAGCGGCCCGCGGGCAATCGCCGCGACGGCGTGGTCGAGCTCGGCGATGCTCGATGTTCCCACGATCGCGGTCGCGATCTGCGGCGGCATCACGGCGTAGCGCAGCGCGAGTTCCACCAGGTCGGCGGCGTGGCCGGCCTCGACCAGCGGCAGCAGGCGCCGCGCGGCCGCCACGTCGTCGGCATAGCTGGCGGCGGAGGCGATGGGGGCCACCTTCGGCACGCCGAGCGGGCTGCGCGCCTCGCTGCCGCTGAGCGCGCCGCCGGCCAGGATGCGGATCGCCATCACGCCCACATCCCCAGCCGCGGCGCGGGCGATCACGCCGCCGAGGTCGGGCATGGCGGAGCCCGCCGGCAGCGGCGCCACGCCGCTCGGGTTGAGGATGTTGTAGGGCATCTGCGCCGTGGCGAAGCCGCCTTCCTCGAGCACGCGCAGGATCTCCGACGCATCGCCGAGGCCGGTGATGCCGAAGAAGCGGAACTTGCCCTGTTCGCGCAGGCGCCGCAGCGTCGGCACGGCTTCGCCCAGGATCGCATCGGCCCTGAAGTCCGGATCGCGGCCTTCGCGGGTGATCGGCTCGTGCAGGTGCAGGATGTCGACGCTGTCGCGCTGCAGCCGCTTGAGGCTTTCGTCGACCGAACGCGCGATGGTGCCGGCGATGTCGGCGCGCTGCGCGCCGCGGATGCGCACCTTGGTCGCGACCGTCACCTGCGCGCCCAGCGCCTTCAGCGCGCGACCGAGATTGGTCTCGGACACGCCATCGCCATAGGCCGAGGCGGTGTCGAAATAGGTGATGCCGTGGTCGATGGCGCGCCCGATGGCGCGGTCCTGTTCGGCCGCGGTGCCCTTCACCATCAGCCCGCCGATGGCGCCGCAGCCGTAGCCGAGGACGGAGACCTCGATCCCGGTCCTGCCCAATCGCCGCTTCTGCATCGCGCTGCCTCCGTGATTCGCGCCGGATGCTGCGGCAGGTGCCGCGGTGCGGCAAGCCTGCGCGTTTGCCCTGCGCGCTGCGCGATGCCACGCTTGCGCGCAGGCCGATCGAGCCCGTCGGGAGGAAACCAGATGACCACACGCCGCGCGATCCTGCTCGCCGCCGCATCCGCGCCCTTTGCGCGCCCCGCCCTCGCCGCCTATCCGGAGCGGCTGATCCGCGTGATCGTGCCCTTCGCCGCCGGCGGCAATACCGACATCCTCGCGCGCATCCTCGCCACGCGCATGGCCGAACGGCTCGGCCGGCCGATGGTGATCGAGAACCGCGCCGGCGCGGGCGGGTCGGTCGGCGCCGACGCCGTGGCGAAGGCCGCGCCCGACGGATACACGCTGCTGTTCGGCGCGGGCGGGCCGCTCACCGCCAATCCGGTGCTGCAGGCCAACCTGCCCTACGACGTGATGCGCGACTTCCGCCCGATCGGCCTGGTCGGCATCCTGCCCATGATCTGCCAGGTCAGCCCACGCATCGAGGCCCGCACGCTGACCGATTTCATTGCCATCCTGCGCCAGCGGCCGAACCAGGTGACGATCGCCACACCCGGCGCGGGAAGTGCCGCGCATCTCGCCCTCGAACTGCTGATGGCGGGGGCGAATGTGCGCGCCGTGCACGTGCCCTATCGCGGCGGCAGCGCCATGGTGCCCGACCTGATCAGCGGCACGGTCGATGCCGGCATGGTCGAATTGCCCTCCGCCCTGCCGCTGCACCTCGAGGGCAAGGCGCCGATCATCGCCATCGCGACCCAGCAGCGGTCCGCCGTGCTGCCGAACGTGCAGACCTTCATAGAGGCCGGGCTGCCAGGCTTCACCGCGGGATCCTATGGCGGGCTTCTCGCACCCGCCGCGACACCGGCCGACGTTGTCGCGATGCTGCATGGCGCGCTGGCTGCGACGCTCGCCGAACCCGCCATCCAGGCGCGCATCGCGGAGGTAGGCGCCATTCCAGCCGGCGAGGCGCAACGTTCGCCCGATGGCTTCGCCGCCTTCCTCGCAACGGAACTGGCGAATGCGCGGCGCGCGGCGGACCTGGCCGGCCTGCGGCCGTCCTGACGCATCAGGCCAGCGCGGCGAGCGCCTCGTCCATCGCCGCCTGCGCCTGCCGGATCGCGAAGGCGAGGCGGTTGCGCGCACGCAGCGCGTCCACCGCGGCGAACTTCTCCTCGTCGCTGCCCGGCGGCGTCGCCGCAAGGTCGCGGATCGGCTGCAGGGTGGCCCAGTCCGGCATGGGCAGTGCGTGCGGGTGGGTGAAGCGGTCGCCCGCCGTGTAGTCGGCCGGCACCAGCGCGCGGGAGGCACGCATCAGCGCGGCACTCGCCCGAGCCGCGGCCCCGGGCGAGGCGCCTGGAGCGCGCTGCGCGACCGACGCCGCGGCATCGCGCAGCGCGGTCGTCGCCGCCGCCAGC
>NZ_JACADR010000414.1 GCF_016106005.1 Roseomonas rosulenta
CGAGGCCTTCCCCGGCGCCTATCGCGAGGGCGCGACGGCGGCGCAGGGCGTGGCGGATATCGACCTCGCCGAACGCGCGATCGAGGCGGGCCGGCCACGCGCCGACCTGCTGCGCGCGCCCGGCGCGGGGCCGCGCTCGCTCACGCTGCGCCTCGCCAATCCCGCCGGGCCACTGGCGCTGGCCGATGCGCTGCCGCTGTTCGAGAGCCTCGATCTGCGCGCCATCGAGGAACAGCCCTACCACCTCGTGCCCGCCGGCGGGCCGGAGGTGGTGCTGCATGTCTATCGTCTCGAGGCCGGCGCCGATTGCCCGGAGGACCGCTTCGACGAGATCCTGGGCGCGCTGAGCGCCCTGCTGGACGGCGCGGCGGAGGCCGATGGCTTCAACCGCCTGGTGCTGCGCGCGGGGCTCGACTGGCGCGAATGCTGGCTATTGCGGGCTATGTTCCGCTGGGCCAAGCAGGTCGGCTTTCCCTTCGCCCAGGCTTCCGTCGAAGCCGCGCTGGCGGCGCATCCGGAGGCCGCGCGGCTGCTGGTGGAGATCTTCCGCCGCCGCTTCGACCCCGCCGCGGCCGATCGCGACACGGCCCGGGCCGAGGCCGCCTGGGCCATGCTGCTCGAGAGTGTCGAGAACCCCGACGAGGACCGCATCCTGACGCGCCTGCGCGTCACGCTCGACGCCATGCTGCGGACCAACTTCTTCCAGGGGAAGGACTACCTGGCCTTCAAGCTGGACAGCGCGCTGGCGGGTGAGATGCCGCAGCCCCGCCCCTGGCGCGAGATCTTCGTGCATTCGCCGCGCATGGAGGGCTGCCACCTGCGCGCCGGCCCGGTGGCGCGCGGCGGCATCCGCTGGTCCGACCGGCGGGAGGATTTCCGCACCGAGATCCTTGGCCTGATGAAGGCGCAGCGGCTCAAGAACGTGATCATCGTCCCCACCGGCGCGAAGGGCGGCTTCGTGCTCAAGCACCCGCCGCCGGCATCCGACCGCGAGGCGTTCCAGGCCGAGGGCATCGCCTGCTACCGCACGCTGGTGCGATCGATGCTGGACCTGGCGGACAACTACCAGGGCACGGCGGTGGTCACACCTGCGGGCATCGTGCGGCGCGATGGCGATGATCCCTATATCGTCGCCGCCGCCGACAAGGGCACCGCGACCTTCAGCGACATCGCCAATGGCCTGTCGGCCGAATACGGCTTCTGGCTGGGCGATGCCTTCGCCAGTGGCGGTTCCGCGGGCTACGACCACAAGGGCATGGGCATCACCGCGCGCGGCGCCTGGGTGATGATCGACCGGCATTTCCGGGAGGTGCTGGGGCGTTCCGTGCAGGATGCGCCCTTCGACATGGTCGGCGTGGGCGACATGTCGGGCGACGTCTTCGGCAACGGGCTGCTGGTGTCGAAGCAGACGCGGCTGCGCGCGGCCTTCGACCACCGGCACATCTTCCTCGACCCAGATCCCGACCCGGCGGCGTCCCATGCCGAGCGCGAGCGGCTGTTCCGCCTGCCGCGATCCTCCTGGGCCGACTACGAGGCGCGCCTCATCAGCGCGGGCGGCGGCGTGTTTCCGCGCAATGCCAAGTCGCTGCCGCTGAGCCCGCAGGCGCAGGCGATGCTGGGCATCGCGGCGGATCGCGCCGAGCCCGCGGCCATCATGCAGGCCATCCTGCGCATGGAGGCCGACCTGCTCTATTTCGGCGGCATCGGCACCTATGTGAAGGCCAGCACCGAGACCCAGGCCGAGGCCGGCGACCGCGCCAACGACGCGATCCGCATCGACGGGCGCGACATCCGCGCGCGCATCGTGGGGGAGGGGGCAAATCTCGGCGTCACCCAGGCGGGGCGCATCGAGGCGGCGCGCGCGGGCATCCGCATCAATACCGACGCGCTCGACAATTCGGCGGGCGTCAGCACCTCGGACCACGAGGTGAACATCAAGATCCTGCTGGCAGATGCGGAGGCCGAGGGGCTGCTGACGCGGCGCACGCGCGACGAGTTGCTGCATGCCATGACCGACGAGGTCGCTGGCCTGGTGCTGCGCGACAACGACCAGCAATCCCTTGCCGTCACGCTCGAGACGATGGGCGGGCCGGATGACCTCGCCGCGCAGGCGGTGCTGATGGATCGGCTGGAATCCGTGGGCCTGCTCGACCGTGCCGTGGCGGGGCTGCCCGATGCCGCCGCGATGGCGCGGCGGGTCGGCGCCGGCGATGGGCTGACACGGCCCGAGATCGCGGCGCTGCTGCCCTTTGCGAAGCTCTGGCTGACCGATGCGCTGGGCGAATCGGACCTCCCGGACGACCCGGCGCTGCTGCCCGCGCTGATGGCCTATTTCCCGAAGCCGCTGCAGGAAGGCTACGCCACCTTCATCGGCCGCCACCGGCTGCGGCGGGAGCTGGTGGCGACCGTCCTGGCCAATGCCGTGGCGAACCGGCTGGGTTGTGCGGCGATCGGCCGGCTGACCACTGGGGCCGAGGCGGTCGCCGCCTGCCGCGCCGCGCTGCTTGCCAGCGAGGCCTTCGGGCTGGAAGCCGCCTGCGACGCGATCGACGCAGCGGCCGCGCCGGCCGAGGCGCGGCTGTCCGCGCTGCTCGCACTGCGCCAGCTGCAGGAAGCCGCGGCGCGCGACCTGATGGCGGCGGCGAGCCAGCCGATCGACCAGGCGCTGGCGGAGCTGCGCCCGGGCATCGCCGCGCTGGCCGCTGCCGCGGCGGCTGATGTCGTCCCGCTG
>NZ_JACADR010000415.1 GCF_016106005.1 Roseomonas rosulenta
CCACGCGCGGCGTCGCCGGGCCAGAGGTCGCGGAAGGCGCGCGCCGGCGCCTCGGGCACCCTTACCGGGCGCAGCCGCGCCAGCTTCTGCCGGGCGCCGCGCAGGATGTTGATCATGCGGCGGCCCGCTGCCGGCCGCGCAGGCCGGCGATGGCCGCGGCGTAGTCCGCCTGGCCGAACACCGCGGTGCCGGCCACCAGCACATCCGCCCCGGCGGCGAGGCAGTCCGGCGCGGTCTGCGCCGTCACGCCGCCATCCACCTGGAGCCGGATGTCGCGGCCCGAGGCATCGATCATGCGCCGCAGGGTCGCGATCTTGTCGAGCTGGGACCGCAGGAAGGACTGCCCGCCGAAGCCCGGGTTCACCGACATGACGAGGATCAGGTCGGTGATGTCGAGCACATGCGCCACGCTCTCGACCGGCGTGGCGGGATTGAGCACCACGCCCGCCTTCCTGCCCAGCGCCCGGATGGTCTGCAGCGAGCGGTGCAGGTGCGGCCCGGCTTCCGGATGCAGGCTGATGATGTCGGCGCCCGCATCCGCGAAGGCCGCGAGGTAGGGATCGGCCGGAGCGATCATCAGGTGGACGTCGAAGGGGATGGCTGCGTGCTTGCGCAGCGCCTTCACCACGACGGGCCCGAAGGAGATGTTGGGCACGAAATGCCCGTCCATGATGTCGAGGTGCAGCCAGTCGGCGCCGGCGGCGGCCACGGCGGCGGCTTCCTCGCCCAGGCGGGCGAAGTCGGCGGCGAGCAGCGAGGGGGCGATCAGCGGCGCGGGCACGCGGGTGTTGTAGCGGTTTGTGACGGAGGGGGACAACCGGCGGCGGGGCGCACGGCGGCCGGGCCGGCGCGCGCGGGTCAACTACAGGGGCAAGGCCGTGGTCGACTTCACCCGCTCCATCGCGAACCGCGAGGTCACCTTGCGCAGGCTCGGCACATCCGCTGTCAGGCGGCGGTAGAAGGTGTCGAAGGCCGCCATGTCCGGAACCACCACCCGCAGCAGGTAGTCCACGTCCCCGCCCAGGCGCCAGCATTCCACGATCTCGGGCAGTTTCGCCACGGTGGCGGCGAAGCGCTCGATCCAGGCGGCAGAATGGTCACCGGTCTCGATCGCCACGAAGACCGACACGCCAAGGCCGACCTTCTCCGGGTCCAGCAGCACCACCCGGCCGGTGATCACGCCCTCCTGCTCCATCTTGCGGATGCGCTTCCAGCAGGGGGTGGGCGTGAGGCCGACCTCCTTGGCGATATCCGCCAGCGACAGGGCGGCGTCCTTCTGGATCAGGCGCAGGATGGCGCGGTCGGTATGGTCAGGCTCGAACTTACGGCTCACGGGCAAGACCTTGGCTTGTTTCGCGGATCTTTTAGTGGAAAAATCTTTTGCTTGCAAGTTTTTAGGGCGCTGAGAGAACACGCTTCTCTTTCAGCCCTGGAACTGCACGCCATGAATACCCTGCGCCGCGATCTGCTGCTCCGCACCGCCCTGCTGGCCATGCCCGCGCTGCTGCCGCGCCCGGCCGGCGCGGTCGGCACCGCCTGGTCGCCCGAGCGGGCGCTGCGCATCGTCGTGCCGGTCGCGCCGGGCGGCAGCCTCGACATCCTGGGCCGGCTGCTGGCGCGCCACCTCGCGCCACGCCTGGGCCAGCCCGTGGTGGCCGAGAACCTGCCCGGCGCCGGCAGCAATATCGCCTTCGAGGCGGTGGCCCGCGCCCGGCCGGATGGCCACACGCTGCTGGTGGGCTCGGACCCGCTCACCATCAACCCCGCGCTCTATCCGCGCGCGGGCTACGACCCGGTGCGCGACTTCGCGCCGGTGATCGAGGCGGTACGTGCGCCGCAAGTGCTGGTGGTGAACCCGGCCACGCCGGTGGCCGACCTGGCACGCTTCGTCGACTGGGCGCGCGAGGCCGAGGGGCGGCTCACCGTCGCCTCCCAGGGCAACGGGTCGATCGGACATCTGGCGCAGGCGGTGTTCGCGCAGCGGGCAGGCGTGGCCTTCACGCACGTGCCCTATCGCGGCGGCGGGCCGGCGGTGGTGGACGTGGTGGCCGGCCATGTCGAGGCCCTGTTCGTCACCCTGCCGGCGGCGATCGAGCACATCCGCGGCGGCCGGCTGCGCGCCATCGCGGTCACGGGTGCCGAGCGCAGCCCCGCCCTGCCCGAGGTGCCGACGGTGGCCGAGGCCGCCTTCCCCGGCTTCGAGGTGGTGACCTGGCAGGGCATCCTCGCGCCGGCCGGCACGCCGGGCGTGGCGGTGGCGCGCCTGGCGGCGGAGCTCGCCGGCGTCCTGGCGCTGCCGGAGGTGGCGGGCGACCTGGCGCGCCAGGGCTTCACCGTGACCGCCCACGGCCCCGACCGCTTCGCCACCCTGGTCCGCGAGGAGGCGGCGCGCTGGCCGGAGGTGGTGCGTCGCGCGGGAGCGCGCTTGGAATGACGCGCGGGAGCGCGCGTGGAGTGACGCGCGGGCCACGCGCCTGCCCGAGCGGCGCGCCGCTGGACAGCGGGCCGAGGCCTGTGATGAACGGGCGTCATGACGCCGCGCCGCCCGTTGCTTGCCTCGGCCCTGGTCGGCGCCTGCGCGGCGCCCGGTCCGGCGCCGCCTGCGGCGTCCGCCCTGGGGGCGGAGGGGATCCTGGTGGCGGCGGAAGCCTGGCACACCGATCTGTGCCTGGCCGCGGCCGTGGTCCGAACCTCGCCGCTCGCGCCGCTCGCCGTCGCCGCGCCGGGCGCG
>NZ_JACADR010000416.1 GCF_016106005.1 Roseomonas rosulenta
GGCCCCGCCGCCGCCGCCGCGCCGGCGGCCCCCGCCACCGCAGCGGTAGCGCCGCGACTCAATCCACCCGCGCGCCGGAAATCTGCACCAGGCGCTGCCAGCGCGGCGTCTCGCTCGCGATCATCGCCGCCATCGCCGCGGGGCTGTCGCTGACCGCGGGGTCGTAGCCGAGCGGGCGCAGCGCGTCGCGGAAGCCCGGCTGCGTGCCGACCTGGCGCAGCCCGGCGAACAGGCGCGCCACCTCGGCATCCGGCGTGCCGGCCGGCACCATCATCGCGTTCCACGACCGGATGTCGATGTCGCCGAGGCCGAGCGCGGGGTATTCCGCGAAGGCGGGCACGTCCGGCAGCAGGCCGAAGCGCCGCCGGCTCGACACGCCGAGCGCGCGCAGCCGCCCGGCCTCGACATGCGGAATGAGGGCGGTCGGCAGGTCGGCCGACCCGTCCAGCACGCCCGAGACCGCATCGGTCGTCGCCTGCGCGCCGCCGCGATAGGGCAGTTCGGTGATCTGCACCTGTGCCGCCTGGCCGAGTGCTGCCAGCGTCAGGTGGCTGACCGTGGCCACCCCGGAATGCGCCAGCCGCAGCCCGCCCGGATTGGCGCGCGCCCAGGCGAGCGTGGCCGGCAGGTCGGTCCAGCCACGCTCGGCGGCGCGCTGCGCGTTCACCACCAGCAGCACCGAGGCATCGGTGATCTGCGTGACCGGGCGCAGGTCGCGTGTCGGGTGGAAGGGCATCGAGGCCTGCAGGAAGGGCGCGGCGCAGAGCGTGGCGGCGCCGATGATGCCGATCATGGTGCCGTCGGGCGGGCCCTTGGCGACGGCATCCGCGCCGATCAGCCCGCCGGCGCCGCTGCGGTTGTCCACCACCACGGGCTGGTCGAGCACCGCCGGCAGGCGGTCCGCCAGCACGCGCGCCAGGCTGTCCACGCCGCCCCCCGGCGGGAAGGGCACGACGACGCGCAGCGGCCGGCGCGCGCCCTGCGCGATGGCCGGCGCGGTGAGCAGCGTTGCGCCGCCGAGGATCAAGGGCCTGCGTGCGATGGTCATGCGGATGTCTCCCGTGCAGCGCAAAAGGCTAGAGCGCGCGCCGCGTGGACGGAAGCCTCGCGGCGGCGCCTCACGGCGCGCTTCGACCCACGCGCCTCACGGCGGCTTTCGCCAACGCGCCTCACGGCGGCTTTCGCCAACGCGCCTCACGGCGGCTTTCGCCAACGCGCCTCACGGCGCGATGCGTCCCGCCCGTTCGGCAACGCTGCGCGGAATCCGCCCCCGCCGCAGTGCCTCCTGCCACACGCGCTCGACCACACGCGCGCCACGGCGCGTCACCGCGGCCGCATCGGCCACCGTCACCCGGCCGTCGCGCAGCAGCACCCGCCCCTCCACCATCGCCAGCGACAGGTCGGATGCCGCGCCATTGGTCAGCAGCGCCTTCAGCGGATCCCACACCGGCTGGTAGCGCGAGGAACCGAGGTCGACCGCCACCAGATCCGCACGCGCATCCGGCGCGATCACGCCAAGGTCCGTGCGCCCCAGCGCCAGCGCCGCATCGCGCGTGGCCGCGCGCAGCACGCGCTCGGCCGACAGGCCATGCGCCGTGCCGGATTGCACCTTGGCGAAGATCGACGCGGTGCGGATCTCCTGCACCATGTCGAGCGTCACGCCGTCGGTGCCGATGCCCAGCCGCACGCCGGAGGCCTCGAAGCGCGCCAGCGGCACGAAGCGGCCGCTGCGCGCGAAGGCCAGCGGGCAGGACGCGATGGCGGCGCCGCCCACGCGCGCCATCTCCATCTCCTCGTCCGTCGCGTACATCGCGTGTGCGAGCACCACGCCCTCGCGCAGCAGGCCGAGGTCGCGCAGATGCGCGAAGGATCCCGTGCCGTGGCGCTGCCGCACCAGCTCGACCTCGTGCAGGTTCTGCGCCGCGTGGATCGACACGATGGTGCCGAGCTCGCGCGCCTTGGCGTCGACGCGCCGCAGCAGGTCCGGCGTGCAGGAATCCGGCCCATGCGGGCCGAAGCCGATGCGCGTGCGCCCGCGCGGGCCTTCGTCGTGACGGTCGAACAGCGCCACGATGGCATCGAGTCCGGGATCGGCGCTACCCTCCGGCCGATAGAGCGGCGTGCCAGCCGCCGCCATGTCGAACCCCGGGGTCGAGAACAGGTAGGGGCAGGAATAGCTGCGCAGGCCGAGCCCGCGCGCCCGGTCGATGAAGGGCGCCTGCTGCAGGCGGAACACGTCGAGCACCGTGGTGGTGCCGCAACGCAGCCCCTCCAGCAGCGCCATCTCGGCGACATCGCCGATCTCCTCGGGCGTCATGGTCTCGGCCGCCAGGTCGCCGATCGGCATCAGCAGCGAGAAGACGATGTGCCCGGGCAGGTCGCCCGGCGCGATGTCGTCCGCCAGGCCGCGGAACAGCGGCGCCGACACCGCGTGATTGTGCAGGTTGATCAGGCCCGGCAGCAGCAGCGACTCCGGCAGGTCGACGCGCTCCGCATCGACCCCCGCGGCATCGGCCAGCACGTCGAGGATGGCGCCATCGCCGCCGACCAGCACGGCGTGGTTCTCCCGCAGCCCGCCCTGCGGGCACCAGGTCCAGCGTGGCTTGAGAAGGATGCGTCGCATGTGGTGTTCCCCCGGGGCGGCGGCGCCCGCGCGGGGCCGGCGGGCGCATTCGGCGGCCTTCCGCGCCGCCGTGCAATGGGGTGGG
>NZ_JACADR010000417.1 GCF_016106005.1 Roseomonas rosulenta
AGCGCTGTGCCGGCGCCGCCGCGGGGCTCACGCTACGCGACCCGGCCGAGGGGCGATTCCGCGCCGATGCGCTGCTGCTCTCGCCGGGCATCGCGCACCTGCTGCCGCGCGCGCACCCGGCCGCCGATGCCGCGCGCGCGGCCGGCGCGCCGATCCTGTGCGACGTGGAATTCCTCTACCGCGCGGTGCTCGCCGCGCAGTCGCGCGCGCGCTTCGTGGGCGTGACGGGCACCAACGGCAAGTCCACCACCACGGCGCTGATCCACCACCTGCTGACGCAGGCCGGGCGCGAGGCGGAGGTCGGGGGCAATCTCGGCCCGCCGGCCCTCTCTCTCAACATCTTGGGGTCAGAAGGGGTCTATACCCTCGAAATGTCGTCCTACATGTTGGAGCGAATCGCCACGCTGCGCTTCAACGTGGCTGTCATGCTGAACCTCAGCCCGGATCACCTCGACCGCCATGGCGACATGGCCGGCTATGCCGCTGCGAAGGCGCGAATCTTCGCGCGGCAGTCGCCGGACGATGTCGCGGTGCTGGGCCAGGACGACGCAATGACCGCGGCGATGGCCGGCGGAATCGCGGCGCGGATCGTGCCGGTGTCGGGTCTTTCGCCGCAGCCCGGCGGCGTCTGGGCCGAGGGGCGGATGCTGCGCGACGATGGCGGCGCGATCCTGGACCTGCGCGAGGCGCCGGCGCTGCCCGGCACCCATAATGCGCAGAACGCGGCGGCGGCGGCGGCGGCCTGCCGCGCACTCGGCCTGACGCGCAGCGAGATCGCCGGCGGCCTCGTGAACTTCGGCGGCCTGCCGCATCGCCTCGAGCGTGTTGCCGAGTCTGAGGGCGTGGTCTTCGTCAACGACAGCAAGGCGACCAATGCCGACAGCGCGGCGCGCGCGCTGGCTTCCTACGATCGCGTCGTCTGGATCGCCGGCGGCGAGGCGAAGGAGGGCGGGATCGAGAGCCTGGCGCCCTTCTTCCCGCGCATCGCCCGCGCCTTCCTGATCGGCCGCGATGCCCCGGTGCTGGCGCGCACGCTGGCGGCGCACGGCGTACCGCACGAGATCACCGGCACGCTCGATGCCGCGGTGCCGGCCGCGGCCGCTGCGGCCTTCGGCGGCGCGGCGCCGGTCGTGCTGCTCTCCCCGGCCTGCGCCTCGTGGGACCAGTTCAGCGGATTCGACGCGCGCGGGGACCGCTTCCGCGACCTCGCGCGCGCGCTCACCGCCACCAATGGAAGGGCCGCCTGATGGCCTTCACGCGCGCCGACACCTCCGTCCTGGGCCGCTGGTGGTGGACCGTGGACCGCTGGACGCTGGCGGCGCTGCTGACGCTGATCGCCTTCGGCTACGTGATGATGCTGGCGGCATCGCCGGCGGTGGCGGAGCGCATCGGCGCCTCCTCCCGCCACATGTTCTTCATCAAGCAGGTCGCGTATCTCGCGATGGCCGCGGGGCTGATGGTCGCGGTGTCGCTGCTCTCGGTGAAAGGCGTGCGGCGCCTCGCGCTGCTCGGCTTCGCGGCGGCGCTGGTGCTGACGGCGGCGACGCTGGTGGTGGGCGTGGAGATCAAGGGAGCGCGGCGCTGGCTGCCAATCCCGGGCCTGTCGCTGCAGCCCTCGGAATTCCTCAAGCCCTTCTTCGCGGTGGTCGCCGGCTGGCTGATCGCCGAAGGCAAGCTGCCGGGTTCGAAGGTCTGGGGTGCTTCGATAGCGCTCGGGCTGTTCCTGGTGGTGGCGGCGATCCTGAAGGGGCAGCCCGACATCGGCATGCTGCTGGTGGTCTCGGCCGTGTTCTTCGCGCAGTTCTTCGTCGCCGGCATGAACCTGTTCCTGGTGGGTGTCGTGGGCGGGATCGGCATCGCGGGGGCCGTCGGCGCCTACCTGATCTTCCCGCACGTCCAGTCGCGCGTGCACCGCTTCCTGGATCCGTCCTCGGGCGATTCCTACCAGGTGAGCGTCGCGCTCGAGGCCTTCGCCAATGGCGGGCTGCTCGGCCGCGGCCCCGGCGAGGGGCGCGTGAAGAACGTGCTGCCCGACGCGCATGCCGACTTCGTCTTCGCCGTGGCGGGCGAGGAATTCGGCATGGTGCTCTGCCTGGTCATCCTGGCGCTGTTCGCCTTCATCGTGGTGCGCGGGCTGATGCGGCTGCTGGGCGAGACGGACCTCTTCGTCATGCTGGCGGGCACAGGGCTGCTCACGCAGTTCGGCCTGCAGGCCTTCGTCAACATGGCCTCCACGCTGCACCTGATCCCGACCAAGGGCATGACGCTGCCCTTCGTCTCCTATGGCGGGTCGTCCGTGCTGGCGATCGCGATGGGCATGGGCATGCTGCTGGCGCTGACGCGCCGGCGCACCGGATCGCGCGCCGGCGCGGATGCCGAACCAGGCCAGGCCCCCGTCGCGATGGCGGCGGGAGGGGCGCGGTGAGAGGCCCCGCCGTGCAGCCCATCGTCATCGCCGCCGGCGGCACGGGCGGGCACCTGTTCCCGGCCGAGGCGCTGGCGGCGGAACTGCTGCGCCGCGGCGAGCGCATCGCGCTGATGACCGATGCGCGCTCCGCCGCCTATGACAGTGCGGCCTTCGCCAATGCCGAGCGCTTCGTGCTGCGCGGTGCGGGCCTGTCCGGGCGCGGCATCCGCGGCGCGGCGGCGGGCGCGATGGCGCTGGTGGCGGGCACGGCGCAGGCGCGGCGGCATCTCGCGGCGCTGCG
>NZ_JACADR010000418.1 GCF_016106005.1 Roseomonas rosulenta
CGGCATCGGCGCCGGCGCGGGTGCGGTCGGCGGCGGGCTGATCGGCAGCACCATCGGCGGCGACTGGCGCGCGCGCACGGTGGGCGGCGTGGTCGGCGCGCTGGCCGGCGGCCTGGCAGGCGCGGCCATCGAGGAAGGGGCCACCCGCGGCAACGCCATGGAGTTCATCATCCGGGACGACACCGGCCAGACGCGCTCGGTCATCCAGACCAACGAGCTCGGCCTGACGGTGGGGGACCGCGTGGTCATCACCCAGGGCGACCGGGTGCGGTTGTCGCGCGCCGGCGGGGCCGCGCCGGTCGGCTATGGCGCCCCCTATGGCGCCCCCTATGGCGGCGGCTACGGCGGCGGCCCGGTCGACGCGCGCGGCGGCAAGTAGCCCCGGCCTTCCGGCCCGGGCGCGGGGCGTGTAGAAGGCGCCCCCCATGCTCCATTCCGCCAGCCCGGTCCACGACTTCGACGCCGCAACCCCGCGGCGGCGCGAGCGCGCGCTCGAGGACCTCCAGGGCGGCCTGGCGCGCTGGCGCCTGGCCTGGGCGCTGGCGCGCGGCGACATCACGCACCGCTATCGCGGGTCGGTGCTCGGCCCGTTCTGGCTGACCCTGTCCACGGCGGTGATGCTGGCCGCGCTCGGCATCCTCTATGCCAAGCTGTTCCGCATGGATGTCGCGGCCTACCTGCCCTGGCTCACGGTCAGCCTGATCGTGTGGTCCACCATCTCGCAGATCGTCACCGACGCCACCACCAGCCTCACCTCGGCCGAGGGCGTGATCCGCCAGATGCCGCTGCCCTATTCGGTGCATGCGCTGCGCGTGGTGTTCCGCAATGCAGTGATCGCGGCGCACAACCTGCCGCTGATCGCCGTGGTCTTCGCCATCTTCGGCGTCGCGCCCGGCTGGTGGGCGCTGGCGGCGATCCCGGGATTCGTGCTGATCGCCGTCGCCGCCTTCGCCGCCTCGATCTTCCTTGGCATGATCTGCGCGCGGTTCCGCGACATCCCGCCGATCGTGGGCTCGGTGATGCAGATTGCCTTCTTCGTCTCCCCGATCATCTGGAAGCCCGAGATGGTCGGGCACTGGGAGCCCTGGCTGCCGATCAACCCGGTCTTCGCCATCATGGAGACGGTGCGCGGGCCGATCATGGGCACGGGCGCAGGGTTCATCGTCTGGGCGCTGGCGATCGGCTGGACGGCGGCGCTGATGGCCGGTGCCTGGGTCTTCTTCGTCCGCTTCCGCGGGCGCATCGCCTTCTGGGTCTGACGCCATGTCCGCGATCGAGGCAGCGGGAATGGCCATCGAGTTCCCGCTCTATCACCACAATGCGCGCTCGCTGAAGCAGCGGATCCTGGCGTCCGCGCCGCGGCGGTTGAAGCGCGACGACGACAACCGCATCGTGGTGGCCGCGCTGCGCGACCTGACCTTCGCGATCGGCAGCGGTGAGCGCGTGGCGCTGGTGGGTCCCAATGGCGCGGGCAAGACCACACTGCTGCGCACCATCGCGGGCGTCTACGAACCCGTGGCGGGCAGCCTGCGCGTGCAGGGCGAGATCGGCTCCCTGATCGACCCCGCCGCCGGTATGGACCCGCTGCTGACGGGGCGCGAGAATGTGGTGCTGCGCGCGCTCTATCGCGGCCTGACCGAGGCCGCTGGCCGGGCGCTCGCGGACGAGGTGCAGGGCTTCGCAGGGCTGGGCGAGTTCTTCGACGTGCCGATCCGCGGCTATTCGGCGGGGATGAATGTGCGCCTGTCCTTCGCCATGGCCACGGCGATGACGCCCGAGATCCTGCTGATGGACGAATGGTTCCTCGCCGGCGATGCCGAGTTCATGGCGCGCGCCGACCAGCGCCTGTCGAAGCTGGTGACCGATGCCGAGATCCTGCTGATCGCGACCCACGACATGGGCATCGTGCGCAAGTGGTGCACGCGGGCGATCCGGCTCGAGGGCGGGCGGATCCTGGCTGATGGGCCGGTCGAGCAGGTCCTGGAGGCGGCGGGGCTGTAGCGGCGCCTCATACCCGGCGCACGAAGTTCCGACCTGCGGCCCGAAGGACCGAGGCCGCGGATGCGGCCAGCGTCACGCCCCAGGCGTGCCGCCGGTACGACGCGTCCGGGGGGCAGGACGGCGGGACCCTCGCGCGCTCCGTATCAGCGCGCCATGCTGGCGTGCCAGCGCAGCAGCCGCAGCCGGCCTTCCTGCATCAGGCGCAGGCGCAGCAGCCAGGCCTCGGCCTCGAGCACCAGGTCCGCCGCTTCGGGCGCCGGGGGGCGGGCCGCCTGGTCGCGCAGCGCCAGCATCAGCGCCTGCCAGCCGGCCAGGACCGCGTCGCGGTGGCGGCGCCCGGCATCCTCGACGACATGGATCTCGAATCCGGCGCGCTGCAGGGCGGCGGGCAGGGTGGCCTCGGCCGGGGGTTCGCTGCGGCCCTCTGCCGCGAGCCAGCGGGACTCGGCAGCGCCGGCCGATAGCCCGCGCGACACCAGGTCGAGCAGCACCACCTGGCCGCCCGGCTTGAGGCCGGTCGCCGCGGCCGCCAGCAGCGCATCGGGCGACACGCCGGCCCGCAGCGGTTCCAGCAGCAGCGCGTGGTGGTGGAAGCGCGCGCGGAAGGCCGGGGCCGCGGCATCGAGGGGCTCGGCGGTGACGCGCCCGCGCCTTGGCGGGCGCGAGGGCGCCGCGGCGCCGGGTTCGAAGGTGGCC
>NZ_JACADR010000419.1 GCF_016106005.1 Roseomonas rosulenta
AACGCCTCGCGGAAGGTCCAGATCGTGTTGGCATCCGGCACCGGGTCGGCCAGCCCGAGGCCGAGGAAGCGCATGAACGACAGGCGGTCCTTGATGAGATACTCGCAGCGCTCGTCGGACAGCCCGTGCATCGCCTGCAGCAGCAGGATCTTGAACATCAGCACGTGATCGAAGGCCGGCCGGCCGCCTTTCGTGCCGTCCGCCCGCGGCACGGCCCGCTCCAGTTCGGCGCGGAACATCGCGAAATCCACCAGCACGGCGATCCGCTCGAGGTCATCGCCCTTGGCCGATAACTCCCGCAGCCGCTCCTCCACGTCGAAGAACCCAGGCTGCCGAACCATCGCCGTCCCTCACGCCGCTCCGCGTCAGTGAATCAGCCAGCGATCATCGTGACGAGGGGGTTTCTGGAGGTGTCCACGTGCTTGCGCTGAAGGCGGCTGCGGCTCAATAGGCGGCTGGCCGAATGGTTCGAGGACTACACACCATCCATCCTCACAGCGGCTTGCGCATGCGCTCGCCACGTGAGTTCATCGCTGCGCAGTCAGCAACCCACGCCGCTTGTCCGGTTTGATGGGGGCAACTCCACGTCGAGACCAAGTCACTTTACTAAGCCGCTCAGGAGAACCTCTTCCTGGCGGCATAACTCAAACTAATCAGCCTCCGGCAAAGCTGGGGTGCTTCATACCGGGGCTTTGCTGCCTGTACTTGTCGATGGCGAGTCCCAGTCGGGCCAGCAACTCGCAAAGGCCGTGCGCAGCACGGTGACGTTCATCGTCCTTCAGATCATGCCAAATGTGAGCAGCGTTGCTCAATGCGTCGGCGACATGAGCCATGGCCTCCGTGCCCCCCGATGCGTCACCTGCCGCGCCGCGTGGCAGAACGATCTGCCGTGCGAGTGCGATCTTCGAGGCGAGGTCGAGGTAGCGTTCCCGACGCCGGAGCTCCAGCTGACGGTTATCTGCGGCCGGTATGGTGGAGGACTGCTCCGTTGAGCCGCTTTTTCTGCTGATCATCGCGATGGCTTCCTTGTTGCTTGCTGGAATGACTGCGGCCGCCCTGGACCTGGTTACCGGACCGTGGTGGCGCGTTCGGGTGTAGTAGCGCGATCGTCCTCCGGCACCGGCGGTTCCACGAGGGATCCGAGGATGGCGACCACGTCTGCGCCACCGATGTTGCCGCGCGCGAGCAGTTCGTCCGCCAGACGGCGGATGCTTGCCTCATTCGCTCGCACGAAGCCCTCCGCGGCGGCTAGCGCGTCGCCAAGCAGCGCGGCGACCCGTTGTTGGATCAGCGGATCCATCAGCAGGCGGTCTGCGTCGCCGTGATCGGCAGCACGCCAGATGAGCGCGGCGGGCTCCTCGCCGAGGCCCAAAGATGTCACGGCGGTCAGCGCTAGTCTGGTCGCGCGCGCCAGGTCGGACGCGTCGCTGCCGCCGGCGCCGGCGGAGACTTCGCCGAGACAGACACGTTCCGCGGCGCGGCCGGCGAGCAGCACGCGCAGCGATCGCAGCACGTCGCGGCGCGTCGGGAAGGGCCCGCTCAGGCCCCGGCCGTGCGCGGCGAGCTCGGTGTGACCTGAGGGAGCAGGCGTAGCAGAGAGACGCACCGCGACGACTAGTGCCGGATCGAGCGCGACGACGGCGGCGCAATGCGCCGCTTCGTGCAGGGCTGCGCGGTGCAACTCGGCCCGTGTCGGCGGCGGCGGCGGGGGGCCGATCACCGTGGCGAGATCGTCCAGCGTGACCCGGCGGCCGTCCTGCCTGGCGCGCTCGCGCGCCTCGCGACACCACTGCTCCATGGCGGCCCCGGTGCCGCCGCGCGCGGCGGCGGCGCGGCCGATCGCCGCGAGCCTCGCCCGCGACGCGTCGTCCTCCGCCATCGCCTCGGCGAGATACAGCCGCGCGATTGCCACCAGGGCCGCTGCGTCGGGCGGCCCGAGCTCGAGGATGTCGTCGATGCGCCCGGCGCGCAGGATTGCCGGATCGATCCGGCGCGCGTCATTGCAGGTACCGACCACGACGACGCCCAGGCGCGGCTCCGCGCCGTCCAGCAGTTCGAGCAGGGCGTTGACGACTTGCGTCGCATAGTCGCGATGCGGCGCCGCGAAATCGTCGCGCGATCCGAAAGAGTCGAGTTCGTCGATCAGCAGCACGCTGGGCGCCGCCGCACGGGCGGCGTCGAAGGTGCGGCGCATGGCGCGCAGCGTGGTGCCGAGATGGCCGTCATCAGCGGCCTGCCAGCGCGCCAAGGAACCGCTGACGAGCGGCACCGCGGCGCTGTTGGCGAGCGCCTGCACGAGCAAGGTCTTGCCGACGCCCGGCGGCCCGACGAGCAGCGCGCCGCGTGGCAGGTCGGACGCATCGAGTTGACCGGCGCGATACGCGAGCAGGCGGTCCGCGGTCCGTCGCGCCCAAGCGCCGGCGGCACCGAAGCCGTGCAACTGCTCGAGCCTTAACTCGGTGCGCACGGGCGGCGCCGCCAGCTGCTGGGTGCGCTCGACAAGATTGGCGAGACGGTCGAGGAAAGCTTGTGGTGGCGCATCCGGCCGCGCGGCGAGGCGCAACTGCAGCGGGGTCACGCCGCTGCCTGGCCGGCGCAGCGCCGCGGGCAACACCAGCGGCCTGGGCGGCGGTGGCGAAAGAGCGCCGGCCGCCGTCCGGCGACGGCGTGGCGGGCCCCGCTCCGGCGGCGCC
>NZ_JACADR010000042.1 GCF_016106005.1 Roseomonas rosulenta
CGGCGCGCGCCGCCGCACCCGCGCAGCGCCGCCCCGCCGGGCCCGACCTGGTGCGGGGCTTCTCCCGCGCACGGCTCGCTGCCTTCGGCGAGGCCCTGCTCGCCGAGGGGCAGCGCGGCTCCTACCCCGGCTGCGTCGCAGCGATCAGCCGCAATGGCGAGATCATCCATCTCGAGGCCTATGGCCACATGGATGCCGCGCGGACGAAGCCCATGACGCGCGACGCCATCTTCCTGCAGGCTTCCATGACCAAGCCGGTCACCTCGGTCGCGGCGATGATGCTGGTCGAGCAGGGGAAGATGAAGCTGTCCGACCCTGTCGCGATGTTCCTGCCGGAACTCGCCAACGTGAAGGTCGAGACCCGTCGCGACGGCCAGCCGGCCGAGGAGGTCGCGCCGCGACGCCCCATGACGGTGCAGGACCTGCTGCGGCATTCCTCCGGCTTCGTCTATCCCGACAGCGCACCGTCGACCCGCATCCGGGAGATGTACACCGAGGGCAACATCACGGCGTCCGCGGGCCCGATCACCGGCGACGAGATGTTGCGCCGGCTCGGCGCCATCCCGCTCGCGCACCATCCGGGGACGATGTTCCACTACTCCATCTCGACCGACGTGCTGGGGCTTGTGGTGGAGCGCGTGTCGGGCCAGCGGCTCGACCGCTTCTTCGTCGAGCGCATCACCGGGCCGCTCGGCATGCGCGACACCACCTGGTTCGTCGAGCCCGCGCGCCGCGCGCGCATCGCCGAGGCGCTGGACAGCGACCCGCTCAAGGCCGGCATGTGGCGCTCCTACCGCATCCTCGAGGACGAGGCGGGGCGGTCGTATTTCAAGGGCGGCGCGGGGCTGGTCTCGACGGCGCCGGACTACATCCGCTTCGCGACCATGTTGGCGAATGGCGGGGTGTTCGATGGGCGGCGGTACCTGTCGGCACCGATCGTGAACTTCATGATGTCGAACCATATCCAAGGCATGGGCGGATCGCCGGAGGCCTCGACCGGGCCGGGCTACGGCTTCGGCCTGGGCTTCGGCGTGCGGCTGCAGGATGGGTTCGCCGTGGCGCCGGGCAGTACGGGGGATGCGATGTGGGCCGGCGCCTGGGGTACGTCCTTCACCGTGGACCGGGCGGAAGGGCTGGCGGCGGTGTTCATGGCGCAGGGACCGTCACGGCGGGGCCAGACGCGGATGCTGTTCAAGAACCTGGTCTATGGGGCGATGCTCGAGAGCCAGCGGCGGTAGCCGGGCGACGGGGAGCGCGCGCGCCCTCCCCGTTCGCGTCACTTCACGCCGTAGACCGTGCGCGCGGCCTCGGGGCTGACCAGCCCGTCCTCGACGTCGCGCTGAACCAGGGCGGGGTCGCGCTGCCTCGGGTCCCCCATGCCGCCGCCACCGGGCAGCTTCAGCAGGAGCCGCCGGCCCTTTGGGATGATCTGGAAGCCCTTGGTGCGCAGCACCGTGCCGTTGGCGTCGTTCATGCCGACCCAGCCGGCCGCGCCCTCACCGCCGCCATCGCGGCCCTTTGGCGGATTCGCCACACGATCGAAGATGGCGTTGACGGCGAATTCGGCATCGCCCTTCGCACCGATCTCCATCACCTGGCCGAAGCCACCGCGGGTGCGGCCGGCGCCCGCGGAATCCGGGCGCAGCTGCTTCTGCCAGAAGATCACCGGAGCGACGTTCTCGGTCGCTTCCACCGGCATGGTGCGCACTCCGGAGGGGAAGGCGGTGCCGTCGAGCCCGTCCTTGGTCGGTCGCGCGCCGGTGCCGCCGGAATTGAAGGTGATGATCTCGAAATCCTCGGTCTCCGCCGCCTGGCCGCTCACCTGCGAGCCACCGCGCAGCGGCGGGTTCCACAGGGCAGACGAGCCTTCGGCATTGACGCGATCGGGGATCGCCTGGTGCAGGCAGCCCATCATCAGGTCGGGGATGAGCTGCCCCACCACGTGACGCACGCTCACCGGATAGGGTCGCGGGGCGTTCAGGATGCAGCCTTCCGGGATCTCCATCTGGAAGGGCATCAGCGAGGCCCAGTTGTTCGGCACCTCGGGCGCCACCACGCATTTGATCCCGAAGCAGGCATAGGCGCGGCAATAGGCCGGGGGCACGTTGATGCCGCGGTTCGACAGGCCGCTCGTGCCCGCGAAATCCACCACGATGCGGTCGTCATGGATGGTCATGGCGGCCTTCATCGTGACGGAGGATTCGTAGCCGTCCGACTTGATCTCGCCGCGGTAGGTGCCGCGCGGCAGCTTCGCGATCTCGGCCAGCGTGGCGCGTGTGCTCGCCTCGAAGATGTAGCCGCCGAGCTCGTCGAGGCTGTCCATGTGGAACTCGTCCATCATCTCGACCAGCCGCTTCGCCCCCGCGTCATTGCAGGCGCAGAGCGAGTAGATGTCGCCCTCCAGCTCGACAGGCGTGCGCGAGCCCGCGCGGATGAAGTCGAAGAAGGTCTCGT
This sequence comes from Roseomonas rosulenta, assembly GCF_016106005.1. GTDB lineage: Bacteria > Pseudomonadota > Alphaproteobacteria > Acetobacterales > Acetobacteraceae > Neoroseomonas > Neoroseomonas rosulenta. The sequence continues at coordinate 2,455 of NZ_JACADR010000042.1, forward strand.
TCGGCACGTTGCGGTCGAAACACTTCACGATGGGGATATACAGGCCTTCCTCGAAGACGCTGCGCCCCTCGGGGCCCATTCCGAGGCCGCCGATGTCGATGATGTGCGCCGTGTTGGCAAACAGGCCGACGATCTTCCCGTTGCGGAAGGCCGGCGTGACCACGGTCAGGTCATGCAGGTGGCCGGTCGCGAGCCAGGGGTCGTTGGTGATGTAGTGGTCGCCCGGCCGCATCGTGTGTGCCGGGAACTTCTTCAGGAAATGCCCGACGGATTCCGCCATGGAATTCACATGGCCCGGCGTGCCGGTGACGGCCTGCGCGAGCATCCGGCCCTCGAGGTCGAAGATGCCGGCCGAGAGGTCGCCCGCCTCGCGCACCGTGGTGCTGAAGGCGGTGCGGATCATGGTCTGCGCCTGTTCCTCGACCACCGCGATCAGGCGGTTCCACTGGATCTGGCGCTGGATGGTGGCGAGTGCGCCGGTTTCCTTGCTCATCACGCGGCCTCCTGCGTCAGGTCGAGATAGCCCAGCCCGTCCATCCGGCACGTCCAGCCCGGCCCAACCAGCGTGCTGGTCTCGGCCTCCGCCACGATTGCCGGGCCGGGAATGGTGGCACCCGGCGCCATGTGGTCGCGATCGTAGACCGGCCATTCGCCGACTTCGCCCGTCGCGGTGTCGCGCACCATCTGCACGCGGATGGGACTGGGCGCAGGCGCATCCGCCACCGGGGCGACGGGTTCGACATGCGCCTCGACCGTGCGCACGGTGACCGCGAAGGAGAGGATCTCCACATCGGATCCGGGCACCGGCCGGTCGTAGAAGCGCGTGTATTCGGCGTCGTACAGCGCGCGGATCTCCGCCACATCGCCCGCGGTCAGCGCGCGCGGCGGCAGCGGGACCGAGATCTCGTGCCCCTGCCCCACATAGCGCATGTAGGCGATGCGCGTTTCCTCGACCGGCGCACCGAAGGCGCCTTCGCTCACCACCTTCGTCGCCTCCGCTGACATCGAGGCCAGCAGCGCGTTCACCGCCGCCAGGTCGAAGGTGCCGAAGCGCTGGTAGAGCGACTTCACCACCTCATAGGCCACCGGCGCGCGCAGGAAGCCGATGGCCGAGCCCACGCCGGCCCCGCTCGGCACCAGCATGCGCTTCACGCCGATCTTCTCCGCCACGCGATAGCCATGCACGGGACCGCCGCCCCCGAAGGCGATGACGATGCGCCCGTCATAGCCCTTGCCGGATTCGATGGCGTGGACGCGCGCGGCATTGGCCATGTTCTCGTCGACCATCTCCACCACGCCGAGCCCGGCCATCTCCGCCGAGAGGCCGAGCTTGCCGCCGACATGCGCCGCCAGCGCATCGCGCGAGAGCTCCGGCTTCAGCGGCAGCGACCCGCCCGCGAAGAGCGATGGTTCGTAGCGCCCGAGCGACAGGTTCGCATCCGTCACCGCCGGATGCGTGCCGCCACGCCCGTAGCAGGCCGGCCCGGGATCGGCGCTGGCGGATTCCGGCCCGACCTGGATGCGCCCCATGGAATCGACCTGGGCGATGGACCCGCCGCCGGCGCCGATCTCCACCATCTCGATCACCGGTATGCGCAGCGGCAGGCCCGACCCCTTCTTGAAGCGCCCCACGCGCGCCACCTCGAAGGTGCGGCTCGCCTGCGGGCGGAAGCCGTCGATCAGGCAGACCTTCGCCGTGGTGCCGCCCATGTCGAAGGACAGCACCTTGTCGAAGCCGCGCTGCTTCGCCACGAACGCCGAGAAGATCGCCCCGCCCGCGGGGCCGCTCTCCACCAGGCGGATCGGGAAGCGCGACGCGGTCTCGATGGTGGTGAGCCCGCCGCCCGAGAGCATCAGGAAGAGCGGGCAGGTGACACCCGCCGCGCGCAGCCCGGTCTCGAGCCGCCCGAGATAGGTCGCCATCAGCGGCTGCACGTAGGCGTTGGCGACGGTGGTGGAGAAGCGCTCCCATTCGCGCATCTCGGGCGAGACCTCGCTCGACAGCGAGACCGGCACGCCCGGCCACATCTCCCGCACGATCTCGGCGGCGCGGCGCTCATGCGCGGGGTTCACGAAGGCATGGAGGAAGCCGATGGCGAGGCTCTCGATCCCCTCGCCCTTCAGGAACTCCACCTGCGCGCGCACCGCGGCCTCATCCAGCGGCACCAGCACCTTGCCGGTGTTGTCCAGACGCTCGGGCACACTCACGCGCCAGCGGCGGCGCACCAGCGGCTGCGGCAATTCAATGTTGAGGTCGTACTGGTCATAGCGCGCCTCGTTCGCCAGCGCGAGCACGTCGCGGAAGCCATCCGTCGTCAGCAGCGCGGTGCGCGCGCCCTTGCGCTCGATGATGGCGTTGGTCGCGAGCGTGGTGCCGTGGATGACGAGCGCGAGATCCGCCGGCGCCATGCCGGCCTTGGCCAGCACCTGCGCGACACCCTCCAGCACGCCCTTCTCGGGCGCGGCCGGCGTGGTCAGCACCTTGGCGGTCCAGCGCTGGTCGCCCTTCTCGATCGCGAGGTCGGTGAAGGTGCCGCCGATATCGACCGCGAGACGTGCATTTGCCTGGTGCGGCCGATTCAGCTCTCCGCGCCCTTCGGCGCTCCGACCATCGGGCGCACTCATTGCGCGGCCTCCGCCGCCCAGCGCTGAACCACGGCACAGGCCGCCGCGAAGTCTTCCATCCGCATGTCTTCCTTCGGATTGTGGCTGCCGTGCTGGTTGCGCACGAACAGCATGCTCGATGGCACGCGCGCCTCGGCGAAGGCCGCCGCATCGTGGCCGGCGCCCGAGGCGATATCGAGGTGCCTCACGCCCAGCGCATCCGCGGCGCGCTTCAGCCCCGCGCGGATGCCCTCGTCCATGATGGCCGCACGGCTGCCGGTCTCGGGCCCGCAGTCGAAGCGCACGCCGCGGCGCGCCTCGATCTCGGCGATGAAGCGGTGCAGCGCCTCGAACATCAGGTCGAAGGCGTGCGGGCTGACGCTGCGCACGTCCAGCGAGAAGGTCGCCTCGCCGGCGATCTTGGTGAAGCCCGCCTCGGCCGTGGTGGCCATGGTGCAGAAGGTGCAGACCAGCACGTGGCCCATGGCATCCAGCCGGCACCATTCCTCGTCCATCCGATGCACCAGTTCGGCCAGCGCGGCCGCCGCGTCGCGGCGGTACTTCCGCGGCGTCGCACCCGAATGGTTGTACTCGCCCACCACGCGCCCCTGGCGCAGGCGGCGGCTGCCCGGAATGCCGGTGACGATGCCGATCGGCACCTGCTCGGTCTCCAGCACCGGCCCCTGCTCGATATGCAGTTCCAGGAAGGCCGCGACGTTGTGCAGGCCGATCGCGTGCTCGCCGCGCGCGACGGCGTCTGGGTCGAAGCCTTCCTCGCGCATGTGGTCCGCGAGCGTGCGCCCACTGTCCTGCCGCGGGATCGCCAGCCCATCCGCCTTGAACAGCCCGAGCGCCATGCGCGACCCGGGATACGAGACGGGGAACCAGGCCCCCGCCTCCTCCGCGCGGATCGCCATGACGGTGATGTCGCGCCCGGGGGTGAAGCCCGCGCGCTTCATCCCCGCCACCGTCGCCATGCCCGCCAGCACGCCGGCCGCGCCATCGTAGTTCCCTCCCTGGCGGACGGAATCGAGATGGCTGCCGATCACGACGCGTTTCGCGCTGCGGTCGGCACCCGGCAGCGTCATGTACAGATTGCCCGCGACATCGACGCTGCTCTCGAGTCCGACCCGGTCGGCCGCCGCGCGCACCAGCGCATGCGCCATGCGCTCGCCCGGGCCATAGGCCTCGCGCGTCACGCCCTCGCCATCCGTACTCTTGGCGCGCAGCCCGGCGAAGAGCTCAGCGGCCAGGTCCATGTCGGGGGTCAGGTTCGGCAGCATCGCGGGACCATCCATCACGGTGTCAGGGGCGGGGCGCCGGTCCTGCGGCGCCCCGCGCGCAGGTCAGAGCATGCTGCGTACGCGCCCGCCATCCACCCGCACCATGGTGCCGGTGATGTAGGCGCCGGTGGTGCCGGCCAGGAAGGCGCCCATCGGGCCGTATTCCTGTGGCTGGCCGATGCGCCCGGCCGGCACTTCCTTGCCCGCGCGCGCGACCTCCTCCTCGACGCTCACGCCCGCCTTCTGCGCGCGCACCGCCGCCGTCTGGGTGATGCGATCGGTCAGGATCGACCCCGGGGCGAGGATGTTCATGGTCACGCCATCGGCCGCGACCTCGGCGGAGAGCGTCTTGAGCCAGGCCCAGATCGACGCGCGCAGCGTGTTCGACAGCGCGAGCGTCGGGATCGGGTGCTGCATGCCCGAGGACCCCACCACGATCACGCGCCCGTACTTCTGCGCGCGCATCGCCGGCATGAGGCGCATGGTGATGCGGATCGGCGAGACCACGATGTTCTGGAACCACTTGACCAGGTCCTCCTCCTTCATGTCGGAGGCCGTGCAGACCGGCGGTCCGCCGTGGTTCAGCACCAGGATGTCCACGCCGCCCATCGCCGCGACGGCGGCATCGGCCAGCTTGTCCATCTCGGCGCCGGAGGACACATCGGCCTGCACGACGGTGACCGCCGGCGCGCCCAACGCCTTCAGCTCGCCTGCCGCCTTCTCCATCGCCGCGCTGTCGCGCCCGCTGATGGTCAGCACGGTGCCCTCGGCCGCCAGCGCATCGGCGATCGACCGCCCGAGGCCCTTGGCCCCGCCCATCACCAGTGCGCGCTTGCCCTTCAGACCGAGATCCATTCGCCCATTCCTTCACGCTGCCGTGGAACCGGGCCGGACCCTGCCCCCTCCCCCGCCCCCTGGCAAGACGGGGCGGGGCGCGCTATGCGCGGCATGATCCCCCGAATTATGCAGGAAGCGTTCCATGGCCAAGCCGGTCGTCCTCGTCACCCGCAAGCTGCCCGATGAGGTCGAGGCGCGCCTCGCCGGGCTGTTCGACGCGCGACTGAACACCGCGGACGACCCCTGGTTCCGCGACGGCGCCGAGATCACGCGCCGCGCCACCGAGGCGGGTGCGGCGGGCGTGCTCTGCGCCGCCGGTGACCCGATGAACGCCGAGACCATCGCGGCGCTGCCGGCCAGCGTGAAGATCGTCACCACCTTCTCGGTGGGCACCGACCACATCGCGCTCGATGCCGCGAAGGCGCGCGGCATCGCGGTGACGCACACGCCCGAGGTGCTCTCCTTCGCCACCGCCGAGACCGCCTTCACCCTGATGCTGATGGCCGCCCGCCGCGCCGGCGAAGGCGAGCGCCTGGTGCGCGCCGGCAAGTGGGAGGGCTGGGCGCCGACCCAGCTCATGGGCGTCACGCTGCAGGGCAAGACGCTCGGCGTGCTGGGCTTCGGGCGCATCGGGCGCGAACTGGCCGACATGGCGCGCGGGATGCAGATGACCATCCACTACCACGACGTGCAGCGCCTGCCGCCGGAGCTCGAGAAGGGCGCGACGTTCCACGCGACAGAGGACAGCTTTCTGCCCGCGATCGACGTGCTGTCCATGCATGTCCCGGGCGGCGAGGGCACACGCAAGTGGCTCAACGCCGCACGCCTCGCCAAGATGAAGCGCGGCGCGCTGGTGGTGAACACGGGCCGCGGCCCCTCGGTGGACGACGCGGCGCTGGTCGCCGCACTCACCTCCGGCCAGATCCGCGCCGCCGGCCTCGACGTCTATGACGGCGAGCCCCGCGTGCATCCCGGCTACTTCGCGCTGGAGAATGTCGCGCTGCTGCCGCATCTCGGCTCCGCCACCATCGAGACGCGCGCGGCGATGGGCGCGCGCTGCATCGAGAACCTCGAGGCCCTGCTCATCAAGGGCCAGAACCCACCGCACCGCGCCGCCTGAAGGACCCGCCCCATATGCTCTTCGACTTCGACAAGATCCCGCACGACCAGGCCTACAAGCTGTGCGTCGCATCCGTGGTGCCGCGCCCGGTGGCCTGGGTGGTCAGCCAGGACCGCGAGGGCGTGGTCAATGCCGCGCCCTATTCCTTCTTCAATGTCTTCTCCGACAACCCCGTCGTGGTCGCGATCGGCTGCGCAGCGCGCGCCCCGGGCACGCCCAAGGACACGCTCGCCAACATCGAGGCGACCGGGCAGTTCGTGGTGAACCTGGTCTCGGCCCCGACCGTCGAGGCGATGAACATCACCGCCGTGGACTTCCCCCCGGGTGTCAGCGAGATCACGGAGGCGGGCCTCACCACCGCGCCGTCGACCCGCGTCGCCGTGCCGCGCATCGCCGAGAGCCCCGTCGCGCTGGAATGCGAGATCTTCCAGTTCGTGCCCACGCGCGGCCACACCATCGTGCTCGGCCGCGTGCTGGCCATGGAGATCCGCGACGACTGCGTGCTGGATGCCGCAAAGTTCTACGTGGACACGCCGAAGCTCGACCTGGTGGGCCGCATGCATGGCCGTGGCTGGTACGCCCGCACCACCGACCGCATCGAGGTGCCGCGCATCTCGGTCGCGGAATGGGAGGCGAAGAAGGCGGCGCGGTAGCCTCCAGTCCGCGGCGGCGCATCCGCCGCGCCTGGCAGGGCACGGTCTGGACAGCCCCGCGCGGCGCCGCCAGCCTGCCGGCCGATGCGCCGGGACGTGACGGCGCCACGAAGGGAAACGCCTATGACTTCCTTCCGCGCCGGCCGCCGGGCCGTGCTCGCCCTCGCCGCCGCCCTGCCCATGCCTGCCCTGGCGCAGACCTTCCCGGACCGTCCGCTGCGCCTGGTCATCCCCTGGCCGCCGGGCGGCACCAACGACATCGTCGGCCGGCTGATCGCCGAGGGGATGGGCCATCGCCTCGGCCAGACCGTGGTGATCGAGAACCGCGGCGGCGCCGGCGGCGCGCTGGGCGCCGAGGTGGTCGCGAAGGCCCAGCCGGATGGCTACACGCTGCTGCTGGGCGGCTCCGGCAGCCTGACCATCAACCAGCTGGTCCGCCGCCGCCTGCCCTATGATCCCGCCACGGCCTTCGCCCCGGTCGGCATGATCGGCAGCGGGGCGAATGTCATAATCGTGCATCCCTCGGTGCGCGCGACGAACCTGCGCGAATTGCAGGCCGTGGCGCGCAGCGCGAACCCGCCGCTGAACTATGCCTCGCCCGGTGTCGGCAGCACCGGCCACGCCGCCGGCGCGCTGATCACGCAGGTGCTCGGGGTCGAGATGGAGCACGTGCCCTATCGCGGCACCGGCCCCGCGATGAACGACGTGGTGGCCGGGCGCATCCAGGTCTTCACCAATGCCCTCGCGCCCATGCAGCCGCAGATCGAGGCCGGCGCGGTGCGCGCCCTCGCCATCGCCGGGCCGCGGCGCAACGCCGCCATCCCCGGCCTGCCCACCACCGGGGAATCCGGCTTCCCCGACATCCAGGCGGCCACCTGGTACGCCATCCTGACCACCGGCGGCACGCCGCCCGACCGCGTGCAGCGTCTTTTTGCCGCGCTGACCGGGGCCATCAACGACCCCGGCATCCGCGGCCGGCTGGAAGCCGGCGGCCTCGACGTGGAGCCGAGCGAGAGCCCCGCCGCCTTCGCCCGCTTCGTGGCCGAGGATGCGGCGCGCTGGGAACCCGTGGTGCGCCGCGCCAACGTCAGCGTGGAGTAGCACCCGGCCTTGCGGCGCCGCCCCGTTGCGGCAGGATGCGCGGCAGGGAAAAGGAAGCAGGTCCATGATCGCACGCCGCCACCTGGCGCTGGCTGCCCTGCCGCTGCTCGCGCGGCCTGCGCTGGCCCAGGCGCCCTGGCCCAACCGCACCATCCGGCTGATCGTGCCCTGGCCGCCCGGCCAGGCGACCGACCTGGTCGGGCGCATCATGGCGCAGCGGCTGAGCGAGAGGCTCGGCCAGCAGGTGGTGCCGGAGAACAAGGCCGGCGCGGGCGGGTCGATCGGCACCGATTTCGTCGCCAAGGCCGCACCCGATGGCTACACGCTGCTGTCGGCTTCGATCGGGCCGATCTCCTTCGGGCCGTTGATTCACCGCCTGCCCTATGACGTCGAGCGCGACCTCGCGCCGATCGCGACCTTCTCCGGCTCGCCCTACGTCCTGGTGGTGCGCACGGAATCCCCCGCGCAGGACGCGCGCGGGCTGATCGCCATGCTGAAGGCCGCACCCGGGCGCCATACCTATGCTTCCTCCGGCGTCGGCGGCGCGCAGCATCTGCTCACCGCGCTGCTGGTCGCGCGTGCCGAGGTCGACGTGCTGCACGTGCCCTTCCAGGGCAGCGGGCCCGCCATGGCCGCGCTGCTCGGCGGGCAGGTGGATTTCGCCATCGATACGCCGGCCGCCGCCGGCGGGCTGATCCGCGAGGGGAAGCTGCGGGCGCTCGGTGTCACGGTCGGGCGCGGCTCGGCGCTGCTGCCGGGCGTGCCGCCGTTGCAGGAGGCGCTGTCGCTGCCGGGCTACGATTTTATCGGCTGGATCGGGATGATGGCGCCGGCGGCCACGCCGCGGCCGATCCTCGATCGGCTCTCGGCGGAACTCGCGGAGGCCTCGACCCAGCCCGAGGTGCGCCAGCGCCTGACCGCGATCGGCACCGAACCCATCACGCGCAACCCGGACGAATTCCGCGCCCTGCTGGCCGAGCAGCGCGTGGCCTTCGGCGCGGTGATCCGCGCGCTGGGCATCCGCGCCGAATGAGGCGCCGGACTGCCCTCGCGCTCGGCCTCCTGCCTCTGGCCGCGCGCGCGCAGGGCGGCTGGCCGTCGCGGCCGATCCGCCTGGTGGTGCCCTTCGCCCCCGGCGGCACGACCGACGTGGTGGGGCGCATCGTCGCGGAACGCCTCGCCGCGCGGCTCGGCCAGCCGGTCGTGGTGGAGAACCGGCCCGGCGCCGGCGCCACCCTCGGCGCGCAGCAGGTGGCGCGCGCGGAGCCGGACGGGCACACGCTCGTTGTCTCGTCCTCGACCTCGCATGGCGTCTCGCCGGCGCTCTATCCGAACATTCCCTACGACGCGCTGCGCGACTTCACGCATGTCGCGATGATCGCGCGCAGCCCCTCGGTGCTGCTGGTGAACCCCGCGAGCCCGACGCGCACCCTGGCCGACTTCGCCGCGGCCGCGCGCGCGGCGAACGAGGTGCGCTTCGCCGTGGCGGGGATCGGCACGTCGTCGCATCTCGCCGGCGTGCGGCTCGCCATGGCGCTCGGCGTGCGCACCGAATCCATCCCCTATCGTGGCGCCGGCCCGGCGCTGACCGACCTGATCGGTGGCGTGGTGCCGGCCATGCTGGACAGCCTGCCCTCCGCCGGCCCGCATGTGCGCGCCGGAGCGCTGCGTGCGCTCGCGGTCAGCGGTGCGGAGCGCGCCAGCGGCTTTCCGGACCTGCCGACCTTGCGCGAGGGCGGGCTCGACGTGGTGTCCTACGCCTGGTTCGGCATCTCCGCCCCCGCCGGCCTGCCCGCGCCGATCACGGACCGCCTGTCGCGCGAGATCCGCGCCGTGCTGACCGACCCGCCGACCCGCGCGCGGCTCGAGGAACTGGGCGGCGCGCCGCCCGACACCACGCCCGAATCTTACACCGCCTTCGTGCGCGACGAGCTGGCCGCCTTCGCCCCGCTGGTCCGCGCCGCCGGCCTCCAACCGCAGTAAGGAACGCCCCATGACCCGCACCGTCGGCCATATCCTGGCCGAGAGCCTCGCCGCCCATGATGTCGATCTCATCTACTGCGTGCCGGGCGAATCCTACCTCGGCCTGACCGACGCGCTGACGGAGTTCCCGCAGATCCGACTGGTGGTCTGCCGGCACGAGGGCGGCGCGGGCTTTATGGCGGCCGCCGATGGCCGCATGCGCGACGGGCGCGCGGGCGTGGCGCTGGTTTCACGCGGTCCCGGCGTCACCAATGCGATGATCTCGCTGCACACCGCCTATCACGACGCGACACCCATGGTGATCCTGATCGGCCATGTGGAGCGCAAGGATGTCGGGCGCCTTGCTCTGCAGGAGCAGAACTATTCCCGCCTGCTGTCGGACGTGACCAAGGCGGTCTTCGAGGTGATCCAGCCGATCCAGGCGAGCGAGGTGATCGCGCGCGCCTTCCACCTGGCGCAATCGGGCACGCCCGGCCCGGTCGCCGTCATCCTGCCCGAGGACATCTTCGACGAACCGGCCGAGGGTCCCGTGGTCGCGCCGCGCACCCTGCCGCGCCCCGGCCCGCGCGCGGAGGACCTCGACCGGCTCGCCGAGATGATCGCGAACGCCGAGCGCCCGCTGGTGCTGGTGGGCGGCGCCATGGCGGCCTGCGGGGAGCAGGGCCTTGCGGACCTGAAGCGCCTGGCCGAGGCGTGGTCATTGCCGATCAGCCCGACCCACCGCCGCCCGCACCTGTTCGACGCCGAGCACCCGAACTACGGCGGCTACATGGGCATCCGCGTGCCCAAGCCGCTGCTGGACGAGATGAAGAAGGCGGACCTGATGATCTGCCTGGGCGAGCGCCTGTCGGACAGCATCAGCCAGTCCTACACCTTCCCCGCCGCGCCCGACCCGCAGCTGCCGCTGGTGCAGGTCTGGCCCGACGCCAACGAGATCGGCCGCGTCTGGCGCGTGGACCTGCCGATCGCGGCCGACCCGCATGCCGTGATCCGCGGGCTGCTCGCGCGCAACGCGCCGGAGGCGAGCGACGGGCGCAAGCGCTGGGTGAAGGGGCTGAACACCATCCATCGCGGCCTGCTGGCGCCGGAATGGGACGCGATGCCCGACGGCGTGAACTTCGCCGCCGTCTGCGCGGCGATGGTCCGCCACATCCCGGCCGATGCGGCGGTGACCTCCGATGCGGGGAACTTCTCCTCCTTCCTGCACCGCTACTTCCCGTTCAAGCAGACCCACATGTTTCTTGCCTCGAACGTGGGCGCGATGGGCGCTGCGGTGCCCATGGCGGTGGCAGCTGCCCTGCGGCGGCCCGGCAAGCGCGCGGTCGCCTTCGTCGGCGACGGCGGCATCCTGATGACCGGCAACGAGATCGCCACAGCCATGCGCGAGGGTGTCGCGCCGGTCATCATCCTCTCCGACAATGCCGGATACGGCACGATCGGGATGCACCATGAGGGGCGCTACCCCGGCCGCCCCTATGACCAGGCGACCCGGCTGGTGAACCCGGATTTCGTGGCCTGGGCGCAGGCCTTCGGCGCCGCCGGCCTGTCCATCACGGCCGAGGACCAGGTCGAGGCAGTGCTCGCGCAGGCCTTCGCCATCACCGACCGGCCGGTCGTGGTGCATGTGAAGTCCTCGGCCCTGCAGGCCTCGGCATGGAAGAAGCGGACCATGCCCCTGCCCGCCTGACCCGCCGCGCCGCGTGACGGTTTCGCGGCACGGGAGTTGCTGTCCGCCTGCCCATCGGCCGCCGTCCGGGAAACGGCGTCCGCCCCAGGACAGGATCGGACAGGTTCGCATGCTGAAGAAGATCGCCACGCTGGCCCTTGGACTTGGGCTCTTCGCCTCCCCCGCTGTCGCGCAGGTCGAGCTCGGCAGCGGCTTCACCGCGACCGGCACGGTGACCGGCATCACCGACTACGTGTTCCGCAACATCAGCCAGACTCGCAGCCGCCCCGCGGTGCAGGGCTCGGCCGAGCTGTCGCACGAGATCGGCCTGTATGTGAGCGCCTTCGCGAGCAACGTGACCTTCCCGAATACGAATGCTCGCCAGGAGGTCGACGTGAGCGGCGGCTACCGCCGCACCATCGGCAGCTTCACCTTCGACATCGGCGGCACCTACTACAGCTATCCGGGCTACAGCGCGCAACCGGGCCAGTACGAGCTCGCCTTCGCCGAGGCGATCCTGAAGCTGAAGTACGAGCTCGACCCCGTGACCTTCGTAGGCACCGCGGCCTGGTCGCCGGACTATTTCGGCTCCTCGGGCAACAGCGTCTGGCTCGAGGCCGGCATCGACTGGAAGACGCCGGTGCTCGACGCCGTGCTGTCCGGTCGCATCGGCTACCAGTGGATCGACAACAACGCCCGCTTCGGCGCGCCCGACTACCTCGCCTACAGCATCTACCTGACGGTGCCGATCCGCTACGGCTTCTCGGTCGGCGGCGGCTTCTACGGCACCAACATCAGCCAGTCGGAGTGCGGCGGGCTGAAGGTCTGCGACAACCGCTTCATCGGCTTCGTGAGCTGGACGTTCTGAACCCAGGATCGCGCGCAGGCGCGATCCTGGGTTTTTCTTGAACCCTCAGACGGAGGGCGGGCCGCGTCCGCGGCCCTTGCCTTCGCGCCATGGACTGGCGCGCCCGGCGCACCTGATGGTCTGGGCGCGGTCGCGCTTCGCGCTCCCGGATCGCGGCAGGGCCGCGATCCGAAAGTCCTGGCCCCGCTACTCCGCCGCCAGCCGCGCCAGGTCCAGCGTCACCTGCGGGATCGCATAGGCGCGCAGCTCGGCGTGCAGCCGCGGCAGGTCGGCCTCGAACAGTCCGCGCGTGATGCCCGCGGTCAGGCGCGGCACGGCGATGCTCATTGCGTTGATCGAGCTCCCCGCCGGGCCGAAGGACAGGCTGGTGCCGATGCCGAACAGGTGGATGTCGCGGATCCAGGGCGTCTCGCCCGCGCGCTTCTCCGCGAACGCGTAGTCCGGCGCCAGGTACGGGAAGCGCGCCAGCCTCTCATTCGCCTCCTCCGCCGGCGGCGTGTAGCGGTCGCCCCAATCCGCGATGTTGTGCGCGCAGCCCGCCAGCTCCGGCACGCTGGCCGGATCCATCCGCACGCCGGTGCCGCAGATCGCGTAGTCCGCCGTGAAATCGCCGCGCGCCGTCTCCAGCACCGCGCGCCCGCCCTCCGCCCGCGCGCCCGTCCAGGGCCGCCCGACATGCATGGTGAAGTTCGGGAAGGCCATGACACGGTTGTAGGTGTCCTGCGGGAAGCCCTCGCGGAGCCCGAGGATGTAGGACATGAAGCGCCAGCGCCATTCGTCAGGCATCTCGCCCATGTGGCGCAGGAAGCCCGCGAAGGTCAGCCACCGATAGGGTTGGATGATCATGGGTTCCGCGCGGCGGCAGAACAGGTGGACCTCGGCCGCGCCGGCCTCGAGCGCGGTTGCCGCGTTGTCGAAGGCCGACGCACCCGCGCCCAACACTGCCACCACGCGCCCGCGCAGGGCGGCGAAGTCGATCTCCTCGCTGGCATGGGCGCGCAGGGGCTTCGGCAGAGCCTCGACGAAATCCGGCATCCACCAGCGCCCGGCCCCCTCCTGCCCGGTCGCCATCACCACCTTGCGCGCCAGGATCGGCCCCTCGCTGGTCTCGACCGACAGGCAAGGCAGCCCGTCATCGGTGCGTGCCGGCGAGATGCGCCCGGCGGTGACGCCGTTGCGCACCGGAATGCCCGTCACGCGGCGGAACCACAGCAGGTAGTCGTTCCACAGCTCCTTCGGGATCCAGCGCAGCGCCTCGAAATGCGCGGCGCCGAACTGCGCCTCGTGCCAGGCCTGGTAGGTCAGGGCGGAGATCTTCAGGTCCGGCCCGGTCTGGTTCTTCCAGGACCGCAGCGTGTGCATCCGCGCATAGGTGACCCAAGGGCCCTCGCGCCCGTAATCGGCGCGGTCGAGCACCAGGATGTTGTCCACGCGGTCGCGCTTCAGCGCGAAAGCGACGGCGATGCCGCATTGCCCGCCGCCGATGATGAGGCAATCGAGCACCGGCGCGCCGCCGCTGGTCTTTGGCTCCAGCCAGGGCGCGCGCGGATGCGCGGTCAGTTCCAGGTCGCGGAGGACATCCGCCTCGAGCTCGGCCAGGGTGCGGGGTGCAGGCATGGGTGAGAGGATAGTGGCGCTTCCGCGCGCGGCAATCCGCCACTGGCCTGCCGCGCCTGCGGGCAGCCTGCCGCGTCAGGCGGCAGGCGCGTCGATCAGGCTCACATGCGCCGCCACCACCCGCCAGCCTTCCGGGAAGCGCACCCAGGATTGCTGCTGCCGCCCCACCCGCGCGCTGCCCTCGCGCCGGAAGGTGATGGAGGCGGTCGCGAAATCCCGCCCATAGGTGGTGATCGACCGGCGCAGGATCTCGCGTTGCAGACCCGCCGGCGAACGGCCCGCGCGGAAGGCCGCGATCTCGGCTGCGCCGAACAGGTTCTCGGTGGCGCCGAAGCGCACCGTGGTAGGGCTTTCCCAGAACAATTCGTCCAGCACCGGCACGTCGTTGGACACCAGCGCGGCCTCGTAGCGGTCGAAGGCCGCCTCGACCTCGGCCTTCACCTCGGGAATGTCGATCTGCATGAGTCAGGCTCCGAAGGGGGCGACGGGCGCTCGGGCGAGGCCCTCGCGTTCCAGCACGCGGGCGACGCGCAGGGCAAGGTCCTCCCGCCAGGCGGGGGCGATCACCTGCACCGCCAGCGGCAGCGCCGCCCCCGACGGCCAGACCGGCACCGCCACCACCGGCAGGCCAATGAACGAGATCGGCTGGGTGTGCACGCCGATATTGGCGCGCAGCGGCAGCTCGACACCGTCCAGCGTTACGGACTGCGTCCCGAGCCGCGGCGCGTGCATGGGCGTGGCGGGGGCGAGCAGCACGTCGTGGTCGCGGAAGACCTCCGCCGCACGGGCCGCGAACCAGCGGCGGAAGCGCTGGGCTGACTGGACCCAGGCGGCGGGCAGCAGCGCGCCGGCGATCAGCCGGTCTCGTACGGCCGGGTCGAAGTCGCCGGGCCGCGTCCGCAGCCGCGGGAGGTGCAGTTCCGCCGCCTCCGCCATGGTGATGAGGAAGGCGGCGCCGCGCGCGCGCTCCGCCTCGGGCAGCACCGCCTCGCGCTGCACGTGCAGCGCGGTGCAGACGATTTCCATCGCGGCACTGCTCTCCGGCAGCAGGTTGCGCGCGAACCAGCCGCCGAGACGTGCGATCCGCAGCCCGGCGATGCCCGCCTCGAAGCTCTGCCCCACCGGTTCCGTCGCGCGGCGCGTGCAGGCCGGGTCGGCGGGATCGGCACCCGCCAGCACATCGTACACTGCCGCCAGGTCGCGCACCGACCGCGCCAGCGGCCCGACATGGTCGAAGGCCGCGACGAAGGGAAAGGCCCCGGCGCGGCTGACCCGCCCATAGGTGGGCTTCAGCCCGAAAGTGCCGCAGAAGGACGACGGCACGCGGATCGACCCGTTGGTGTCAGACCCCAGCGCCACCGTGGCGAGCCCGCCGGCCACCGCCCCACCCGACCCGCCGGACGACCCGCCGGTCATGCGCGTCGTGTCGTGCGGATTGCGCGAGGGCCCGTCATGCGCGTTCTCGCCGGTGAAGTCATAGGCGTATTCGCCCATGTTCAGCCCGCCGAGCAGCAGCCCGCCGGCCGCCTCCAGCCGCGCCACCGCGGTGGCGTCGGCGGGCGCGGGCGCATGATCGCGGTTGATGCGCGAGCCCGCGCGCGTCACCACGCCGGCGATGTCGAACAGGTTCTTGGCCGCGACCGGGGCACCGGCCAGCGGCGGCAGGGCGTGGCGATGCGACCGCGCCGCATCCAGCGCGGCAGCGCGGGCACGGGTACGGTCGGCAGTGACATCGGTGAAGGCGTTCAGCACCGGATTGCGCGCAGCGATGCGGGCCAGCGCCGCCTCGGCGATCTCGGTGGCACTCGCCTCGCCGGCGCGGAAGGCGGCCGCGATGCCGGTGGCGTCGCGGTCCAGCAGCGCATCCACGCTCATCGGCCGGGCTCGAAGACCGGGGCGGGCTCGACCTCGTCGGACAGCGGAAAGGATTGCAACGCGGCGGCGATGGTGCCGGCGACGCGGAGATTCGCCGCCACCGCGGCACGCCAGGCGGGGTCGACCGGAATGCCGGTGGCCGGCAGCAGGGCGGCGATGATCGCCTCGGGATCGGGTTCGGGCATGTGGTCAGGCTCCGGCAGGGTGGCGCGGGGCGCTAGCCCGCACATCGCGCCACGGCGAAGCAAGCGCCGCGCCGCGGGCGTTCCCCCGGCGCGGCACTTCGGCCTAGGCTTCCTGCAACGACAGGGAGGCAAAGATGATCCAGCGCAGACACATCCTGGCCATGGCCGGCGCCGCCGCCCTGGCGCGCCCGGCGCTGGCGCAGTCATGGCCGGACCGGCCGATCCGCTGGATCGTGCCCTTCCCGCCGGGGGGCTCGACCGACCTCTGGGCGCGCCTGGTAGCGGAGCCCATGGCGGCGGATCTCGGCCAGCCCATCGTGATCGACAACCGCGGCGGCGCCGGCGGTCTGATCGGCACCGAGGCCGCTGCGCGCGCCACGCCCGACGGCCATACGATGCTGTTCACCATCACCACGCACGTCACCTCCCCGGTGGTGCTGCGGCGCTTTCCCTACGATCCGGTCGCGGATTTCGCGCCGATCGGCAAGCTCGGCGTCACGCCCCTGGTGCTCTGCGCCTCGCCTTCGACGCAGGGGAACACGGTACAGGACTTCACCGCCTGGGCGCGGGGAAAGGACCTGTCCTACGGCTCCTATGCGCCGGGGTCCTCGGGGCATGCCTATGGCCAGATGTTCTCCGACGAGGCGCGCCTGAACATGACCCATGTCGCCTATCGCGGCGAAGGGCCCATGCTGCAGGACATGCTGGCGGGCAACGTCGCCTGCGCCTTCCACTCCATGGCGGCGAGCGGGGGCGCGATCCGCGCCCGGCGCATCCGCCCGCTGGCGCTGTCCGGCACGCAGCGCCTGCCCTCCCTGCCCGAGGTGCCGCTGATGCGCGAGAGCGGCTTCTCGGAGCGCTTCGCCTTCTCGGGCTTCATCGGGCTGCTGGCCCCCGCGCGCGTGCCGCAGCCCATCCTGGACCGCGCCGTCGCGTCGTTCCGCAAGGTGATGGAGACGCCCGCCACGGTGCAGCGGCTGAACGAGATCGACACCATCCCGCAATACCTTGGCCCCGAGGCGTTCCGTGAGGACATCGCCCGCGCGCTGCGCGACTGGACGGTGCTGGCGACGGAGCTGAACCTGCACGTCTCGGGGTGATCGCAACTCCGCCTTGATTTGGCCCGCCGCGTGCTGTTCCTGCGCGCAGACGCCGCCCTTCGCGCGCCCGCCCGGAACGCCCCATGACCGACGCCCCCGCCCTGTCCATCGTCGTGCCCGCCTACAACGAGCAGGAGGTCCTGCCAGAGTTCCACCGCCGCCTCGCCGGCGCGCTGGCGGGCATCGGCCTGTCCTGGGAGGTGGTCTACGTGAATGATGGTTCGCGCGACACCACGCTCGAGGTGATGCTCGGTCTGCAGGCGCAGGACCCGCGTGCCGCGGTGGTCAACCTCTCGCGCAATTTCGGCAAGGAGATCGCGCTCACCGCCGGGCTCGACCACGCCCGCGGGAGCGAGGCGGTGGTGGTGATCGACGCCGACCTGCAGGATCCGCCCGAGGTCATCCCAGCCCTCATCGCCGCCTGGAAGGAAGGCTTCGACGTGGTCTACGCCCAGCGCAACACGCGCGAGGGCGAGACCTGGGTGAAGAAGGCGACCGCCGCTGCCTTCTACCGCGTGATGCAGCGGCTCGGCGGCAAGGTGAAGCTGCCGCCCGACACCGGCGATTTCCGCCTCATGTCGCGCCGCGCCACCGACGCGCTGCTGAAGCTGCGCGAGCAGCACCGCTTCATGAAGGGCCTGTTCGCCTGGATCGGCTTCCCGGCGAAGGCGGTGCGCTACGACCGCGCGCCGCGCGCCGCCGGTGAGACCAAGTGGAACTACTGGAAGCTGTGGAACTTTTCGCTGGAAGGGATCACGTCGTTCACCGTGGCACCGCTCAAGGTCGCGACGTATTTCGGCTTCGGCATCGCGGTGCTGGCGTCGTGCTACCTCGCCTTCATCGTCGCGGGCACGCTGCTGCACGGCAACCCGGTGGCGGGCTATCCCTCGTTGCTGGCGGTCACGCTGTTCCTGGGGGGCGTGCAGATGATGATGCTCGGCATCATCGGCGAGTATCTCGGGCGGATCTTCAACGAGACCAAGCAGCGCCCGCTGTACTTCGCGGAACGCTACAGCCCGAGCCGCATCAGCGCGGAGTGATCCGGCAGGCCAGCAACTCGCCCATCGGCGCGCAGTCCCGCGCGGCCCCAGGCATGGTTGCGAGCGCCTGCTCCCGCGCGCCCGGCAGGATGATGCGCAACTCGCCCGGTGCCAGCGGCGTCGCCAGCACAGCCGCATCCGCGCAGGCCGGCCGCACGCCGCGCCAACGCGCCACATACATCGTGTTGGCGGGCACCGGGCGTTCGGCGGCGAGGGTGAGCACCTGCAGCTGCCGCAGATGGTCGCCGAAGGGATCGCGCGGCGGCACGCAGGGCCAGGAGGGCAGCAGCGTGAGGCTGTCGGCCTCGGCCAGCAGGCGCCGCAGCGCCGGCGCATCCACCACCCAGTCCGGCCGCTGATCCGCCCAGGCCGCGATGGCCGCACGGTTCGGGGCGGCATCGGCGAATTGCACCAGGCCCATCGCCAGCACCGCCGCCGGTCCGATCCGCGGCAGGCGGGGCAGCAGCACCGCCGCCGCCAGCAGCAGCGCGCAGCCCACCGGCCAGAAGAAGCGGCCCGAGGCGCGGAACTGCTCGAGGAAACCCGGTGCGGGCCCGAGGTCGAGCAGGATCACCGATCCCGCGCCAACCCTGAACGACACCGCGAGCAGCGTCAGCCCCGCCAGCGCGAGCGCCAGGCCGGCATGGCGGCGCAGCAGCGCGCCCACCGCGCGCGGCCTCAGGACGACCATCGCCAGCAGCGCCAGGACCAGGCCGAGGCCGAGCCAGTTATAGCCCTCCCACCCGCCATGCCCGGTCGCATCCACCTCGCGCGGCGCCAGGGCGCCGAGGAACCACGAGCGATACGGCCAGACGGGCGAGAGCAGGTTGAGTGCGAATTGCCCGAAACCGCCATCGCCCTGCGCGCCGACATAGCCGAAGGCGAGCATCACGCCCGCCACCAGCGCGACCGCCACCGCCATCCCGGACGCCCCGCCGACCCAACGCGAATCGCCGCGCAGCAGCAGCGTGAGTGGCGCGGCCGCCAGCACCGCCAGCGCCATGGCCGCGAGATAGGGGTGGATCAACAGCGTCGCGACCATCGCGAGCCCCGCTGCTGCCCA
Source organism: Roseomonas rosulenta (assembly GCF_016106005.1). GTDB lineage: Bacteria > Pseudomonadota > Alphaproteobacteria > Acetobacterales > Acetobacteraceae > Neoroseomonas > Neoroseomonas rosulenta. The sequence continues at coordinate 21,450 of NZ_JACADR010000042.1, forward strand.
GAGCGCGACCGAGGGGGCGCGCACGAGGCGCAGATATAGTCCGAGCGCCAGGAACAGCGCGAAGTGCCCGGTCAGCGCCGCATGGCCGTAGCGGTTGATGAAGGCCGGCATCGAGGCCGCCGCCAGCGCGATGCCGATCGCCGGCAGCAGGCGCGTCTCGCCTGCCGATCGCAGGCACCACACCGCGGCCACGGGCTGCGCCACCCAGGCGATGGCGTACCACAGCCCGATCCCGTGGAAGCCCTCGGGCAACAGGCCGCGCAGCGCCTTCAGCAGCATCGCCTGCAGCGGGATGCCGTCGGAGAAGGCGATGTTCAGCCCCTCGGGCGGGATCAGGTTGCGCGCGACCAGCGGCGGCCAGCGCCAGGCATCGCCGAGGAAGTAGCGCTGCGTGATGGCGTGCTGCGCGGCATCGCCCTGCGGCGCCCACCCCATCCCCGCACGCGGGAGCAGGAACTCGGTCGGGAACACCACCGCGACGAGCACGACGCCGAGCGCCAGCGCGAAGAGGTAGGACAGGGCCGTGGCCAGCCTGGGGGACAGGGCGCGCACTCCGCGAGGACCCGGCGCGTCTAGAGGAGGCGGTGCGCCAAAGGCAAGGTCCCGGCGAATGAAGCGCCTTGGTCCGGTTTCCTGCCGCGGAACCTGAAGGCGCGCCGCCGTCGCGGAGCGTGAGCGATCCGCCCGCGGAATGCTGTGCCGCCACAATCCCGCCGCAAGCCCGTCCCACATCCGCCCGCGCCAAGCGTCATTGATGCGTCCACCCGAGGATCGGGTCCGCCCCCGGCCGCCACAGCGGCGAGGGCCTCCAGGTCCCAGGGACTCCCTTTGGCCGCCGCCGGCCCCCGCCCGCGTCGGTACACCCAGAAGGCCGAACTCGCTCATGTCCAGCGTTCCGGTTGGTCCCCTCCCCCCGCAGGATGCGCCCTCGCGCGCCATCGCCGCCCTGTCCGGCTTCCTCGGCTCCGCCGACCGCGCGGCGGCGCGGCTGCCGATCGCCAAGCGGGTGGTCGACATCGCGATCGCCGGGACAGCCCTGCTGCTCGCCTCGCCCTTCTTCCTGGTGGTCTCGCTGCTGGTGCGCGTCGATGGCGGGCCCGCCTTCTACGCCCATCCGCGCGTGGGCCGCTTCGGCCGCCTCTTCGGCTGCCTCAAGTTCCGCTCCATGGTGGTGGACAGCCAGGCGCGCCTCGACGCTCTGCTCGCCGCCGACCCCGCGGCGCGCGCGGAGTGGGAGGCCACCCGCAAGCTGAAGAACGACCCGCGCATCACCCGCATCGGGCGCTTCCTACGCGCCACCTCGCTCGACGAGCTGCCGCAGCTGATCAACGTGCTGCGCGGCGAGATGAGCATCGTCGGCCCGCGCCCCGTCACCCAGGCGGAGCTCGACCGCTACTACGGCGCGGCGGCGGCGCATTACGTCACGGTGCGCCCGGGCATCACCGGCCTGTGGCAGGTGAGCGGGCGGTCCGAGACCACCTACGACCAGCGCGTGGCGCTCGATGTCGCCTATGTCTCGCAGCCCTCGATGCTCGCCGACCTGCGGATCCTGCTGAAGACGCCGATCGCGGTCCTGTCGCGGCGCGGCGCTCACTGAACGCGGCCTGCGCAGCAGGCCGCTGAGTCTTCTCATGCCCTCAGACGGCGGCCGCCGGCCATCCGGCCGGCTTGCCTTCGCGCCGCGCACTGGTGCATCGGCGGCGTCCGGCGGTCTGGGCGCGGTCGCGCCGTGCGCTCCCGGATCGCGCGGGGCGCTATCCGCAGGATGGTGACGCCGCGCGCCACTGTGCCTGACCGGGGCGCCATGACGCAGTTTGGCCCCATCGGCGCTACACCCTCCTCCCCATGACCCCCACGGCGCCCCGAGTCGGACCCACCCCATGACAGCCACGGCGCCCGAGGGCGCGGAGGAACGGACCGGCGGGCGCAGGCTGGTCTCCGGCGTGCTCTGGAACGCGCTGGGGCGCGGCATCCCGCTGCTGCTGGCGCTGGCGCTCACCCCCGTTCTGGTCCATCTGATGGGGACCGAACGCTGGGGGCTCTTCACCCTCGCACTGGCGCTGGTCGGCATCTTCGGTGTCTTCGATCTCGGCCTCGGCATGGCGCTGACGCGCGCGGTGTCGGAGCGCATCGGCGAGGGCCGCGGCGCCGAGGCGCCGGCGCTGGTGGGTGCGACACTGTGGTCGCTTCTGGGTGTCTCGATCGTCATGGCGGCGCTGGCCTGGGCCTTCATGCCTGTGCTGATCGGGCGCGTCCTGCGCGTGCCGCCGGGGCTCGAGGCGGAGGCGCTCGCCGCCTTCCGCGTGCTGGCCGCCGCCGCGCCGCTGGTGGTGATCAATGCCGCGCTGTGGGGCGTGCTCGCGGCCTGGCAGCGCTTCCGCGCGGCGAACCTGGTGAACATGCCGGTCAGCGTCTTCTACTACCTCGGCCCGGTGATCGCGCTGCTGGCCTTCGACAGCCTGGTGGCGGTGATGGTGGCTCTCGTGCTCGTGCGGCTCGTGAGCGGCATCGCCTATGCCGCGCTGGCCTGGCGGGACGTGCCGGGGCTGGGGCTGAACCGTCCGGGCTTCCGGCTATTGCGGCCGCTGCTGCGCCAGGGCGGGTGGATGTCGCTGTCGGGCGCGCTGACGCAGATGCTGCTGTATGCCGACCGCTTCCTGGTAGGCGCGCTGATCGGGCTGACGGCGGTGGCGTTCTATGCGACACCGCTCGACCTCGTCATGCGCATGTGGATATTGCCCGTGGCGGTGGCCCAGGCGCTGCTGCCGGCCATCGCCTCATCCTTCCGGACCGCGCCCGAGCGCACGGCGCTGCTGCTGCGCCGCGGCGCGCTCATCGTGGCCGGCGTCGTGCTGCCGGCCTGCCTGGTGCTGGTGGCGCTGGCCGAATGGCTGCTGTGGCTGTGGCTCGGCAGCGCATTTGCGGACGGCGGCGGGATGGTGCTGCGCATCCTGGGGGTGGGGATCTTCTTCTCCTGCCTCGCCTTCGTGCCGGGCACGCTGCTGGACGCGATCGGCCGACCGGAGGTGGTGGCGACCTTCTCCCTGGTGCAGGCGGCGGTGTTCCTGCCACTGGGCGCGGGCCTTCTGGTGCTGATGGGGATCGAGGGCGCGGCGATCGCCTGGGCCTTGCGTGCGACCGCCGATTGCGCCGGGCGTTTCCTGCTGGCGGCACGCTTCTATCCACCGGCGAAGGAGGCCGGGCGCGCGCTGCTGCCGCTGCTGGGCGCGGCGGGCGTCGGCCTGGCGGTGATGGTGCCGCTGCCGGGGCTGGTCGCGGCGATGGTGGTCGGCGCGCTGACGCTCGGCGTGGTGGTCGCGCTGGGCTGGCGCATAGCACCGGTGGAGGACCGCGCCGCGCTGCTGCGGCGCGCGGGCTTCGCGCGCGCATGACCGGCATCGCGATCAATGGGCGCTTCCTCACGCAGGGCATGACCGGCGTGCAGCGCTTCGCCACCGAGATCACCGAGGCCGCCGACGCGCTCGCGCTGCGTGGCGAATGGCCCGCGGCGCGCGTGCTGCACCCCGCCGGCGCGCGCGACCCAGCGCTGCGCGTGCTGCGCGCGGAGGC
>NZ_JACADR010000420.1 GCF_016106005.1 Roseomonas rosulenta
TGCCGCTGCCGCCCACGCCGGTGCCGCCGCCGCCTGAGCCCTCGCAGCAGGCCGGTACCGGGCAGACCCCGCCGGTCGCCCGCCCGCAGGAACGCAGCACCTCGGTGCAGAACACGCTCGAGCGGCTGCGCACGGCCCAGCCGCAGGACCGCCCGCCGACCGCGCGGCCCAACCCGTCGGGCGCGCCGCAGCAGGGCGGCGGGTCGCCGACCGGCAGCGCGGCGCTGACCCAGGGCGAGATCCTCGGTCTGGCCGCTCAGATCGCCGAATGCTGGAGCGTCGACCGCGGGATGATGAACGCGGACCAGATCGTGGTTGAGATGCGCGTCGTCCTCGACAGCCAGGGTAATGTGCGCAACGTCGTGGGCATCTCGGGAATTCCTTCCGAACCGCGCGCGCGCGCGGTCTTCGATTCAGCCCGCCGCGCGCTTATGTCGCCGCAGTGCAACCCGCTGCGCGTGCCGCCGAACAAGTACCGGACCGTCATGGATTCCGTCTTCCGCTTCAACCCGAGGGGCCTCGTGCGATGAACCCTTGCTCTCCCTTCGCGCTGACGCGCCGCCGCATGCTGCTGGGCGCGGGTGCCGGGCTGGTGGCGCCCGGCATCTTCGCGACACCGCTCCCCGCCCTCGCGCAGCAGGCCACGCAGGGGGCGGTCATCGACATCACCCGCGCGCGCACCGACCCGATCCCGGTCGCGATCCCGGATCTCGCCGGGGCGGGGGAGGGCGCGCGTGTGGGCCGGGACATCGCCCGCGTGATCCAGGCCAACCTGCGCAATTCCGGCCTGTTCCGCCCGGTGGACCGGCAGGCCTTCATCCAGACGCCCGAGAGCGCGGCGCAGACCCCGCGCTTCCAGGACTGGCGCGTGATCGGCGCGCAGGCGCTGGTCACCGGCCGCGTGGTCGAGCAGGGCGGCCAGTTGCGCGTCGAGTTCCGCCTGTGGGACGTGCTGCCCGAAGCGCAGCTGCAGGGCACCGCCTTCACCGCGCCGGCGGCCAACTGGCGGCGCATCGCGCACCTGATCTCCGACGTGATCTACGAACGCCTGCTGGGCGAGAAGGGATACTTCGACACCCGCGTGGTGTACGTGAGCGAGACCGGTCCGCGCGACCGCCGCACGCGCCGCCTCGCCATCATGGACCAGGATGGCGAGAACCATCGCTTCCTGACCGATGGGCGCTTCGCCGCGCTCACGCCGCGCTTCCACCCCTCGGCCGACCGCATCGCCTTCATGTCCTACCGCGACCGCGGCCAGCCGCAGGTGGTGCTGTTCGACATCGGCTCCGGCGCGCAGCAGGTGCTGGGCAATTTCCAGGGCATGACGCTCTCGCCGCGCTTCTCGCCGGATGGGCGTTCGGTCGTGCTGTCGGCCTCGCGCGGGGGGGATGCGAACATCTACGTGGTGGACCTCGCGTCGCGGCGGGAGCGGCAGCTCACCAGCGGCGGCGGGCTCGACGTCTCGCCCTGCTTCTCGCCGGACGGCAACCAGATCGTGTTCAACTCCGACCGCGGCGGCGACCAGCAGCTGTACGTGATGGATGCGGGGGGCGGGAACGTGCGGCGCATCTCCTTCGGGCGCGGGCGCTACGCGACGCCGGTCTGGTCGCCGCGCGGCGACCTCATCGCCTTCACCCGCTTCGGCGGCGGCGGCTTCGCCATCGGCGTGATGCGCCCCGATGGCTCCGGCGAGCGCATCCTCTCGGAAGGCTGGGCCATGGAAGGCCCGACCTTCGCGCCGAACGGCCGCGTGCTGATGTTCTACCGCGAGAGCCGCGCCACGGATTCCCGCGGCGGCGGCTATTCGGCGCGCATCGCCTCCATCGACATCGCCGGCTTCAACGAACGCCCGGTGCCCACCCCCACCGATGCGACCGACCCGGCCTGGTCGCCGCTGCTGTCGTGACCCGCACCGTGCTTGACCCCGCGGGCGGCGAGTGCTTTGCCCCCGACCGATCCATCACCGCACCAGGAGCCCCCCCCATGAAGACCCGCCTGTTCGGCGCCGTGGCCGCCCTCGCGCTGCTCACCGCCTGCTCGAACACCGACCAGAACGCGGCGGCCACCGGTGCCGGCGGCACCATCCGTCCCGGCAGCCAGGAAGACCTGGTGGCCAATGTCGGCGACCGCGTGTTGTTCGACTTCGACCGCGCCACCATCCGCGCCGACCAGCGCCCGATCCTCGAGCGCCAGGCCGCCTGGATGGGCCGCAACGCCGAAGTGCGCGTGCAGGTCGAGGGCCACACCGACGAACGCGGCACGCGCGAATACAACCTCGCGCTGGGCCAGCGCCGTGCGAACGCGGCGCGCGACGTGCTCGTGGCCGGCGGCGTGAACGGCGCGCGCATCACCACCATCTCCTACGGCAAGGACCGGCCGGCGGCGCTCGGCTCGGACGAGGCCGCCTGGGCGCAGAACCGCCGCGCCGTCACCGTCGTCCAGTAAGCAGAGGGACGGCCCGGCGGTGAGCCGGGCCGCGCCGCCATGGCCCGTCGCACGCCGCTGATCGCCGCCTTCGCCGCCCTGCCGCTGCTGGCCGCCGTCCCTGCGCATGCGCAGATGGACAGCCGCGAGGGCATCGCGCTGCAGAACCAGATCCTGGAGCTGCGCCGCGACCTCGATGCGCTGCGCCGCGGCGGCGTCGTGGCCGCGCCCGCGCCCGCCCCGCGCGGCGGCGGCGGCGCG
>NZ_JACADR010000421.1 GCF_016106005.1 Roseomonas rosulenta
GCGGCGGCCGCGCTGTCCGCGACCCTGTTCGAACCTGGCGGAGAGGCGACGCTCGACCGCCTGGCCGCGCTCGGCCCGCTGCCGGCGGCCGAGCAGGCGACTGCCGCGCTGGCGCGCGACGTGCGGCGGCTCGACCTCGACCGCGGCTGGACGGGGGCGGGCAACTGGTGGCAGGCCGGCGCGCCCGGGGCGATCACCGATGGGCTCGGCCTCGGCGAATAGTCAGTCGGTCGCCATCACCTTCACGTAGGACCCGGGCGCGTCCTCGATGGCGGGCAGGGCGCCCGTGCCGGGGAAGCGCGCGGGCACCTGCGTTCGGTCGAGCCCGCTCACCCAGCGATGCCAGTCCGGCCACCAGGACCCGGCGAGTTCGGTCGCGGCCTTGAACCATTCGTCCGGGTCCGCCGGCAGGTCGTCGCTGACCCAGTGGCTGTACTTGCCCGCATCGGGCGGATTGGCCACGCCGGCGATATGGCCCGAGGCGGCGAGCACGAAGCGCGTCGGCCCCTTGTAGATCTGCGTGGCGCGGTAGGTGGATTTCCACGGCGCGATATGGTCCTCGCGCGTGCTGAGGATGTAGGTCGGCAGCTTGATCCTTCGCAGGTCCAGCTTCACGCCCGAGAGCTCGATGCCGCCCGGCTTCACCAGGTCGTTCTCCTGGTACATGCGGCGCAGGTAGAAGCTGTGCATCCTCGCCGGCATGCGCGTGGAATCGTCGTTCCAGTACAGCAGGTCGAAGGGGAAGGGCTCCTGGCCCATCAGGTAGTTGTTGACCACGAAGGACCAGATCAGGTCGTTGGCCCGCAGCATGTTGAAGGTGGTCGCCATCTCGCGGCCCTCGAGATAGCCGGTCTTCTGCATCTTCTCCTCGAGGGCGGCGAGCTGCTCCTCGTCGATGAACACGCCCAGTTCGCCGGCTTCCTCGAAATCCACCATGGTGGTGAAGAAGGTGGCGGACTTCACCCGCGTGTCGCGCTTCATCGCCATGTGCGCGAGGGTGGAGGCCAGCAGCGTGCCGCCGAGACAGTATCCAATGACGTTCGCACCCTTCTCCCCGGTCGCCTGCTCGATCGCGTCGAGCGCGGCGTAGGGGCCTTCGAGCATGTAGTCGTCGAAGCCCTTCTCGGCGAGCTTCGAATCCGGGTTGACCCAGGAGATGACGAAGACCGTGTGGCCCTGCTCGACCGCCCAGCGGATGAAGGAGTTCTTCGGCCGCAGGTCGAGGATGTAGAACTTGTTGATCCAGGGCGGGATGATCAGCAGCGGGCGCTTCAGCACCTTTTCGGTGGTGGGCGCGTACTGGATCAGCTGCATCAGGTCGTTCTGGTACACCACCTTGCCGGGTGTCACCGCGATGTTCTCGCCGACCTTGAACTTGGTGTCGTCGGTCATGCGGATGCGAAGCTTGCCGCGCCCGCGCTCGAGGTCGCTCAGAAGGTTGGACAGCCCGCGCAGCAGGTTCTCGCCGCCCGATTCCGCGGTGCGGCGCAGCACCTCTGGATTGGTCATCAGGAAGTTGGTCGGGCTCATCGCATCGACGAATTGCCGCGTGTAGAAATCGACCTTCTGCGCGGTCTTGGGCTCGAGGCCCTCGGTGCCTTCCACCACGGACCGGAAGTAGCGCGCCGAGAGCAGGTAGGACTGGCGGATGAAGTCGAAGACCTCGTGCTCGCGCCAGGCGTCGTCCTTGAAGCGGCGGTCCTTGTCGTCCTCGGCGATCACCGGTTCGGGCACCTCGCCCAGCATGCGCCGCGCGGTGTTCTGCCAGAGGGTCAGGTAGTCGTGCCAGAAGCCGAGCTGCGCCTGCACCAGCCGCGCAGGGTTGGACATCAGCCGCGTCGTCATCTCGAGGAAGGCATGGCCGATCTTGAGCGGATCGGGGTCGGGCGATTCGCCCGCCTGGCGCTTCAGGAAGTCGGAGACGATGCGCTGCCCGCGCTCCGCCACATCCGCCATGGTGCGGCTGACCAGCGCCGGGTCGGGCAGCCGGAAGGTGGCGGGGTTGGAGGGAGTCTTGTCGGCCATGTGGCGTTTCGGTCCGTGGGGCGGCATGCCCGGCTTCGCGCACCGGCCGATTCGGGTTACCGCTTCCGCGTGACGGGGACAGAGGCGGCATGACCGTAACGACGGGCCACGCGTTCGTGTCGGGCCACGGTAGGGGCCGGGCAGGGGTCGATCAAGCGCGGCCGGTCCTGCTTGCGCTCGTGCTGCTGGCGGGCGGGTGCAGCCCGGGGCAGGGGCCCTCGGCGATCGGCCCGCTCTTCGCCCGGATCACCGGCCCGGCCTTCGAGGGACGCGAGCCGCCGCCCGGCACCGAGCTGGCCTTCCCCAACCTCGGCACCATCCCGGCGCGCCCGGCGGTGGCCGACCCCGCGGTGCGCGACGCGCTGACCGCGGCTTTGGCCGAGGAACGCCAGCGAAGCCGCAATCCGCTCGACCCCGAGATGCGGCCCGAGCCGGTGCGCCCCTCTGGCACGGCGGGGGACCGAAGCATGCCGATGAGCCCGCCGGGTCCTGCCCCCATCGCCGCGGCGCCGCCGGTCCCCTTGGATTCGCCGACGCTGCCGCCGCTCGCGCCGAGCGCCCCGGCCGCTTCCCCCGGCCAGCCCGCGCTGCCGCCTGCGATGGACGCCGCCCCGCCACCCCCGCCGCCGGCCGAATTGCTGGCCC
>NZ_JACADR010000422.1 GCF_016106005.1 Roseomonas rosulenta
CACAGTCGCCGCCAGCGCGGCGTCCGACAGGTCGGGCCAGGCCTCGCCCTCGGCGCGCCGCATCCAGGCGATGCGCGCCTGGGCCTGGCGGGCGGCGTCGGTCCAATTCAGGTCGCGCAGGCCGCGCTCGGCGGCGGCCTCGGCCAGGGCCAGCGCGACGGCCGCGGGGTCGGCATGGGGCTGCGTCGATTCCTCGAGCACCAGCGGGCCGAACATCAGCCGGCGGCGCGCCACCACGGCGCCGGCGCGGGCGTCGAAGGCGGCACCGTCCTCGCGCCGCAAGCGTTCGGGGAAGCGGGCTTCCAGCACGGCGCGATCGATCGGCGTCGCCATGCGGATGCGCGTCTCGGTGCCCTGCAGTTCGAGGTCGGCGACCGCCAGCAGCGGGGCGCGTGCGAGCCTGTCGGTGACCGGCAGCCGCGCGCCCTGGCCGGAGGCAAGGCGGAAGGCGCCGTCCATGGTGCCGCGCTTCGCCGCGATGCGATCGGGGAAGCCCGCCGCGAGCAGCGCCCCGGCATCGCCCTCGGCCGCCACGCTGCCGTGAACGCGCAGCCGCCGGCGATGCAGCGCGGCGGCGCGGCGGATCCGGTGGATGGCGCCCGCATCGGCGTCGCCCCGGTCACGGCCATGCAGCAGGTCCAGGCGCAGGTGGATGTCGGACGGCGCCTCCCGGCCCCGTATCGGGTCACGTTCCTCGAGCAGCGCGGCGAGGTCGGCGGCCAGCGCGCGCTCCCCGTCATCCGCCGCCGCGAGCATCATGCGCGCGAGGCGCGGATGCGTCCCGAGCCGCGCCATGCGGCGCCCCACATCGGTGATGCGCCCATCGCGATCCAGCGCATCGAGATCGCGCAGCAGCGCCTGCGCCGCCTTCACGGCGCCGGCGGGCGGCGCATCGAGGAAGGCGAGCGTCGCCGGGTCCGCCCCCCATGCGGCGCAGTCGAGCACCAGGGAGGACAGCTCCGCCTCCAGCATTTCCGGCCGGTCGGCCTGCGGCAGGCCGCGATGCAGAGCCTCGGTCCAGAGCCGGATCGCCACGCCGGGTGCCTGGCGGCCGGCGCGCCCGGCGCGTTGTTCCGCCGCCGCCTTGCCGATGCGCAGCGTGGCCAGGCGCGACAGGCCGGTCGCGGCATCGAGCCGCGGCGCGCGGCGGAACCCGCCATCGACCACGATGCGCACGCCGGGCACGGTGAGCGAGGTCTCGGCGATGGAGGTGGCCAGCACCACCTTCCGCCGCCCGTCCGGGGCAGGGTTCAGGGCGATATCCTGCTCGGCGGGCGGGAGCTCGCCATGCAGGGGGACGACCAGCGCATCGAGCCCGGCCAGGCGCTCCTGCGTGCGCCTGATCTCACCCCAGCCGGGCAGGAAGGCGAGCACGTCGCCAGGGTGGTCGCGCAGCGCGTCACGGACGGCGCCGGCCATGGCCTCCGGCAGGTCGCGTGACTCCTTGAGGTCGCGGGCGCGGTAGCGGATGTCCACCGGGAAGGCGCGGCCGAGGCTCTCGATGACCGGCGCCGCGCCGGAGCGCGCGGAGGCGGGAAGCGGCCCGGCACCCATGAGCCGCGCGAAGGCCGCGCCATCCAGCGTGGCCGACATCGCCAGCAGGCGCAGCTCCGGGCGCAGATTCGCCTGCAGGTCCAGGCACAGCGCCAACGCGAGGTCGGTGTCGAGGTTGCGCTCATGCGCCTCGTCGAACAGCACCGCCGCCACGCCCTCGAGGCCGGGGTCGGATTGCAGGCGGCGCACCAGCAGGCCCTCGGTGACGACCTCCACGCGCGTGCGCTCGGAAACCAGGCGATCGAGCCGCGTGGCTAGGCCGATCGTGCCACCCGGCTGGCCCTCGCCCAGCAGGTCCGCCATGCGCCGCGCCGCCGCGCGGGCCGCGACCCGGCGCGGTTCCAGCACCAGGATCCGCTGGTCTTCGGCCCAGGGCTCGTCCTTCAGCACCAGCGGCACCAGCGTGGTCTTGCCCGCGCCCGGGGGGGCCACCAGCACGGCATTGGGCCCCGCGCGCAGCGCGGAGGTGAGGGCCGGCAGGGCTTCGGCAACCGGGAGGTCGATGTCGATCACGGGCGTCGTCTAGCCCGTGGCGCCGCGATCCGCGATGCTTCGCAGCATGGCACGCGCCCCGGGCGCGGAATGCCGCGGGACCATGAACCGTTTCGTTGACATCCCGACCCCGGCTCGGCATCGCAATGGCGGGACAACATCAGAATCCCCGCGACAAACGACGGAGCCGGAACTAGATGCGCCACCTCCTCGGCCTTGCCCTCGCACTCGCCTGCATGGCCGCGTCGCCCGCGCGCGCGCAGCCGGCGCAGCAGCAGGGCGAGACCATCGTCATCCTCGACATGTCGGCCTCGATGTGGGGGCGCATCGGCGACCGGACCAAGCTCGAGATCGCGCGCGAGGCGGTGCGCGGCATGTTCACCCGCTTCCCCGCCGGCAGCCGCGTGGGGCTCATGGCCTATGGGCATCGGCGCGCGGGACAGTGCAGCGACATCCAGATGATCCTCGAGCCCGGGCCGGTGGATGCGGCCGCGGCGGGGCAGGCGCTGGATCGCCTCACGGCGCGCGGCCCCACGCCGCTGACCGACTCGGTCCGCCAGGCGGCGGCGGCGCTGCGCGTGCGCGAGCGCCGCGGGGCCGTCACCCTAT
>NZ_JACADR010000423.1 GCF_016106005.1 Roseomonas rosulenta
CCGATGGCCGCCCCTGCCAGCGGCGAGCCGCCGGTCAGCGCCGCGATGCCGGCACCGCCGGCGGCGCCGATGCCGCCGCCGATCAGCGCCCGCTGGCCGACCGGGTCGGCGCAGGCCGCGACGCCAAGGCCCAGCAGCGCAACGGCGGCGACACGGATGGAAGTCCAGGACATGCGTGATTCCCTTGTGTTGTGTCCGATGCGCGCCAGCACAACCGCGGCGTGTGGCATCGATCGGGCAGAACCGGGGCAGCGCCTGCCCCAGGATTCACGAATGCTTCAGCCGGCCTTCTTCCGGCGCCCGCCCTTGCCCTTCTTCGGATCATAGCCGCCGCCGCCGGGGCCGAGCGGCTTGGGCTTCCAGTCGGCCTTGGGCGTGGCCTCGCGCAGCGAACGACCCGCGAGATTCGGTTCCAGGCCGAGGTCGAGGGCTTCCAGTCGCTTGATCTCGTCGCGCAGCCGCGCGGCGGTCTCGAATTCCAGCTCGGCCGCCGCCGCGCGCATCTTGCGCTCCAGTTCCGCAATCGCGGCACGCAGGTCCTTGCCGACGAAGTTGGCCGCGCTGTCGTCCTCGACCGCCTCGACCGTCACGTAGTCGCCCTGCGAGACGTCCTTCAGCACATCGGCGATCTCGCGGCGAATGGTGGTGGGCGTGATGCCGTGCTCGGTGTTCCAGGCGATCTGCTTCGCACGTCGGCGCTCCGTCTCGCCGAGCGCGTTGCGCAGCGAGTTCGTCATGGTGTCGGCATAGAGCACCACGCGCCCCTCGGCGTTGCGCGCCGCGCGGCCGATGGTCTGGATCAGCGAGGTCGTGGAGCGCAGGAAGCCTTCCTTGTCGGCATCCAGGATCGCGACCAGGGCGCATTCGGGGATATCGAGGCCCTCGCGCAGCAGGTTGATGCCGACCAGCACGTCGAACACGCCCTTGCGAAGATCGCGGATGATCTCGATGCGCTCGAGCGTGTCCACGTCGGAATGCAGGTAGCGCACGCGGATGCCGGCCTCGGTCATGTATTCCGTGAGGTCCTCGGCCATGCGCTTGGTGAGTGTCGTGACCAGCACGCGCCCGCCGGCCTGCGCGACGGTGCGGCATTCGGCCAGCAGGTCATCCACCTGGCCTTCGACGGGGCGGATCTCGCAGACCGGATCGACCAGGCCGGTCGGGCGGATCACCTGCTCGGCGAAGGCGCCGCCGGTGCGTTCCATCTCCCAGGGGCCGGGGGTCGCGCTGACGAAGACGGTCTGCGGGCGATAGGCGTCCCATTCCTCGAACTTGAGGGGGCGGTTATCGGTGCAGCTCGGCAGGCGGAAGCCGAATTCGCTCAGGATCGCCTTGCGCGCATAGTCGCCGCGATACATCCCGCCGATCTGCGGCACCGTGACGTGGCTCTCGTCCACGATCAGCACGGCGTTGTCGGGCAGGTATTCGAACAGCGTCGGCGGCGGCTCGCCGGGGTTGCGGCCGGTCAGGTAGCGCGAATAGTTCTCGATGCCTTTGCAGGAGCCCGTCGTCTCCATCATCTCGATGTCGAAGATGGTGCGCTGCTCGAGCCGCTGGCGCTCCAGAAGCTTGCCCTCGGCCTCGAGCTGCGCGAGGCGTTCCTTCAGCTCCTCCTTGATGCGCGCGATCGCTTGCGTGAGCGTGGGCCGTGGCGTGACGTAGTGGCTGTTGGCGTAGACGGCGATGCGTTCCATCTCGCTCGTCACCTCGCCGGTCAGCGGGTCGAATTCCCGGATGCCGTCGATCTCGTCCCCGAACAGGGAGACGCGCCAGGCGCGGTCATCGAGGTGCGAGGGCCAGATGTCCACGCTCTCGCCGCGCACGCGGAAGGTGCCGCGCGCGAAGAAGGAATCATTGCGGCGGTACTGCTGCTCGACCAGGCCCTTCACCAGCGCGTCGCGGTCGATCCGCCCGCCGCGTTCGAGCTTAACGACCATGCGGCTGTAGGTCTCGACCGACCCGATGCCGTAGATGCAGGACACCGAGGCGACGATCACCACGTCGTTGCGTTCGAGCAGCGCCTGCGTGGCGGAATGCCGCATGCGGTCGATCTGCTCGTTGATCTGCGAATCCTTCTCGATGTAGGTGTCCGTGCGCGGGACATAGGCTTCCGGCTGGAAGTAGTCGTAGTAGCTGACGAAATATTCCACCGCGTTGTCGGGGAAGAAGGACTTCATCTCGCCATAGAGCTGCGCGGCCAGGGTCTTGTTCGGGGCCAGCACCAGCGCCGGGCGCTGCAGTTCCTCGATGACCTTGGCCATGGTGAAGGTCTTGCCGGAGCCGGTGACGCCCAGCAGCACCTGGTCACGCTCGCCGGCCTGCAACCCGGCGGTCAGTTCACGGATCGCCGCCGGCTGGTCGCCATTTGGCTCGAAGGGCGAGACGACCTTGAGCCGCTTCTCCGAGGGCGGCGCGGGCCGCTTCTGCGGCATGAACAGCACGGGGCCGGGGGCGATCAGGTTCATGGCCGCCAAGATGGGGCGCCGCACCCGCCCGCGCCAGCGGGGTCAGCCGCCCCCGGCGAGCGCCGCCAGCCTGTCCCGCTGCACCTTCCCGGTCGCGGTGCGCGGCAGCGACGCCACCACCACCACCCGGCGCGGCGCGCGCAGCCCGGGGGATCGGAAGAGCACGGGTCCGGACT
>NZ_JACADR010000424.1 GCF_016106005.1 Roseomonas rosulenta
GCCGGCGCCCGGCGCCTGAGGGCATCCGAATAGCCCCTCAGGGAAACCCCGGCCCACAAGGCCGGGGTTTCCCTGAGGGGGGGCCTCCGCTAGTGTCCGGCCCCCATCGCCCGCCCCAAGATCAGGTGCCGATTCGTTGACCAGGCTGCGCACCCTCCTCCTCGTCCTCGCCACCCTTGTGCTGGCGGTCCCGTCCTCGGCGCAGGCGCCCGGGCGCGTGGCCGCCATCGAAGTGCAGGGCAACCAGCGCATCGAGACCGACACCATCCGCTCGTACATGCTGGTGCAGCCCGGCGAGACGGCCGATCCGGACCGGCTCGACCGCAGCCTGCGCGCGCTCTTCGCCACCGGCCTGTTCCGCGACGTCGAGGTCCGCCCCGAAGGCAACCGCGTGATCGTGCGCGTGGTCGAGAACCCGCTGGTCAACCGCGTGGGCTTCGAAGGCAATCGCCGCATCACGAGCGAAATCCTGCGCGGCGAGGTCCAGTTGCGCGCGCGATCGGTCTTCACGCCCGCAGCGGCACAGGCCGACCGCCAGCGCATCCTCGAGATCTATGCCCGGCGCGGCCGCTTTGGCGCCACCGTCGAGCCCAAGATCATCGAGCTCGACCAGAACCGCGTGGACGTCGTCTTCGAGATCACCGAGGGCAACATCGCCCTTGTTTCGCGCATCGGCTTCGTCGGCAACGAGAACTATTCCGACAGCCGCCTGCGGGAGGTCATCGCGACGCGCGAGCAGGCCTGGTACCGGCTGCTGTCCACCTCGGACAACTACGACCCCGACCGCCTCGCCTTCGACCGCGAGCTGCTGCGCCGCTTCTACCTGCGCCAGGGCTACGCGGACGTCGAGATCACCGGCGCGACGGCTGAGCTCGCCCCCGACCGCAGCGGCTTCTTCCTGACCTATACGATCAGCGAAGGCCCGCGCTACCGGATCGGCAAGCTCGAGATCAACAGCTCGCTGCGCGGGCTCGACCCCGCGGGGCTGCAGCGCGAGATCCCGATATCGGCCGGGGACTGGTACGACGGCGACGCGGTGGAGCGCGCCGACACGCAGCTGACCGAACTGCTTGCGACGCGCGGCTTCCCCTTCGCGAACGTGGAACCGCGCGTGGTGCGCAACCGCGAGGCGCGCACCGTCGACCTCACCTTCGAGATCACCGAGGGCCCGCGCGCCTTCGTCGAGCGTATCGAGATCACCGGCAACACCCGCACCCAGGACCGCGTGATCCGTCGCGAGTTCCGCCTGGCCGAGGGCGACCCGCTGGTGGTGCAGCAGGTCCGCCGCTCGCGCGAGCGCATCCGCTCGCTGGGCTATTTCTCGGACGTGCAGATCAACTCGGCGCCGGGCTCGTCGCCGGACCGGGTGATCCTGAACACCCAGGTGACCGAACGCGCGACCGGCGAATTCACCATTGGCGGCGGCTACTCGACCGACGCCGGCTTCCTCGCCGATGTGGGCCTGCGCGAGCGCAACCTGCTCGGCACCGGCGTGGATGCGCGCCTCAACGTGACGCTCGCGCAGCGGCGCAGCCAGGTGGACATCTCGGTCACCGACCCGCAGTTCCTCGACCGCAACCTTGCGGCCGGTGCCGACGTGTTCCTCGTGCAGCGCAACCTTCAGTCCACCTCCGGCTACAACGAGCGCCGCGCCGGTTTCGCGCTGCGCATGGGTTACGAGATCAACGAGCGGCTGCGCCAGTCCTGGTCCTACTCGCTGGTCGATCGCGAACTGACGGATGTCGATGCCAACACCTCCCGCTTCATCCAGGAGCAGGCCGGTCGTACCCTGCTGAGCCAGGTCTCGACCACCGTCACCTACGACCGCCGCGACAGCAGGATCGAGCCGCGCGACGGCTATGTGGTGCGCGTAGGCGCCGACTGGGCCGGCCTGGGCGGCGACATCTCCTATGTGCGCTTCCGCGGTGACGCCCAGTACTACGTCCCCTTCGAGCGGCTGCTGGGCGACCCCGACTACGTGCTCGTCCTGGCGGCCGGCGCGGGCTACCTCGCGCCCTATGGCGACACCGACACGCGCATCGTCGACCGCTTCTTCCTGGGTGGGGAGAACCTGCGCGGCTTCGCACTGGGTGGCGCGGGCCCGCGCGACATCTCGACCAACGACGCGCTGGGCGGCCAGACGCTGTGGACCACCTCGGCAGAGTTCCGCTTCCCGCTGCCGCTGCCAAGCGAGCTCGGCTTCATCGGCCGTGCCTTCGTCGATGCCGGCGCCAATTTCGGGCTGCCGGGCAGCGTGAACGACACCGGCTGCCCGACGAGCGTGCCCAACTGCGTGCGCGACGATGCCACGCCGCGCGTCGGCGCGGGCGTGGGCATCTCCTGGCGCAGCCCGATCGGCCTGATCAACATCGACCTCGCCCAGGCCCTCGTGAAGAAGTCCTACGACCAGACGCAGGTCTTCCGCCTCGGCTTCGGCACCCGTTTCTGAACCAGGATCCTGCCTGACATGTTTCGATTCCTGCCTGTCGCCCTGATCGGCGCCACCATCGCCCTGCCCGTCGCGGCGCAGGGCCAGCAGCAATGGTTCGTCCCGGGCCAGCCCCAGCAGGGGCAGGCGCAGCCGCCCGGCCAGCGCCCGGCCCAGGCA
>NZ_JACADR010000425.1 GCF_016106005.1 Roseomonas rosulenta
GCGCCCGCGCGCCGGCCGCGCCGCGGGCGACACCGGCGGCCATCTGCGGCAGGGCGATGTTCTCCTCCGCCGTGAACTCCGGCAGCAGGTGATGGAACTGGTAGACGAAGCCGATGGTGGTGCGGCGGATCGCCGTGCGCGCGTCATCCGAGAGCGAGCCGGCGGCGCGGCCGGCCACGAAGACCTCGCCGTCATCGGGCCTCTCGAGCAGGCCGGCCAGGTGCAGCAGCGTGGACTTGCCGGTGCCCGACGGCGCCACCAGCGCGACGATCTCCCCCGCGACGAGCGTGAGGTCCGCGCCGCGCAGCACGGGCAGTTCGCCCGCCTCGGTGCGGTAACGGCGCTCCACGCCCGCGAGGCGCAGCGGCGGATGGTCATTCACTGCGGAGCGCCTCCACGGGATCGAGGCGCGCGGCGCGCCAGGAGGGAAACACCGTGGCCACCAGCGACAAGGCGAGGCCAAGCCCCGCAACCTGCGCCACTTCCCACGGATCGACCACGGCCGGGATGCGCGTGAGGAAGTAGATCTCGGGGTCGAACACGGTGGTGCCGGTGGCGCGCATCAGCGCCTGGCGGATCGCCTCGATATTCGCGCAGAAGAGCAGGCCCAGCGCCAAGCCGACCGCCGTGCCCACACCGCCGATCGCGGCACCGCAGAGCAGGAAGATGCGCATCACCGCGCCCCTGCCCGCCCCCATGGTGCGCAGGATGGCGATGTCGCGCCCCTTGTCCTTCACCAGCATGATCAGGGAGGAAATGATGTTGAAGGCGGCGACCAGGATGATCAGCGTCAGGATCAGGAACATCACGTTGCGCTGCACTTCCACGATCTGGAAGAAGCCGGAATTGGCCCGCTGCCAGTCGAGGATGACGATCGGCCGGCCGGCCAGCGCGCGGCGGATGCCATCGGCGGCGGCGTAGGACAGTGCCGGGTCGCGCAGATGCACCTCGATCTGGCTGACCTGGGCCGGCTGGCGGAAGAAGACCTGCGCGGCCGCGAGCGGCTGGTAGACGAAGCCGCCATCGTAGTCCTGCATGCCCACTTCGAAGATCGCCACCACGCGATAGGCGCGCAGCCGCGGCACGGTGCCGAAGACGGTGACGCGGCCCTCCGGCGAGACCAGCGTCACGCGGTCGCCCACCGTCACGTCGAGGCGCCGCGCCAGAACCGTGCCGATGGCGATGGCGTCGTCGCCCTCGAATGCATCGAGGCTTCCGGCGCGGATGTTGTCCGCAATGATGGCGCGGGCCCGCAGGTCGGCCGGCGCCATGCCGCGCACCAGGCCGCCGGCCGAGGCCCCCGCATCGGTGGTCAGCAGCACCTGGCCCTCCAGCGTGGGCACGGCCGTGGTGACTTCCGGCAGGGCGCGGATGCGGCGCGCGATGTCGTCGTAGTCGCGCAGCGTGCCTTCCGCGGCCACCACGCCGAGATGCCCGTTCAGCCCCACGATGCGGCCGAGCAGTTCCTGCCGGAACCCGCCCATCACCGAGAGCACCACGATCAGCGTGCCGACGCCGAGTGCGATGCCCGCCAGCGAGAAGCCCGCGATGAGGGAGACGGCGCGCTCGCCCCGGCGCGCGCGCAGGTAGCGCCCGGCCACCGCGCGTTCGAAGGCACCGAAGGCGCGCGCCTCAGCCATGGCGCAGCGCCTCCGCCGGGTCGATCCGCGCAGCGCGCCAAGAGGGCCAAAGCGTGGCCAGCAGCGACAGCGCGAAGCCGATCGCGACGATCGCCGCCACCTCCCGCGCATCCACGACCGATGGCAGCGACATGAGGAAGCGCAGTTCGGCCGGCAGCGCGACGGAGGCCTCGATCTGCATCAGCAGCGCCTTGAGTGCGGGGAAATTGGTGGCGATGCCGAGCCCGAGCCCGAAGCCCAGCAGCGTGCCGCCGCAGCCGATCGTGGCGCCGCAGAGGATGAAGATGCGCAGCACCGCCCCGCGCGGCGCGCCCATGGTGCGCAGGATGGCGATGTCCCGCCCCTTGTCCTTCACCAGCATGGTCAGCGAGGAGATGATGTTGAAGGCCGCCACCACCACGATGAGGGTGAGGATCAGGAACATCACGTTCCGCTCCACCACCACCGCGGCGTAGATGCTGCTGTTGGCGCGCTGCCAGTCGGACACGCGCAGCCCGGGCAGCAGGGCGCGCACCTCGGTGGTCAGGGCCGCGACGCGCGACGGGTCGGCGACCAGGACTTCGACCTGGGTCGCGTCGTCGTTCAGGCCGAACAGGGATCGCGCGGTGGCGATGGGCACGAAGATGGTGCGGCCATCGACCTCCGGCATGCCGACATCGAAGGTCGCGACCACCCGCAGCGCGCGCTGGCGCGGGGCCTCGGTGAAGTCGCCGCCGCGCGCCTGGGGCAGCACCAGCGTCAGCGTATCGCCGGGCTGCAGGCGCATGCGCTGCGCGAGGCGCGCGCCGATCACCACGCTGTCCTCCTCGCCGAAGGCCGCGAGGTCACCCTGGCGCAGCCCGCGCCGGATGACGGGGCGTGCGCGCAGCGCCTCGGGCGGCAGGCCGCGCAGCTGTGCGGCGGCCGGGATCGGAGGGGCGCACGTCCGGACCCCAGTCACGGCTAGGTCTCCAGAGCCGACTCC
>NZ_JACADR010000426.1 GCF_016106005.1 Roseomonas rosulenta
TAGCCCTGACTGGAGTCCGGACGCGTGCCCTTCCGATCTGTGCTGGCAGCGCCAGTGGGGGCGGCGCTGGGCGGGGCGCTGCCCGCGCCGGACGGCACGCTGCTGGCGGCCGTCGCGCATCCGGGTGCCACGCCGAGTGCGAACTGGGCGGAGCCGGCGACGCGCTGGCCGAACATGCGGCCGGACGAGCCGCCGCGCAGCACGGTGGTGACGCTGGCGCGCTGACCCGCGCTGTCGCAGAGGCTTCACGCTTTTCCCGGTTCCCATCGCCCGGCGCCCATGGTCCCCTCCGCCGCAGGGAGGACGCCATGCCCGATTTCAACGAGAACCAGGACCCCGCCATCGACGCCTCGGAGGATGTCGGGTCGAACCCCGATCCGCGCCGCCCCATCGGCGAGGTGATCGCCGCGCGCTACGGCCGGCGCGTCCTGCTCGGGGCAGGCGCGGCCGCCGCGGCGCTTGCCGCCTCGCTGCCGGAGGAAAGTGCCGCTCAGCTCGCGGTGCCGCGCCAGGGCGGGCCCTCCACGCTGACCTTCTCCGAACTGCGCCACCAGATGGCGCAGACCGATGCCGTGGCCGAGGGCTATGACCGCCAGGTGGTCATCCGTTGGGGCGACCCGGTGCTGCCCGATGCGCCGCCTTTCGATGCGCGCAACGTGACCGAGGCCGCGCAGGCGCGGCAATTCGGCTACAACTGCGACTACCTCGATTTCTTCCCGCTGCCCCAGGGCAGCCGCACGGCCGATCACGGGCTGCTCGTGGTGAACCACGAATACACCAACACCAACCTGATGTTCCCCGGCATGGGATCAGGGCGCGAGGCGCGCACGCGGTCGAACGGCCCGCAGACCCGCGCCGAGACGATGGCGCATGGCCTGTCGGTCATCGAGGTGAAGCGCGAGGGCGGCAGCTGGGGCTACGTGAAGGAAAGCCGCCACAACCGGCGCATCACCGGCGAGACGCCGATGCGCATCGCCGGCCCTGCCGCCGGTGCCGAGCGCATGAAGACCAGCGCCGACCCCACGGGGATGCGCGTGCTCGGCACGCTCAACAACTGCGCCGGCGGCAATACGCCCTGGGGCACGGTGCTGACGGGGGAGGAGAACTTCAACGGCTATTTCGGCGGCGATCCGGCGAAGACGCCGCATGCCGAGATCATGCGCCGCTACGGCATCTCGACCGACAGCTGGTACAATTGGTGGCGCCACCAGGACCGCTTCAACGTCGAGAAGGAACCGAACGAATCCTTCCGCTTCGGTTGGGTTGTGGAGTTCGACCCCTACGACCCCGAGAGCATCCCGGTGAAGCGCACCGCGCTCGGGCGCTTCAAGCATGAGGGGGCGACGCATGCGGTCAGCGCCGATGGCCGCGTGGCCTTCTATTCCGGGGACGATGAGCGCTTCGAATTCGTCTACAAGTTCGTCACCGCGCGCCCCTGGAACCCCAATGACCGCGCGGCGAACCGCGACCTGATGGATGACGGCATCCTCTATGTCGGGAAGTTCCACGACGACGGCCGCGTGGAATGGCTGCCGCTGGTGTTCGGCCAGGGGCCGCTGACGGCGGCGAACGGCTTCGCCTCGCAATCCGACGTGCTGATCGAGACGCGCCGCGCCGCGACGCTGCTCGGTGCGACGCCGATGGACCGGCCGGAAGACGTGGACACCAACCCGGTGAACGGGCGCGTCTATGTCATGCTGACAAACAACAACCGCCGCACGGCGCAGCAGGCGAGCGGGGCCAATCCGCGCGCGCGCAACAACCACGGTCATATCCTCGAGATCATTCCGCCGGGCGCGGGCACGCCGCGCGTCGATCACGCGGCGACCGAGGCGCGCTGGGGCATCTTCATCGCCGCCGGCAAGCCGGGTGTGGATCCCGGCACGCAGTACCACCGCGCGGTCTCGGACCAGGGCTGGCTGTCCTGCCCGGACAACTGCGCCTTCGACAGCAAGGGGCGGATCTGGATCGCGACCGATGGCGCGCCTGAGAATGCCGGCGTGGCGGATGGGCTCTATGCGGCCGACACGGCCGGCTACGGGCGGGCACTGACGCGGCTGTTCTACCAGGCGCCCACGGGGGCGGAGGTCTGCGGGCCCTGCTTTACGCCGGATGATCGCACGGTGTTCCTGGCGATCCAGCATCCCGGCGAGGATCCGGGGTCGACCTTCGAACGGCCTTCGACGCGCTGGCCGGATTTCGCCGAGGGCGTGCCGCCGCGGCCCTCGGTGATCGCCATCGTCAAGCGCGACGGCGGGGCGATCGGCGACTGACGTCCGGGCACGACGGTTTTAAACTGGTGCCCCTCCCGCCGCGGCCGTGCCGGATCGGTGCCACGGACCACGTGTCGCGCCTTGCCGCCAGCTGGCTTGCCGGCTGCGGCCGCGACCTTGGCGCCGGGAACGAAAAAGGGGGGCGCGGTGGCCCCCCTGCGTCGTCCGTGATGTGCGGAGACGCGGCGCGGGTTACGCCGCGCACATCACTGGGTGACGGAGGCCGGCGCGGCGGCCGGGCGCGCCCCGCGGCGGCTGCCCGAGGCCGAGGCCGTCTGCGTGCCGCGGCGCTGGCGGGTGCTGCTGGCCTCGCCGCGGGC
>NZ_JACADR010000427.1 GCF_016106005.1 Roseomonas rosulenta
GCCGCCGCCGCCGCGCAGGCGCCCGACGCGCGGCAAGCCGCAGCCGGATCCGCTCGAGCGCAGCACCCGCCTCGACGCGCGCGGCGCAGCCCCGCGGGGGCCCCGCCGGCGGGGCGAAGTCGGCATGCAGCGCCACCACGAGCCCGGCATTCTCGAACTGCGCCCGGTTGTCGCAGTCGAGCCAGGATTCCGCAGCCGCGCCCTCGGCCAGCAGCACGTCGTGCGCGTCGAGCTCCACATGGAAGTAGCGCACCCTGCGCGCCGCCGCGTCGCGCAGGATGCCGACGCCATCGAGCAGCGCCGCGGCCGGCACCAGGACACCCTCCACATAAAGCGCATGGTCGGGCGAGACCACGAGGTCGCGATGGGGCGCGCCGTCCCCGAGCGCGCCGGCCAGGATCCGCACCGGCAGCACCGCCATGGGGCGCGGATGGCGGCGACAATCGACGCTGCGCCGGCCGACCCAGCGGACCGGCCGCAGCCAGGACCCCTGCAGCCCGAGCGTCACGACCAGGTCGCCCGCGCGCAGTTCCTCCACCGGCACCTCGCCACGCGACGTCATGATGCGGGTGCCGGCGGCGAAGCATGGCACGGGCATGGTCGAGGGTTCGCCGCCGTCGTTGTTGTATTGGACGAATTCGACATCCTCGGCGACGAAGTCGCTGCCGTCGTCGCTGCCGATGAGCGTGACGTTGTCGGTGACCCGCCAGCCGCCCGGGACCTGAACCCAGCTGTAGTCCCCGGGGGCGCCGTTGAAGACGACCGTGTCGCTGCCCGCACCGCCGATCATGGTGTCGTTGCCCGGCTGGGCGTCCATGAAGTCGTCGTCGGCGCCGCCATCGAGCCAGTCGTCACCCGAGCCGCCGGACAGCTCGTCGTTGCCGTCGCCGCCGAAAAGACTGTCGTCATCCTCGTTGCCGACAAGCCGATCATCGCCGCCCAGGCCGACCAGCACGTCATTGCCGAGACCGGCGAAGACCGTCGGCACGGGATCGCCGTCGTCGTTGAGGTTGAAGTCGGGGCCCTCGGTGCCGACCCAGGAATCATCACCCTCTGTCGGGGCGTTCACGTCGCGCGGATTGCCGTTCGTGTCGTACCAGGTTCCGGACATCGCACGCTCCTCGCCGAGACCGGCGGACGGCAGCCCGACCGGAATTCAACTAAAGCGCGATTATCGAGGCCATCAACACAAAGTATCTGGTTTCACGGCGCATTCACGCCCGGCGGATGCTACCGGGCTCGCTCCAGGATCGAGACGTAGTTCGCGACCGCCGCGCCCCCCATGTTGAACACGCCGCCCAGCTCCGCCCTGGGCAGCTGCATGGCCCCGGCCGCGCCGGTCAGCTGCATCGCCGCCAGCACATGCATCGAGACGCCGGTGGCGCCGATCGGGTGGCCCTTCGACTTCAGCCCGCCGGAACGGTTCACCGGCAGCCGCCCGCCGGCCGCCGTCCAGCCCTCCAGCGCGGCGCGCCCACCCTGCCCCTCGGCAGCCAGGCCCATCGCCTCGTATTCGATCAGTTCGGCAATGGTGAAGCAGTCATGCGTCTCGACGAAGGAGAGGTCGCCCACGCCGATGCCGGCCTGCGCGTAGGCGCGCGCCCAGGCTTCGCGCGCGCCCTCGAAGCGGGTGATGTCGCGCACCGCGATCGGCAGGAAGTCGTTGACCTGCACCGCGGCGCGGAAGCGCACCGCCTTGGCCAGGCCCGCGGCCGTGTCGGCATCGGCCAGCACCAGCGCCGCCGCCCCGTCGCTCACCAGCGAGCAGTCGGTGCGCTTGAGCGGACGCGCGACAAAGGGGTTCTTCTCGCTCTCGGTGCGGCAGAAGGCGTAGCCGAGATCCTTGCGCATCTGCGCCCAGGGATTGTCCACGCCGTTGCGGTGGTTCTTGGCGGCAATCGCCGCCAGCGCATCGGACTGGTCGCCATGCTTCTGGAAATACGCCTCGGCGATGCGGGCGAAGACGCCGGCGAAGCCGCCCTCGATGTCCTGTTCGGTCTTGCGATAGGAGGCGGTCAGCAGGATGTCGCCGACCTTGGGCCCGGGGGTCGAGGTCATCTTCTCCGCGCCCACCACGAGCGCGAGCCGCCCGCGGCCGGCGGCGATGAAGTCCCGCGCCGCATGGATCGCGGCCGACCCCGTCGCGCAGGCATTCTCCATGCGCGTGATCGGCTTGAAGCGCAGCTCGGGCACGGATTGCAGCACCAGCGAGGCCGGGAAGCCCTGCGGCGTGAAGCCTTCGCCGAAGACGCCGACGAAGCCGGCATCGATCTCCTCCGGCGCGATGCCGGCATCCTCGATGGCGGCGCGCGCGACGCCGGCCATCAGCGTCTCGAGATCGGGCGCGTCCTCGCGCTTGCCGAAGGCGGAATGGGCCCAGCCCACGATGCAGGCGTCGGTCATGGCGGTTCCTCCGTGTCGAGCAGCAGTCTATCGCCCGGCGCGAGGGCGCGCGAGGTCAGCGCGGCGACCGGATCGGCAGCGGTGCGGGCAGCGACGCCATCGGCGAGGCCGCAAGGCGGGCGCGCAGGCTCCCCACCTCGAGCGGCGGGGCGGCCGGGGCCGCCGGCGCCGCCCA
>NZ_JACADR010000428.1 GCF_016106005.1 Roseomonas rosulenta
GCGAGGCGGCGCTGCGCTTCGACTGGGTGGGGCTGGCGGTGTTCGTGGTGGCGGTGGGCTGCGCGCTGGTGGCGCTCGATCGCGCGCGGCGGCTCGACCCCGCGCTGGCGCCGCTGGCGGCGGGGCTGGCGGTGGTCGCGGCGGGGGCGGTGGTGGTGCTGCTGCGGATCGAGCGCGCGGCCCGCGACCCGCTGCTGCCGCTCTCGGTCTTCGGCGAGGCGTCGATCTGGCGGGCCTACCTGCTCTCGGCCTGCGTGGTGGGGGCGCAGGTGGGCATGATCTCCTTCCTGCCGGCCTGGCTGCAGACGGTGCGGGGCATGGCGCCGGGGCCCTCGGGGCTGATGCTGGTGGCGATGTCGGTGGGCGGGGCCTCGGGCGCCTTCTTCTCCGGGCGGATGGTGGCGCGCAGCGGGCATGCGATGCGCTGGCCGACGCTGTTCCTGCCGGTCGGCGCGCTGATCTGGGCGGTGCTGGCGGTGACGGCCGCCGACCTGCCGCTGCCGGCCTTCCTGCCGCTGCTGGCAGCGGCGTCGTTCTGCTCGGGCACCTCCTATCCGGTGGTGCAGGTGACGGCGCAGGCGGCGGCGGGGCGGGAGAGGCTGGGCGCGGCCTCGGCCGGGGTGGCGTTCTCGCGCAACATCGGGGCTGCGACGGGCACGGCGGTGGTGGCGGCGGCGGTGTTCATGGCGGTGAGTGCGACCGGTTCCGGCGCGGCGTTCCAGCGGCTGGTGGCGGAGGGGCCGGGGTATCTGGCGGCCTTGGGGCCTGAGGCGGCGGCGGCGCTGCGGGGCGAATTGGCGGAGGCGTTCCGCGGGCTGTTCGCGACAGCGGCGGTGCTCACGGCGGTGGGGGCGGTGCTGGCGTGGCGGGTGCCGCTCAGGCGGTTCTGAGGGGCGCGCCGCGTGCGCGTCCGGGGTCGGTCGCTGCGAACTCCGGGCGCGCGGCCTACGCCTCCCGCACCTTCTGCACGCGAAAGCCCTTCAGCCCCTTCTCCTCGACCGCGGCGAGGAACGCGTCCGAGACGAAGAGTTCACCTCCCCCGAAGTACGCATCCACCCACAGGTGTCGGCCCGCGATCACCGCCCGCGAGACGCACAGGTCGTCGACGGTGCGCAGCACCTCGTTCAGGGTCTTGCGGCGCTGTCCCTGCTTGCCAATGCATTCCTCAGGCAGCAGCGCGTTGATGCGCACCAGCGGGTTCATGATGAAGTATTGGCCCGGTGCGACTTCCCGCCCGTCATGCCGCTCGATCGGCTTGCCGTTGGGGCGGCGGATCATGATCGGGAAGAACTGGTGCAGCTCAGGCTCGAAAGCTTCCACCACGTCCCGGAATTCTGCCGAGACGCCCCATCGGGCCACGACCGGAAGAAAGTCGGCGAGCGCCTTCTGCCGTGATGTAAGCCAGAACTCGGTCTTCACGTCGGCCGGGTCGAAGCAGATGCCCTTGTTGCCGAAGTCCATACCGAGCCAGCGGCATCGCTCATAGGCGGCGTCGGTGAGCACACCGCTCGCAGCCGGTCCTTCCTTCAGCGCCCCCCGGACATCCGGCGAAAATCTCGGATCGTGCGAGAATGCGATGATCGCCGCCAAGCGTGCCCTCCGTGGCTGCTAGAAGCCGCCCCTCAATCCCCCGCCGCCGCCTGCTCCAGCCTGTACGCATGCGCCGGATACGCGCCCAGGATGCGGAACTCCTTGGTGAAGAATTCCAGCTCCTCGAAGGCACGCCGCAGCGCCGGGCTGTCCGGCCTCGGGCGCGGCGAAGTCTGGGGCGGCCTACAACTCCCGCACCTCGCGCACGACAAAGCCCTTGAGTTCCTTCGCCCGCATTGCGGCCAGCAGTGTGTCGGAAACGAAGATCCGACCGCCTCCCAAGAACGGGGTGTTGAGCCACAGGTGCCGGCCCTCGATTGCGCCGCGCGAGACACACAGATCGTCGATATCAGGCATCACCTCGCGGCGTGACTGGCGCCGCTGCCCCAGTTGGCCAATACACTGCTCCGGCAACAGAGCATCGATCTGTTGAAGAGGATTCATGATGTAGTACTGGCCTGGCCCTACCTCTCGGCCATCAAGGCGAAATATCGGCTTGCCGTTTCGGCGTCGGATGTTAATCGGGAAAAATTGATGCAGATCAGGCTCAAATGATTAAACGATATGCTTGAATTCAGCTGAACAACCCCAGCGCCCGACAACGGGCAGAATATCCACAATAGTTCTGTGGTTGGTTGTCAGCCAGAATTCATTCCGAACTTCTTCTAATTCGAAGCGAATTACTTTGAATCCGAAATCAAAACTGCGATAGGGGGATCGCGCTTCGGCCTCATCTGTCAATATTGCATGCTTCTCGCGGCCCTTGGATAAACTCGCGTCCACACCCGGTGTCCAACAGGCATTCAGTGAGAACTTAATCAACGCCGCCATGCTTTGAGCCCTCTAGGAGATCCCTGCGAAACGCCTTGCTGAGCGACAGATGGGCTGATTCGCTGAGCCTGGTGATGGCAGTTGTGAGGCGGAGATGGGTCAGCGTCGGATCGGACAGGCGAGCTTGGCGGAGGCGCTTCT
>NZ_JACADR010000429.1 GCF_016106005.1 Roseomonas rosulenta
CCGGGGGCGACGCCTACGGCCGGGAATGGCCGGAACGGGCGGCCAGGACCATGTGGTGAAGGAGCACCGGCGGGGCGCTGCCCCTCCGGAGAGCGTTCCCCTGGACCGCGATCAGGGGACGCGGGCGGCGACGCGCGCGACCAGCGCCTCGCGCTCGGCGCGCATGGTGGCGCCGCGCGCCTTCGCCGCGGCCAGCACGCCGGGCGGCGCGGTCTCGGGCGATCCCGCATCGAAGGGTGGCGCGGGCGCGTATTCGATCTGCAGCTGGATGGCCTGCGCCACCTCGGGCGAGGCGAGTTCCGCCGCCAGGGACAGCGCGAAGTCTATCCCCGCCGTCACCCCGCCGCCGGTGACGAAGCGGCCATCGCGCACCACACGCCCATGTTCCGGCACGACACCGAGCGCGGCCAGGAAATCATGGCTCGCCCAATGCGTCGTGGCGCGCTTCCCCTTCAGCAGCCCGGCCGCGCCCAGCACCAGCGCGCCGGTGCACACGGAAGTCACGAAGCGCGCGCCAGCGGCCTGGGCGCGCAGGAAGGCCAGCACCTCCTCGTCCTCCATCAGCGCCGCGACACCCGGCCCGCCGGGCACGCAGACCACGTCGAGCTGCGGGCACTCCGCGAAGCTCGTGTCGGGCAGCATCGCAAGGCCGGTATCCGATCGCACCGGGTCGCGTGTCTTCCACACCAGGTGCACCTGCCCGCCCGGGATGCGCGAGAACACCTCGAAGGGTCCGGTCATGTCGAGCTGGGTCAGGCGCGGGAACAGCAACAGGCCGAAGCGCAGCGGCGGGGTCATGGGGCGTGTCCTCCTGGTGCGGCAGGCTGGCATGGCCGGGTGCAGGCGCCAATGGCGGGCTGGGCGCGCCCTGGCGTAGCCTCGCCGCCGCAGCCAGGGATCCACGCCATGCGCCTCGCGGTCATCTCCGACATCCACGGAAACCTTGCGGCGCTGGAGGCGGTGCTGGCCGACATCGAGACGCGCGCCGTGGACGCCGTCGTCAACCTCGGCGACTGCGTCACCGGCCCGCTCTGGCCGAAGGAGACCTTTGCGCGGCTGGTCGCGCTCGACCTGCCCACGGTGCGCGGCAACCATGATCGCTGGATCCTCGACCGGCCCGCGGCGGACCTCTCGCCGGCGGGGCGCTACGCGCGCGACGCGCTCTCGCCCTCCGAACGCGCCTGGCTGCACGCCCTGCCAGCGACGCTGGACGTGGCGCCCGAAATCCTAGCGGTCCACGGCACTCCGGCGGACGACACGACCTACCTGCTGGAGGAACAGCGCGACGGGCACTTGGTGCCGGCGCCGCGCGCCACCGTGGCGGCCCGGCTCGGCGATGCGGCGCGCCCGGGGGTGGTGCTGTGCGGGCACAGCCATCGTCAGGCGCTGGTGCAGGGGCCTGGCGGCGTGGTCATCCTGAACCCCGGCAGCGTCGGCTGCCCCGCCTTCGCCGACAGCCCGGCCGCGGGCGGGCTCGAATACCGTTCCCCGCATGCGCGCTATGCCATCCTGACGCTGCGGCACGGCCGCTGGGGCGCCGAGCTGCTGGCGATCGACTACGACTGGGACGCCGCGGCGCGACGGGCGCGCGACAATGGCCGGCCGGACTGGGCGGACATGCTGGGGACGGGCGCGGTGGGCTGACCTGCGGCGCAGCCAGCGGGGCCGCCGGCGTCAGCCCCGCCCGGCGAAGCGCGGCCAGGGCCCCGCGCCCCAGGGCCTCGGCAGGTTGTTCGCCGCCCAGGCCACCAGGAACAGCGTCGCGAGCCCGGGCAGCAGCGGCGTGGCGAGGAAGCCCCACCCCGCCCCCTCGGCGAAGACCACCACAGGGTTGGCGCCGGCCGGGGAATGGATGGTGCGCGTCACCGCCATCGCCGCCAGCGCCACGCCCACCGCGAGCGCGATCCACGGCCCCACCGGCCCGCCCAGCGCGTCGTGCCCCATGCGGAACACAAGCCCCACCACCGTCGCGATCAGGTGGCCGCCGATGAAGGACCTCGGCTGCGCCATGATGCCGCGCGGCATGCCGAACAGGATCACGCAGGACCCGCCGAGCGAGGGCAGCAGCCAGGGATGCTCGGTGAAGGACAGCGCGGCATTGGCCAGCAGCAGCGCGGCCGCGGTGGCCAGCACCTGCACCAGGATGCGCGGCGGGCGCGGCGGCTTCATGCCCGAGCCCGCAGCGCCGCGAGGTCCGCGGCGGTGTCCACGTCCTGCAGGCGGCGCAGCAGCGCCACGCGCCGCCCGGCGAAATTGCGCAGCGTGTCGGCCAGCGCGTGCGCGCTGGACCAGCGCACGCCGGCGAAGGGCCGCGCCGGCCGCCGCGGCCCCATGCCGACCAGCCAGTAGCCGCCATCCTCGGCCGGGCCGAACACGGCATCGGCGCGGCCGAGCGCGCGGATCGCCGCGGCGATGTCGGCGGGGCGGAGGTCGGGGATGTCGCTGCCGGCCAGCACCGCGACCGGGTGGGGACGCATCGCGCCTTCCATGCGCGCGCCGAGGTCGCCCGCCGCTTGGCCGATGCGCGGCGTGG
>NZ_JACADR010000043.1 GCF_016106005.1 Roseomonas rosulenta
CGGGGCGCCGTCCGCCCAGGCGGGCGGCGCCCCTTTCGCATCCAGGTCCCGCATGATGATCGCGCCCCTGCCGCCGGACCAGCGCCATCGCCTCGCACCGCTGCTCGAAGCCTATGCGGCGGAGATGCGCGACACGCTGGCGGGCTCGCGCCCCGCCTCCGGTGACGCGGCCGCCGCACTCCTCGCCGCCGATCCGCGCGCCGAGGTGCTCGCGGCGCAGGAGGGCGAGGCCATCCTGGCCTTCGCCATCTTCTTCGACCTGCCCGAGGCGGTCTTCGCGCGGCGCTGCAGCGCGCTCGACGACCTGTTCGTCCGCCCGGACAGCCGCGGGCGGGGCATCGCGCGCGCCATGATCGAAGCACTCTGCGCGCTGGGGCGCGAGCGCGGCTGGTCGCACCTGCGCTGGATCGTGCCCGAGGCCGACCGCGGGGCGATCGCGCTCTATGAGCGCATCGCCGCGCGCGCCGACTGGCGGTCCTACGTGATCCGGCTGGATCCCGAGGCGTCGCTCTGAGGGCAAGAGCCGCATCGCCTCGGCGCGCTGCGGCGCCTCCAGCCTGTTGCCTTGGCGAGCATCGTCACCCGATCGGGCGATGCCACCTGATCGGGATCTGCTCTACCGCGCCTCGAAGGACTCGCCGTCGCGCGCCGCTTCACCCTCCGCCGCCAGCTTGACCAGGTGCGCGAGCAGGCTGCGCGCCGCCGCCGGCACCAGGCGCGCATCCAGCGCCGGGCCATAGACCGCGCCCACCAGGTCGCGCGCGGTGGCGCGCTTCGCCGCGCGCAGGGCGTCCAGCACCATCGCCTCGCGCTCGATCCGGTGCGCCGCCAGCGCCGCCATGAAGGGCTGCGGGTCGGGCAGCGGCGGGCCGTGGCCGGGCAGCAGCAACCGGTCGTCGCGCGCGCGCAGCCGCGCGAGCGACGCCATATAGGCCGCCATGTCGCCATCCGGCGGGCTGACCACGGTGGTCGACCACGACATCACGTGGTCGGCGCTGAACAGGATGCCGGTGCCCTCGAGCGCGAAGCAGAGGTGGTTGGCGCAATGCCCGGGCGTGTGGATGGCGCGCAGGCTCCAGTCGAGCCCGCCGACCTCCCCACCGTCGGGCACGGTCACGTCGGGGCGAAAGCCATGATCGCCGCCCTCCCCGCCCTGGTCGGGCGGTGTCAGGTGCGGGCCGAAGCCGAAGCTGGTCGCACCCGTGGCCTCGCGCAGCGCGGCGACGCCCGGCGAATGGTCGCGATGCGTATGGGAGACGAGGATATGCGTGATGCGCTCGCCATGCGTCGCGCGCAGGATGGCACGCAGATGCGCGGGGTCCTCCGGCCCGGGATCCAGCACCGCGACCGAGAGCCCTTCCCCGATGATCCAGGTGTTGGTGCCGCGGAAGGTGAAGGGTCCGGGGTTGGCGCAGAGCAGGCGGCGCACGCCGGGGGCGACCTGCTGCACCTCGCCCGGCGGCAGCGTGTCATCCTTGAGGAAGGGGATGCTCATTCGTTCCTCCGCTGCCGGCTGCGGCGCAGTTCCCGGTGCAGGATATAGAGCCCGGAGGCGACGATCAGCGCCGCGCCCGCCAGCGTGCTCCAGCCCGGCGCATCCGAGAAGACCACCCAGCCGATCGCCACCGACCACAGGATCGATGTGTAGGAATAGGGCCCGAGGGCGGAGACCTGGGTCGACGCATAGGCTTCCGTCAGCATGATCTGCGCCACGCCGCCGATCAGCCCCACCAGCACCAGCAGCACCAGTTCGAAGAAGCTCGGCGTGGCCCAGACGAAGGGCAGGGCCACCAGGGTGAACAGCGTCATCAGCAGCGATTGCCACAGCACGATGGTGGCCGAGGATTCGGTGGCCGAGAGCGATCGCACCAGCAGGGTGGTCATGGCCGACCACACCCCCTGCGCCACCGCCACGGCCATGCCGACCTGCACCACCGTGCTGGGCATGCCACCGCCCTGGAAGGCGCCCTGCCCCAGCGCGATCACCAGGATGCCCACGAAGCCCATCAGCACGGCGGACCAGCGGTGGATGCCGACCTTCTCGCCCAGGAAGGGGATGGAGAGCAGGGTGACAAACAGCGGCGTGGTGTAGGTCAGCGCCGTCTGTTCCGCGAGCGGCAGGACGGTCAGCGCATAGAAGGAACAGCCCTGCGCCATGGTGCCGGTGAAGGCGCGCACGACATGGCCGGGGAAGCGCTTCGTGCGCAGCAGCCCCCAGTCGCGCCCCCGCGCGGCGATGACGAACATCACCGGCAGGGCGAAGGCGGATCGGAAGAACATCGTCTCGATGAAGTGGATGTTGCTGCTCAGGCCCTTGATCAGCGCCGACATGATGGTGAAGAGCGCCGTGGCGCCCAGCATCAGCAGGGCGCCACGGCGGATGTCGTGGCGCAGCGGCACTAGCCGTCCCGCCGTTCTTCGGCGCGGCGCACCCTTTCGCGGTGCAGGTTGTACAGCCCGGCGACGATCACGATCACGGCCCCCCCCACGGTCGTCCAGGCCGGTATCTCGACCCAGATCAGGAAGCCGAGGATGCCCCCGATCAGCAGCGGCGAATACTCGTAAGGTGCCAGCGCCGAGACGGGTGCCAGGGCGAAGGCGCGCGCGAACAGGATATGCGCGATGGCATTCGCCACGCCGAAGAAGACCAGCGCCAGGATCACCCAGATCCCGGGGATCGCCGCGGGCGGCGGGAAGGCCGGCAGCAGCAGCACCCCCATCGGCACGTGCGCCACCATGAGCCAGAAGGCGATCGCCCCCGGCCCGTCGGTCGCCGAGAGCACCCGCGTCCAGATGCGCGTCACCGCCATGGCGACCACGGCCACCAGCAGGAAGGCCGTCTCGGAGCGCCAGAGGTCGCCGCCTGGCTGCAGCATGAACAGCACGCCGGCGAAGCCCAGGGTGGTGGAGGTCCAGCGCCGCCAGCCCACCCTCTCGCCCAGCATCGGGATCGCGAGCAGGGTCATCAGCAACGGCGCGGCGGCGGCGATGGCATAGGAATCGACCAGCGCCATGCCCGACAGCCAGGCCCAGTACCAGGTGGCCGAGACGCCGCAATGCAGCACGCCGCGGATCGCCAGCAGACGCCGGTTCACTGGCGCGATGCCGCGCCCGCGCGTGATCACCAGCACCGCCAGCGCGCCGACCACGCCGCGCGCGATCATCGAGACCGCCACGCCCACCTCGGGCAGCGCCCATTTCACCGCGACGTCGGCGCCGGTGATGACCAGGTAGGCCGACAGGATGAGCAGGATGCCGCGCACGGCTTCCGCGCCGGTGGGCACGGTGAGGCCGCGGATGCGCTGGCGCGCGTCGTCAGACACGGGCGGGGCGGCGCGGCGTGCGGGCGCGCGGCGCCGGCATGGGTGGGGAGCGTTGTGCGGGAAAGGTCATGGATTGGGTTGCGTATCCTCGACGCGATGCGCGCCAGAAGCAACACGAACCCGCATCCGTATCGACCCGCGGCTGCCATGTTCCGGCCTTGCTGCAGTGCGATGGAACACGCCCGTGGAAGCTGCCGAATACGACCTGATGGATGCGGCCGAGGAGCGCATGTGGTGGTACCGCGCGCTCCATGCCCGTGTGACCGATGCGCTGGCCCGCCGCCCGGGACCGCCGGGCGCGGTTCTCGATGCCGGCTGCGGGACCGGGGGGCTGCTGCGCCGGATGGGCGTGCTCGGGCGCCCGCTTGTCGGGCTGGACTTCAACCCGGCGGCCGCCTTGCGGGCGGCGGGAAAATCCGGCGCGGCGGCGGCGGCGGGGGATGCCAACCGCCTGCCCTTCGCACCCGGCGTCTTCGCGGCGCTCACCTCCTGCGACGTGCTGTGCCACCGCGCGGTCGACCCGCCGGCCGCGCTAGCGGAATTCCATCGCGTGCTGGCGCCGGGCGGGACGCTGGTGTTGAACCTTCCGGCCTATGACTGGATGCATTCGGCGCATGACGAACGTGTGCACAACTCACGGCGATTCACCGCCGGCGGGGCGCGCGCGCTGGTCGGGCGGGCCGGATTCGCCGCCGTCGAGGCGCGCTACTGGAACGCACTGCTGCTGCCGCTCATGGTCCTGCAGCGCAAGGTGCTGAAGTCGGATGCGGCGCATGACAGCAGCGACGTCGCCCCCTTCCCGCCATGGCTGGATGCCACGCTACATGGCGTGACCGTGGCCGAACGGGCCCTCGCCCGCCTCGGGCTGCGCTATCCTGCGGGCGGATCCATCCTGGTGGTCGCGACGCGGCCCTGAATGTCGGAGAGTTCTTCCATGTCCACCACCTCGGCCGGGGCGACACACCCGGTCGGCCTGTCAATCGTCGTGCCGGTCTATCGCGGCGCCGCCACTGTCGGCGCCCTGGTCGCCGCCCTTTCGGCGCTGCGGCCCGAGGGCGGCCTCGAGATCATCCTGGTGAACGACGG
Organism: Roseomonas rosulenta; assembly: GCF_016106005.1. GTDB lineage: Bacteria > Pseudomonadota > Alphaproteobacteria > Acetobacterales > Acetobacteraceae > Neoroseomonas > Neoroseomonas rosulenta. The sequence continues at coordinate 4,410 of NZ_JACADR010000043.1, forward strand.
CAGCCCCGACAATTCCGGCGATGTCTGCCGCGAGCTCGCCCGGACCGCCACGGTGCCGCTCACCTATATCGAGCATGCGCGCAACTTCGGCGAGCACAACGCGGTCATGACCGGGCTACGCCACGCCCGCGGCGCCTATGTCATCACCATGGACGACGACCTGCAGAACCCGCCCGAGGAGGTGATCCGCATCTACGACCATGCGCGGACGGGCGGCTTCGACGTGGTCTACACGCGCTATGCCGTGAAGGAGCATGAGGGCTGGCGCAACCTCGGATCCCGCTTCGCCAACTGGGTGGCGGACCAGCTCATGGACAAGCCCAAGGGGCTTTACCTCTCATCCTTCCGCTGCATGTCGGCCTTGGCCGTCGGCGAAGTGGTGAAGTACCGCGGCCCCTACCCCTATGTGGACGGGTTGCTGATGCAGGTGACGCAACGGCTCGACAGCATCGAGGTCAAGCACTTCGCCCGCGTCGAGGGCCGGTCCAACTACACCATGCGCCGGCTGATCCGGCTGTGGATGAACCTCGCCACCAATTTCTCGGTGCTGCCGCTGCGCCTTGCGGTGGTGGCCGGGGTAGCGATGGGCTTCCTCGGGCTGCTGGCGGCGGCCTGGGTGGTCATCGAGGCGCTGCTGGGCGAGACACCCTCCGGCTGGGCCTCGCTGATGACCGTGACACTGCTGATCGCGGGCGTGCAGTTCATGATCCTGGGCGTGCTCGGCGAATATGTCGGGCGCGCCTTCATGTCGGCGAACGGCAAGCCGCAGGGCGTGGTGCGCGAAGTGATCGCCGCGCGGGAGACGACGCCATGACCGCCCACGCGCGGAGGGCCGCACGATGACCGCCAACGCGCGGAGGGCCGCACGATGACCGCCCATTGGATCGCGCTTGCGGCGGCCATCACCACCTCGCTGGTCGGGCAGGTACTGCTGAAGTCCGGCGCGTCGGGGGCGGTGGCGGCGGATGGCGGCTTTATCCACCAGCTGTTCCGCCTGCCCACGATGGTCGGGCTGGTCTGCTACGGCGGCGCGGCACTCCTTTATATAGTGGCGCTGCGCAAGATCCCGATGAGCGTCGCACTCCCCTGCACCGCCGCGTCCTACGTGGTGATCGCCATCATCGGCTGGGCCATGTTCGGGGAGTCGCTGGGCGTGCAGAAGATCGCGGCGATCGGGCTGATTGCGGCCGGCGTGGCGCTGCTGGCGACCACGGCATGATGGCGCGCGCGGCGGCGCTGCTGCTGCCCGCGCTGCTCGCAGCCTGCGCGGCGCCGCCGCCCGCCTGCCCCGACGGCACCACCCAGGCCACCATCGCCGAGGCCTATTTCGGCCGCTCCCGCCGCGACGGCCCCGAGATCACCGAGGCCGAGTGGCGCGACTTCCTCGCGGCCACCGTCACGCCCGCCTTCCCCGATGGGCTGACCGCGCTGGATGGCCGCGGCCAGTGGCGCCGGCCCGACGGCACGATCCTGTCGGAGGCGAGCAAGGTGCTGGTCCTGGTGCTGCCAGGCGCGGATGCCGCTGCGGCACGGGCGCGGATACGACCCGTGGAGGAGACCTGGAAGGCGCGCTTCCGCCACCAGTCGGTGCTGACGGTCTATCGCAGCGCCTGCGTCGGGTTCTGATCAGGGCGCGTTGCCGATCCGGAAATACAGCCCGGACATGCTGCCCGCCGCACCGCAGAAATCCGAGGGGCGGCGCGTCAGCATCCGCACGCGCAGCATCGCACCCTCCCGCCGAAGCTCCAGCGCGCCGTCGCGGGTCTCCAGCCATTCGACGCGGGTGGTGTCGCCCTCACCGTCGTAGTCGCACATCCAGGCGAGATTATTGACGTCGATGGTGCTGACCGAGATGCGGTAATGGCCGCCCCCAGCGCGTTCGACCACCACCTGCCCCTGCACGCCGACCCAGTTGCCATCGATGCTCCCGGGCGGGTCGTGCTCGATGCGCATCAGCCGCACCAGCCGGGCTTCCATGGCGCCACGCAGGGCGCCGCGCGGGTCCGCCTCGTCGAGGGTGCCGTCGGGGTGGAAGAACAGGTCCCGCGACAGGCTGCGCCGCCAGGCGGCCTGCTGGTCCGCCAGTTCAGCGGCGCTCTGCGCGCCGAGCAGCGGCGCGAGTTCCGCGATCCGCATGCGCTGGGCCTGGTCGATCAGGGCAAGCCAGGGATCGCCCGCGATCGCCGCCTCCACCGCGCGCGCAGCCCCGGCGCAATCGACATGACGGCGCGCCGGGCAGGGTTGCTGCGCCGCGGCGGGCATCGCGGCGAGCAGCAGGATCATGAGGGGCAGCAGGCGAAGCATTATCCCCCACCGTGCCGCGGCGGTGCGGACCGGCCACGGAACCGTTTCACAGGCCGCAGGCCGCATGGCGCGCCCGCCCTGCCTGCGCGCAGGCGCTGGGCGCCCAGGAGGAGGCAAGACCCGCCGGATTCGCCGAAGGCCGCGCGCGATGCGTGTCCCGCCGGCGCGGCATCGCGCCCTCAGCCGAAGGCCCCGACCTCGTGGCTCACCACCGCCGAACATTCGCGCACGAGCGCGAAGCAGCGCGCCATCGGCCCAAGGATCGCGGCGTGCTCGGCGGCATAGGACGCACCCTCGCGCGGCGCGGCCGGCTCGGCGAAGTCGAGCCCCGTCGCCGGGTCCGGCGCGGCGGGGAAGATCTGCCCCAGCAGATCGAGCACCGGCGGCACATCAAGCTGCAATAGCCGCGCGATCAGGCTCTCGCGCGTCGCGCCATGGCGCGGGCTGAATTCGGGCAGCGAGACCGCCAGCAGCCATAGCCGCTGCACCAGGCAGAGCCGCAGCGCATGCACCAGCACCAGGCGGTCGGGCATGGAAGGCAGGTCGGGCCAGGCGGCGCGCAGCGCCTGGTGGTCGGCCTGCAGGCGGCGGAACATCCGCCGCGTGGCTGGCGAGAGGTCGAGCCGCTCCAGCGCATGCGCCACCGCCGTCAGCGCCTCCCGCCGGCCGGGGCGCTTCGTGAATCCGGCACGGTCGAGCCAGGGCGACGGGTCCAGCATGTCCACCGCCGCGCGCAGCACACCAAGGTCGGAACACGCCGAAGCACGCGCCGCCATGGCCAGCGCGCGGGCGAAGCGTGGCGAGCGTGCCAGCATGTCGGCGAAGGCATCCGGGTTCGCCGCCGCCGCCGCCCCCAGCCCGTGCAGCGTGTTCGCCAGCCAGCCCATCTGGTGAAGGATCGCGTTGTTCGGAATGGCGCGCAGTTGCGACGGATGCGTGATGCGCAAGGCGCCGCCCATGCCGTCCACCTGCCGCGCGGCGGGGCGCGAGCCGGTCCTGTCGAGAAGCCCGGGGCCGAAGGCGCCGAGCAGCGCGGCATAGCCCGGGTCCTCGACCAGCGCCGCCATCTCGCGCCGGAGCGTGGCGAAGAAATCCGCCGCCCAATCGGCCTCGGCATAGATCGGGTCAGGCGCGGCAGGCAGCGGGCCGAAGGCATGCTCGGCGATGCGCGCGACCGTGGCGCGCGCCAGCGCGGCCGTGCCGAACAGCATGTAGCCGTCGCTGCCCTGGAAGGCAGTCTCCTCGCGCAGCGGAAGGTTGGCCGAGGCGAGCGCGGCGCGCGCCGCCGGCGGCGAGAGATAGGCGAAGCGGTCCGCCAGGCTGTCCGGATGCCCGCCGCGGCCGATGCTCTCGCCATGGGTGTCGAAGAGCACCAACTCGATCCCCTCGAGCGCGTGCCGGCGCAGCAGCTCCGCCAGCCGGATCTTGAGCCGTTCCGCGAGGTAGGACGCCGCGAGCTGCCCCACATAGCGCCCTGAATCCGAGTAACCGAATTGCAGGCAGAGCCGCCCGTGCGCGCGCAGGTAGTCGCGGTAATGCGGTGAGCGCAGCGCCTCCTCGAGCACACGCTCGCCGCGCTCCAGCGCCTCGGCCGTCTCGAACAGGGGGGAGATCTCGATGCGATCGGCGATGCCCAGGCGCTTCGCCAGCCACAGCGCGCCGAGCAGCGTGTAGCCGGTCTCGGTCTCCGCGATCAGGAAGCGCACCGGCTGGCTGGCATCGATGTGCTTGAGCATCTGCGCGACCGTCATCATCAGCCGCACGGCGGAGGCCTGCTCGGCCAGCAGCGCGCCATAATCCACCGGCAGCGGCGTGACCTCGGCGAGCGCGGCGTTCACCTGCGCCAGCAGGCCGCGCCGCGCCGCGCGGTCCTCCGGCGCGGCGGCGATGCCCAGGCGCTGGCGCAGCGCGTTGTGGATCTGCGCCGCGTTCAGCCGCACATGCGTATGCGCCAGCGCGAGGCCATGCGCGACCAGCCCGGCGCGCTGCACCGCGAGCGTTGCGCGCGCGGCGGCGTCGGGCGCGGCCTCCATCGCCGCCGGGAACAGCGCCACCAGGGGATCGGGGGTGGCGAGCGCGACATCGCGGCCATCCACCATCTGCCGGGCGAAGGCCTGCACGGCGGTGGCCTCGGTCCTCTCGGGCGCGGCCGCTTCCTGCGCGGCGACCATGGCCGCGGCGGCGCGCGCACGCGCCACGATCGGCGCCGCGCAGTCGCCGAGCGGTTCGAGCCGGTCCGCCAGGCGATCCAGCTGCAGCCGCTTCATGCGCAGCCGCAGCCGCAGCGTGTCCTGCCAGCCGATATCGGTTCGCCCGTCGGTGTCATAGCCGACCCAGCTCGACAGGATCACCGGGCGCGGCAGCAGCGCCAGCGCGCGCTCGCCCCAGACAGCGCGCCCGGCGTCGAGCAGCGCCGCCGAGAGGTCGTCCAGCGCATCGCGCCCGCGCGCGATGGCCGCCGCCGCCTGGTCGAATTCCTGCGCGAGCGTGACCGGCGCGGGGCGGTGCGACAGCCCCTGGGGCAGCGGTGCGCCGGAGGCCGCCTCGGCCAGCGCGGTAGAGGTGGCGAGCGGCAGGGAAAAGGTGGGGTGCGCGGTGAAGACCGCGGCGAAGCGGGGGCGTTCCACCGCCTCGCGGAAGGCGGCGAAGGGAACCGGGCTGTCCTCGGGATCCGGGCGCACCAGGCTCACGGCGATGCGCGCGAGCGCTGGGGCATCCTCGCCCAGACCGACATAGGCAGCGAGGCGCGCGGCACGGTCCGCCGCGGAATCCTGCGCCAGGCCGGCGATCAGCGCGCCGAGGTCGTCGAGGCCGACGCGTCCCTCATCCATGGCGCGGCTGATGTCGAGCGCCACCAGCAGCACGGGATCGCCGAAGGGATCGGCGGCGGCGGCCTGGCGCGCGCCGCGCAGGCGGGCGAGCAGGTCAGGGGGCGCGGCGGCATCGTCCATGCCGGCGATGCTGCACCCGCGAAGATGCCGATTGCGAGTCCGAAAACACGGCAAGAGGGCGGCTTCGCGGCCTGATCTGCCCCGCCAGGGGGCAGTTCGCCCGCCCCGGCGGCGAACCGGCCCGCAAGTGCAGGACGGCACGCGCCACGGCGCAGGCTGCCGGTCATCAACCGGCACGCCGGGCGGCCTCACCTGGCCGGCGCATCGCGCGCGGACCACCGGCACGCTCGACACTGGCGCGCGAACCGGCGAGGCTCCCGCCACACAGGCCACGGGGGAACCGCATGTCGCTGATCGAAAGCCTGAAGGGCCGGCTGCGCCTGCCGCTGATCGGATCGCCGCTGTTCATCATCTCGGTGCCCGACCTGGTGGTCGCGCAATGCACCTCGGGCGTGATCGGCTCAATGCCCTCGCTGAACGCGCGGCCGGTCGAACAGCTCGACGAATGGCTGGCGGAGATCAAGGAACGGCTCGCCGCACACGACGCCGCGCATCCGGACCGGCCTTCCGCGCCCTTCGCCATCAACCTGATCGTCCACCGCTCGAACGACAGGCTCGACCAGGACCTGGCGCTGTGCGTGAAGCACAAGGTGCCGCTGATCATCAGCAGCCTGGGCGCGCGGCCGGAAGTGAACGACGCGATCCATTCCTACGGCGGCCACATCATCCACGACGTGATCAACCAGACCTTCGCCCACAAGGCCATCGAGAAGGGCGCGGACGGGCTGGTGCTGGTGGCGGCGGGCGCGGGCGGGCATGCCGGCGCGCAATCCCCCTTCGCGCTGCTGCAGGAAACCCGGGCCTGGTTCGACGGGCCCATCGCCCTGTCGGGCGCAATCGCCCATGGCCGGTCGATCCTGGCGGCGGAGGCCATGGGGGCGGACTTCGCCTACATGGGCAGCGCCTTCATCGCCACGCAGGAAGCGCGTGCGGTGGAGGACTACAAGCGGATGATCGTCGACAGCAGCGCGCAGGACATCGTCTACACCAACCTGATCACCGGGGTGCACGGTAACTACCTGAAGCCCTCGCTGCGCAATGCGGGGCTCGACCCGGACAACCTGGGCGGCGTCGAGGGATCGCAGATGAACTTCGGCACCGACCGCAAGCGGAAGTGGAAGGACATCTGGGGTGCGGGGCAGTCGGTCGGCGGCATCGACGCGGTGGTGCCCACGGCCGCGCTGGTCGATCGGCTGGCGGCGGAATACGCGCAGGCCCGGAACCGGCTGAACGCCGGATCTCCCATGGTGAACCCGGGCTGGGGGCGGCGCGCGGCGGCGTGAGGCTCGCGCAAGGGGGGCGCTGCCGCCAAGGTCAGGAGGGAGGGCAGAGCCCTCCCCGCGCCAACGTCACAACCCGCGCAACGCCCCGCAGATCCGCTCCACCTGCGCATCCGTCAGTTCCGGATACATCGGCAGGCTGACCACTTCGCCGGCGGCCTTCGCCGTCTCCGCGCAGCCGGCCGGACCCAACGGCGTGCGATCCCTGTAGGCGGATTGCAGGTGGACCGGGACGGGGTAGTGGATGCCGGTGCCGATCCCCTGGGCCTTGAGCTGGGCCTGGATGGCCGCACGGTCCTCGGTGCGCAGCACATACTGGTGGAAGACGTGCTCGGCGCCGGGGCGGCGGTGCGGCGGCGCGAGGGAGGAGCCGGCGAGAGCCTCGTCATAGGCGCCGGCGATGGCACGGCGGCGCGCATTGCCGGCGTCGAGCGCGGTCAGCTTCACCCGCAGGATGGCGGCCTGCACCTCATCGAGGCGGGAATTCACGCCGACCATGCTGCTGATGTAGCGCTCCTTCCAGCCGTATTGGCGGATGGCGGCGATGCGTTCGGCGAGTTCGGCATCTGCGGTGGCGAGCACGCCGCCATCCCCGAGCGCGCCGAGGTTCTTGGTGGGATAGAGGCTGAAGGCCGCGGCGGTGCCCAGCGTGCCGAGCATGCGCCCATCGAGCGTCGCGCCGTGGCACTGGGCGCAGTCCTCGATCAGCGGAATGCCGCGGGCGGCGCAGGCTTCCAGCATCGGCCCGAGGTCGCAGGCCTGGCCGTAGATGTGGACCGGGATCACCGCCCTGATCGGCGGCAGGCCGGGCGGCGGGTGGTCGAGCACGCTCAGCAGCTCGTCCGGGTCCATGGTGTAGGTGTCGGGATCGATGTCGAGCAGCAGGGGCGTCGCGCCCACCATCTCGATCGCGGCGACGGTCGCGACCGCGGTATGCGAGACGGTGGCGACGCTCATGCCAGGCCCGATGCCGAGGCCGCGCAGGATCAGCGCGATCGCATCCGTGCCGTTGGCGCAGCCGACCGCGTGCTGGTCCGCACCGAGCCAGGCGGCGAATTCGGCCTCGAAGGCGGCCCCCTCCTTGCCGAGGATGTACCAGCCGGAGTCGAGCGCGCGGGCGACGGCAGCGTCGATCTCCGCCTTCTGGGCGCGGTAGCCCGCGCCGGGGTCGGCCTGCGGGATCATGGCGAGGGTCGGGGCGTTCATGGCGGGAGGCCTTACAGGTAGTCGGCGAGGCGGGGACGATACCACGCGAGGGAGCGGCGCAACCCCTCGTCGAGATCAACCTTCGGCGCCCAGCCCGAAGCCTTGCGGAAGGCGCTGTCGTCGGCGGCATAGGAGCCGATGTCGATCGGCGCGCGGTCGGCGGGGAATTCGCGAGTCTCGAAGGACCCCTGCCCGCCATTGGCGGCAATCAGGCGGTTCGCGAGGTCGAGCAGCGATGTGGGCGGGCTTCCGCCAAGGTTGAAAACCTGCCCGGAAAGCGCTGTTTTCTCAGCCTTTTCGGCGGAGAGCAGGAAGGCCTCGGTGACGTCCTCGACATAGGTCAGGTCGCGCAGCTGCGCCCCGCCCCAGACCTCGAAGGGCTCGCCCTCGAGCACGCGGCGGATCCAGATGCCGAGGAAGGTCTGGCGCGCATCCCTGATGCGCAGCCGCGGCCCGTAGCAGTTGGTCAGGCGCAGCGAGACGACCGGGCGGTGATGGACGCGCTGTTCCAGCAGCCAGTACTGCTCGCCCGCCCATTTCGACACGCCGTTCGCGTCGGGCGGGTTCACCGGGTGCAGCTCATCGACCGGCAGGGCGCGCGGGCGGCCGTAGAACTGGCGGGTCGAGGCATGCACGACGGTCGCCTTGGGCGCGACCTCCCGCATCACGCCGATCAGGCGCACCTGGGCCACCGCGTTGATGGCGATGTCGGCGACGGGGTCCTTCTGGCCGCCCATGTGGGAGGTCTGCGCGGCCATGTTGAACAGCACGTCCACGCCCTCGCAGAGCGAGTGCAGTTCGGTGTCGCGGATGTCCCCGCGCACCAGCAGCACGCCCGCCCCTTCGAGGTTGCGGGCCGAGGCGCCGCCATCGGGCATCATGGCATCGAGCGCGGTGACCCGCGCGCCGAGCCCGGCCAGGGCATGGCAGAGGTTCGACCCCAGGAAGCCCGCGCCCCCGGTCACCAACACCCGCCGGCCGCGCCAGAATTCGGGGGTCACCATCGCCGTTCCGTGTCCTTGTCCAGTGTGGTCATGCTGGTCCGCGATTGCGGCGGAAAGCCGCCTAGTCCCCGGCGGGACCGGGGCGCTTCGTGGCGGCCTCGGCCCCCAGGACGCGGCGCGTGCGCATGATCTCGGCGAAGCCGAACAGCAGCAGCACCTGGCCGGCCACCACCTGGATCGATGCCAGCAGCCGGATGCCGTCGTCATGCGGCGTGACGTCGCCGTAGCCGACGGTCGCCTGCGTCACCAGGGAGAAATACAGCGCGTCCGGGAAGGGCAGCGGCACCGGCCCCTGCGGCCCATGGAACAGCGCATGCATCGAGAGCCCCTGCGCGATCCGGTAGAAGCAGGCGAACAGGATCACGAGCATGGCGTACATGGCGAGGAAGGCCACCACCGGGACCAGCATGCGCGCGGCGCGTTGGGCCAGTTCCTCGGTGATCAGCGCCATGTCGGTCAGCAGCAGCACCACCCCGCGGACCGAGGCCGCGACGACGATCGCGATGACCAGCATGGCGCCGAGCAGCGCCGCCCCCTGGTCGAAGACCGGCAGGCGGTTGACCGGCAGCGCGAGCGCAAAGGCCCCGACCGCCCAGACCGGGATCAGCCAACGCGCCATGCGCGGCAGGTGGCCGAGGTCGAAGGGGCGTTCGGCCTCCGCCACCAGGCGCAGCGAGCGGCGCCGCACCCAGACCGCGGCGAGGAAGGCCACGACCGGCAGCAGGAACGCCACGGCGCGCGCCCCGTCCGGCGCGGCGGGAAAGGCGGCGCGGCCCATCACCGCGAACAGGCAGGCATAGACCGCGAGCCCCGCGCTGGTGCCGAAGGCGAAATGCAGCCCGTGCGGGAACAGCAGGTAGAGCGTGCCCAGCCCCAGCGCCGCGACGCCGATCACGAGGAAGGGGAAGATCGTGCCCTGGTCGGCCAGGCCGCCGGCCACCAGCAGCCCGAAGGCGAGCGTCATCACGACCGAGCGCAGCCAGCCCTCCGGCAACGCGGCGTGCCTGCCGCCCGGCAGCATGGTCAGGGGGCCAGGGCCACGCCGGTGATCTCGACCCGCCAGGCGGGGTCGACCAGGGGCGCCTCGATGGTCATGCGGGCGGGCTTGTGCGCGGGGTCGAGCCAGGCATCCCAGGCGCGGTTCATCGCCGGCGCGTCGCGGATATCGGCCAGCACCACGGTCACGCTGACCAGGGCGCGCTTGTCGGTGCAGGCCTCGGCCAGCAGGGCATCAATCTGGCGCAGGATATCGGCGGTCTGGCCCTCGGCATCGAGGCTCGCATCGTCGGCCACCTGGCCGGCCAGCCAGACCGTGCCGCCGGCCACCACCGCGCCGGACAGGCGCTGTTCCTCCGCAAGGCGCCGGATCGTCATGGGCTCTCCCTCCCTCCCGCGGCAAACATCGGTCATAAGCCGCGCCGGAGGTTCATCCCATGCGGCCGATTCTCACCAGTGTCATTCTCGCCAGCCGATGGATCGCGGCGATCTTCCTGCTCGGGCTGACGGTAGCGCTGGCGCTGTTCGCGGCGCGATTCCTGACCAAGCTGGTGAAGTTCGGCTCGGGCGTGTTCAGTTCGCCCGAGGACCAGGCGCTGCTCGACCTGCTGCACCTGCTGGACTGGACGCTGGTGGCGGCGCTGGTGGTGATGGTGATCCTCGCCTCCTGGGACAGCCTGGTCACGCCTTTCGACGCCGAGAGCAAGGCGGGCGGGATGTCCTGGATCCGCAAGCTGGATCCGGGGAACCTCAAGGTGAAGCTGGCGGGGTCGATCGTCGCCATCTCCTCCATCCAGCTGCTGCAGCAGTTCCTGCGGGCCGACAGCTATTCCGACCGGACGCTGGCCTGGGCGATGGGGCTGCACGCCATGTTCCTGGTCGGTGCGCTGGTGCTGGCATGGACCGACCGCATTTCAGCCACCACGCGCCCGCCGAAGGAGTGACGGTCGGGCCGCGCGAGCGGCCTGACACCCGGCCGGATCGTGGGCCTGCGGCCATCGGGCGCGATTCGGGATTCAACTTAATCTGTTACCGCCAGGACTTGAACCTGCGCATCAAGAACGCCCGTCAGCACGTCACGATGACTCGCGTTTTTCCTTCGTCAATTCTCGTTTTCACAGCGCGAGAAATGCGCTTTTCGCTTGCCCGGCGATCAATCGTGCCCCTTTATTCGCTCATAAGTTGATATTTGGGGTCGTAAATTCCTGTCATGAGCGAAGTCCGCCGCCTAGAGCGCCGTCCCGCGCGTCTCGACACCATCATCCGCGACCGGCTCAAGACCTGGCCGCAGCGCCCACCGGGCGCGTCCAGCCTTGGCACCGAGGGCGCCTGGCTGCGCGGCCGGCCCAGCGACGGGGAGCCGGTCGCCCAGCCCTACCTCAAGATCCCCGGATCGGACCGGATGCGCACCATCCCGGACGGGCTCTGGCTGCATTTCGGCGGCTCGCCCGAGGATCCCTACGCGGACATCCTCTGCATCGAGGCATGTTCGACCTTCCAGAACCTGCTCGACAAGCGGTCGCGCTTCGCGCCCTCGACCATCTCGCTGCTGGCGCATTGCCCGCTGCCCTGGCTGCTGGCGCCACTGCAGGCCAACGACAGCACGCCGCGCTGGCTGATCATCCCGTTCCTGACCAGCGAGCCGGCCGCTTCGCTCACCGTTCCGGTGCGCGACCTGCGCGTGCTCTATGGCCTGCAGCGCGACCACTACCAGGGTTTCGCGCGCCACCAGATGCCGCATCCGCACGAATACTTCTGCCCGATGGATGCGCTGACCGCGCATGAGGGACACGAGAATCCGGCGATGCGCTCCCTGTTGGCGCGCGCCTCGGCGGCCTCGGCCTTCATGGACCCGCCCTGACCGGCGCATGCTTGACCGCCGGGCGGGGTAGGCCAAAGCTCCCGCCAGCCCAGCCCGGAGCCGCTGCCATGACGGCCACCATCGCGCGCCGCAGCCTGCTGGGCCTCGTGCCCGCGGTGCTCCTGGCCCCCGCCCTGGCCCGCGCGCAGGACCCCTGGCCGGCGCGCAGCCTGCGCATCATCGTCCCCTTCGCCGCCGGTGGCGGCGCCGACGCCGTGGCCCGCGCGCTGGCGCAGAAGCTCCAGGAGAGCCTCGGCCAGCAGGTCGTGGTGGACAACCGGCCCGGCGGGGCAGGCAACATCGGCACCGAGGCCGCCGCCCGCGCCGCGCCGGACGGATACACCTTGCTGTTGACCGGCCCGAGCCACGTCATCAACGCCTACCTGTTCCGCAGCCTGCCCTTCGACCCCGTGGACGGCTTCGTGCCGGTCTCGCTGCTGACCTCCGCCCCCTATGTGCTGGTGGCCGCCCCCAACCTGCCGCAGCGCGGGCTGGCCGAGCTCATCGCCGCGGCGCGCTCGGCACCAGGGTCGATCTCCTACGGTTCGGCGGGCAACGGCACCGCCGGGCACCTCGCGATGGAGATGATCAAGGCGGCCGCCGGCATCGACATGGTCCATGTGCCCTATCGCGGCAGCCCGGCGCTGCTGACCGACCTGATGGCCGGGCGCGTCGCCATCGCCTTCGACAACATCATCTCCTCCTCCGGCGCGATCGCGGCGGGGCAGCTGCGCGCGCTCGCGGTCAGCAGCAGCCGTCGCGCCTCAGCCCTGCCGGCGGTGCCGACAGTGGCCGAGGCCGCCCTGCCCGGCTTCGACGTCACGGTCTGGCAGGGCGCGCTGCTGCCCGCCGGCACCGACCCCGCGATCGCCGCCCGGCTGGCCGCTGCCTGCGCGGTGGCGCTGCGCGCGCCCGAGATCCGCGCCCGCCTGGACACGCTCGGGGTCGAGGCGATCGGCGGCGACCCCGACGGCTTCGCTCGCTTCCTCGCCGCCGAGCATGAACGGTGGGGTGACGCGGTACGGCGGTCAGGGGCGCGGCTTGATTGACGTTATTTCAGAAGGTTGTGCCGTGCAGTTCAACCACGTCGCAAACCGGCTGAACCCCGCGCATTTCAACACCGTCGTCGCGATGCTGACCTCCCGCCTCGGCTTCGTCGTGCTGCGCCGGACCGAACGCTCGATCTGGCTGCGCCAGCCCGGCGCAAATGTTGACCTCCAGTTCAGCCGCAGCGAGACCACGAACCGCGATGTCGACAAGCGGCGATCGCAGGTCGCCTTCCTCAGCGAGACGCCGCGCGAGGACCTCGAGGCATTGGCCACCTGGCTCGGCGAACGGGGCATGGAGGCCGCGGTCGGCGCCTATTCCGACCGTGAATTCTACCTCGACGCCCCGGACGCCTTCGTGGATTTCGTGATCGAGGCGATGCGCCCGGAACTCGCCGACTACGGCCCGGAGGCCTGACCGGGACCGGTCTCTCGCGCGACGACCGCAACCATTGCCTGGCCCTGCCCGCCGGGCAGCGGCTCGCCGTCACGCCAACGCATGCAACCGCCTGCCGCGCCGCCGCAAGCAAGGCGGAGCGCCGGCGCCGGTATGTTGATCTGCATCATCACGCGCCCACCGATCCGGCCGCAAGGTTCACGCGCGGCCGCACCCGGCCGCGCCCGCCCGCAACACGGAGCCCCCCGATGCAGCGCCGCACCCTCCTGATCCTCCCGCTTCTCGCCGCCTGCACCTCGGTCGAGGCGGAGCGCACCACCACCCTCGTGGGCGTCGTCGAGACGGTCGACCCGCAGGCGCGGGAGATTCTGCTCCGCGGCCAGGGCGGCGCACAGACCGGCAAGCTCCTCACCGTCGTCGCAGGGCGGGCGGTGCAGCGGCTCGACCAGATCAGGTCGGGTGACCGCGTGACCGTGCGCTACTACCAGGCGCTCGCGGCGCAGGCGGTGCGGCCCGGCGCCCCCGGCAGCATCCCCTTCGCCGGCGTCGCGATCGCCCGCGAGGCATCGCGTCCGGGCGGTGAGGTCACCCGCGTGCGCTCCGGGCGCGTGACCATCACCGATGTGGACCGCCTCGGCGGTACGGTCAGCTTCGTCGGGCCCGGCGGCCTCACGCGCACCGTGACGGCCGAGAACCTCGACACGCGCGCCTTCATCCTGGGCCTGCGGACGGGCGAACAGGTCGACATGGTCTATGAGGAGGCGCTGGCGATCTCGATCGAGCCGATGCGGTAGCCCCCGATCCGCACCGGCCGGCCGCCCGGAACCCGGGCACCGGCCGCCTGCGGATTGGGCAGGAGTTCCGCCCCGCCCTGCGATTCCTCCCGCCTCATCATCGCCCGGCCTTGCGCGCCCGGGCAGTGATGCCGCAGGAAGGCGGAACGGCCGGCTGCGCCCGGTCCGCAGGGAGACGAATGATGGTCCTGGCTTTCTCGCGGCGCGCCGCGCTCCTCGCCGCCGGCGGCACGCTGGCCGCCCCGCTCGCCGCGCGCGCCCAGGCGCCGCGGGTGCGCCTCATGCTCGACTGGGCCTTCCAGTCGCCCAACGCCTTCGCCCTGCTGGCGCGCGAGAAGGGCTATTTCCGCGCCGCCGGCGTAGATGTGCAGGTGGATCGCGGCCAGGGCGGCGGCGCGGTGCCCGTCGCACTCGCCGGCGGCAGCTACGACATGGGCTATGCCGACATCAACCCGACCATCCGCTTCATGGCCGAGAACCCGGACCGCGGCATCGTCGCGGTGGCGGTGCTGCACGACCGCTCGCCGCTGTGCGCCATCGTGCGCGCCGACGGGCCGATCCGCACGCCCAAGGACCTCGAAGGCAAGCGCCTCGCCGCACCGGATTTCGACGCCGGGCGCCAGCTGTTCCCCGCCTTCGCCAAGGCTGCCGGGATCGATGCCTCGAAGGTGACCTTCCTCTCGGTCACGCCCGCGCTGCGCGAGCCCATGCTGGTGCGGCGCGAGGCGGACGGCGTCACCGGCTTCGTCACCACCTCGGCCCTCGCGCTCAAGGGGATCGGCCTCGCGCACAACCAGCAGCGCGTGATGATGTACTACGACCACGGGCTGAACCTGTATGGCGGCGCCATCCTGACCACCCGCGCCTTCCTCGAGCGCAACCCGGAGGCCGTGCGCGGCGCGACCGCGGCGCTGATGAAGGCCTACATCGAAACCATCCGCAACGGCGCCGAGATGCTCGACGTGCTGAAGCGCGTCGAGCCGCTGACCGACGTGGCGCTCGAACGCGAACGGCACGAGCTCAACCTCGAGCGCGTCATCCTGACCGACAATGTCCGCGCCAACGGCATCTCGGCGGTAGACACCGCGCGGCTGCAGGCGGGGATCGTGGCGGTGGAGGAGGCCTACAACCTGACGCCGCGGCTCCAGGCGGCGCAGATCTACACCACCGACTTCCTGCCGCCGGCGGCCGACCGGCGGATCTGAAGGACGCGCCGGGGGAGGGAACTCCCCCGGGCCCCCTCCTTCTTTTGTCTGTCACCAGGGCGGGCCCGGGCCGACGGCCACCGCCCCCCCGGCGATACACACAAACCCGGCACGCAACGTGCCAGGACCACGGCATGAACACCGCAGCGCCACCCTTCGTGCAGATCGACAATGTCGCCATGCGCTATGGCGGCGTGGAAGGGACCCTCGCACTCAAGGGCACCAGCCTCGACGTCGCGGACGGCGAATTCGTCGCCGTCGTCGGGCCCTCGGGCTGCGGCAAGTCCACCCTGATGCGCCTGGTCACGGGGCTCTGGCCGCCCACCGAGGGCACCGTCATCGTCGATGGGCGCGAAGTCGCCGGGCCGCTCTCGATCGCCGGCATGGCCTTCCAGAACCCGACCCTGCTGCCCTGGCGCAACATCCTCGACAACGTGATGCTGCCCCTCGAAGTCGTGCAGCCGCATCGTCGCCAACTGCGCAGCCAGCGCGGCCACTACGAGCACAAGGCGCGCGAATTGCTGAAGCTGGTCGGGCTCGCGGGGTTCGAGGCGAAGTTCCCTTGGCAGCTCTCGGGCGGCATGCAGCAGCGCGCCTCGCTCTGCCGCGCCCTGGTGCACGACCCGCGGCTGCTGATGCTGGACGAGCCCTTCGGCGCGCTCGATGTCTTCACGCGCGAGGACCTGTGGGACGTGCTGCAGGACGTCTGGATCGCGCGCCGCCCCACCGTCATCCTGGTGACGCACGACCTCAAGGAAGCCGTCTACCTGTCCGACCGCGTGCTGATCATGTCGAACCGGCCAGGGCGAATCATTGCCGAGCGCAGCGTGCCCTATGGCCGGCGGCGCAGCCTCGACCTCACCTACACGGCCGAGTTCCAGGCCATCGTGCATGAACTGCGCGACCGCATCTCCGAGGCCCGCAAGGGGGAGGCCGCCGATGCCGCCGCGTAGCGCCGAAGCCCTGGCCGAGGCCGCGCGCCGCCGCCGCCGGCTCGAGAACGCCCTGCCCTGGCTGGTCATCGCCGGCATGTTCGCGGTGTGGGAGGTCGCCTGCCGCGCCTTCGACATCCCGGTTTTCATCCTGCCCGCGCCCAGCGTGATCGCCGAGAGCATGGTGAAGTGGTGGAGCCCGCTGCTGATCAATTCCTGGGCGACGCTGCAGACCACGGTGGTCGGCTTCCTGATGGCGGTGGTCTTCGGGCTGCTGCTGGGCGTGATGATCGGATCCTCGGTGCTGGTCTATCGCGGGCTCTATCCGCTGCTGATCGCGTTCAACTCGGTGCCCAAGGTGGCGGTGGTGCCGATCCTGGTGATCTGGTTCGGCGCGGGCTTCTGGCCGGCGGTGCTGACCGCCTTCCTGATCTCCTTCTTCCCGATCGTGGTGAATGTCGCGACCGGGATCGCGACCGTGGAACCCGAACTGCGCGACGTGCTGCGCGCGCTCGGGGCGAAGCCGCGCGACATCATCACCAAGGTCGGGCTGCCGCGCGCCATGCCCTATTTCTTCGCCTCGCTGAAGGTCGCGATCACGGTCGCCTTCGTGGGCTCCATCATCAGCGAGACGGTGGCCGCCAATGTCGGCATCGGGCACCTGATGCTGGTCGCATCCTCCCGCTTCGACGTGCCGCTGGTCTTCGCCGGGCTGATCGTGACGGGGATCATGGGCGTGGGCATGTACTGGGTGGCCGCCTCGATCGAGGAACGCACCACCGGCTGGGCCACGCGCGGGCAGAACGACCCGAGGCTTGCGACCGGGGGATGAGCACGATCCGCCTGGGGATGCTCACACCGTCCTCGAACACGGTGCTGGAGCCCGCGACCTACGCGCTGCTGGCCGACACGCCGCACGTCACGGCGCATTTCCAGCGCCTGCGGGTGCTGTCGATCACGCTGGAGGATGGTTCGACCGGCCAGTTCGACCCCGCCCCCATGGTCGCGGCCGCGCAGATGCTGGCCGATGCGAAGGTGCATGCCATCTGCTGGAACGGCACCTCGGGATCCTGGCTCGGCCTCGAGGCCGACCGCGCGCTCTGCGGGGCGATCACCGCGGCGACCGGCCTGCCCTGCACCACCGCAACGCTTGCGCTGCACGACGCACTGCGCGCGCTGGGGGCGCGGCGGATCGGCCTGGTGACGCCCTACCTGTCCAGCGTGCAGGCCGCCATCCTGGCGAACCTGCGGGCCGCGGGCTTCGAGACCGCGGCCGAACGCCACCTCGAAGACCCCGGCAACTACTCCTTCGCGGAGCATTCCGACGCGCTGGTCACGCGCCTGGTGCGCGAGGTCGCGGCCGAGGGCTGCGACGCCATCGCCATCCACTGCACCAATTTCCGCGGACTCGAGGCCGCGCGCCTGGTGCGCGCCGAGACCGGCATCCCGGTGCTGGATTCGGTGGCGGTGGCGCTGTGGGGCGCGCTGCGGGCGGCGGGGGATGCGCCGGCGCTGCCGGGCTGAAGCGCCGCGGGGCCGCCTAAGACCGCCTGGCGCGCCGCAGCACCTCGGCGGGCGTCTCGCCGAAGCGGCGCCGGAAGGCCGCGGCGAAGCGCGAGGCGTTGGTGAAGCCGTGGCGCCGCGCGATCGCGGCGGGCGGCGCATCGGTCCCGGCGAGGCTGAGTTCGCGGTGCACCTGCTCCAGCCGGATGCCATGCAGCGCGCTGAGCGGCGTGGTGCCGCGGAACTGCTGGAACACCGCATCCAGCGTGCGCAGGCTGCAGCCGGCCGCGTCGGCAACCTGGGCCATGCGGATCGGCTCCGCGCAATGCGCGCGCATGAAGTCCTCGGCCCGCCGGACATAGGCCGGAACCACCGCGGCGCGGCCGGCCTCCATCCGGTCGGAATGGTTGTGCGGAACGGCGACCAGCACCAGCCTGGCCAGCAGGTCGGTCATCGCCGCGAGTGCCACGGGATTGTCGGCCATGCCATCCGGCCGCGCGAATTCCTCGAGCACGACATCGAACTGCCGCTTCAGGCTGGCCGCGAGGCCGCGGGTCCAATCGACCTCGGGCCGGAATTCCAGCGGCATGCGCAGGCGCGCATCGAGCAGGTGCTCCAGCACCTTCACGACCTCCCCGACCTTGAGGAAGACGCTGGTCCGCAGGCAATCGTCGCCGATCGTGAACCGCGAAGCGGGACCGGTGCGGTAGGCGAGGCCCTGGCCCGCATGTGCCGTTGCCTCCTGACGGTTCTGGACCAGCGTCATCCCGCCGGCCAGCATGATCGCGAAGCCGAAATATTCGTCGACATCGCCATCGATGGCGACGTCGGTGGCGAAGCGGTTCTCGCCGAGGCTCGCGAGGATCGGCCCGCTCCCCCGGATCGCCAGGCCGAAGATCGGCTGTTCGAAGCGCATGGCGCGCACCGTGCGGTCCCGCAGGCTGTACTTGTACATGCGGCTGTTCGCGGGAAAGCGATCGCTCACGCGCGAATGCGCATCGAGTTCCGCCGGGTCGGTGGCCTGCACCACATTGAACGCCGGCAGGCGGGCAGGATCGACGGTGAGAGCTGCGATCGACATGCGATGCTATTCCATAAGGCCACAAGAACGAGCCAGTCCGACGGCAATGCGGTGGGGACGACGTACAGATCTGGCAAGACCCGAATGAATTCCGCAGGAGATTCGGACACGTCGGGCGGTGCGTGACGATAGCGCTTCGTGCCGCGCGATTCCAGGACCAACACTGTCCCCGACGGCTGGACGCCAGCAGATCCAATAAACCGTGGGTTGCGTGGTCGGCTTCGATGGAGAGCGATGACGTGTCGTGCGCGACGCACCTTGGTTCTATTGGCAGGAGTCTTGGCGGTGCGCGCGCGCCCAACCGCCCCCCGACGGCGCACGGGATCGGCGCGGCAGCGCCGCATTCGTCCGGAGAAGCCTTCGCGCTCAGCGTCGGCGCCTCGCATGATGACGTCGCGGTCGAAGGCGCCAAGGCAGGCGATCCTGCCACCGCGGCTGACGCCCGGGCGCTCCAGCCGGCGATGTTTGCCGGCTTCCTCCACCGCATTGCGGGCAGGCTGTGGGCCACGCCTTCGCAGCCTCGGCGCGGGCGCGGCGGCCAGACGCCTGGACGGGCGGCCGTCCGGCGCGCGACGGACTGCGCGCCGGAGGGCGGCGCGCGATTCCCGGCCACGAACTGGCCGGCACAGATCGGAAGAGCTGTGGTCTT
>NZ_JACADR010000430.1 GCF_016106005.1 Roseomonas rosulenta
GGTTCAGGCCTTCCAGGCGCAGCCCTTGCCGCCGACCGCCGCGCCGGAGGACCCGCTCTCCGCCGCCGAGGCCTTCTTCGCCGGGCGGCTCGACGGCCCGCCGCTGCGCCAGTTCGGTTACGACACCTTCCGCGCCGGCCCCGCCCCCACCCAGGGCTTCGGCGCCCTGCCCGAGGACTACGTGCTCGGCCCCGACGACGAGCTGGTCGTCGCCTTCCGCGGCCGCGCCCGCCAGACGCTGACGCTGCGCATCGGGCGCGACGGGATGCTGCTGCTGCCGGACCTCGCCCCCATCCCGGCGGCGGGGCGCAGCCTCAAGGACCTGCGCACGCATCTCGAGGGCCTCGCCACGCGCGACCTGGCGGGGTCGGAGGTGTTCGTGTCGATCGGCCAGGTCCGGCAGATGAACGTCTTCGTCGCGGGCGAGGTACTGCGCCCGGGCTTCCAGGGGCTGAACGCATTGTCGTCGGTGCTGGATGCGCTCTCGGCCGCCGGCGGCGTGCGCAAGACCGGGTCGCTGCGCGCCATCCGCATCGAGGGCCCACGCGGGCGCCGCGTGGTGGACCTCTACGCCGTGATCGCCGACGCACCCGGCGAGGCCGACCTGTCGCTGCGCGAGGGCGAGCGCATCATCGTGCCCCCGGTCGGCGGCACCGTCGCCATCGCGGGCGATGTCGCGCGCCCGGCCATCTACGAACTGCCCGCCCGCGCCACCGGCGCGCCGCTGGCCGAGATGCTGACGCTGGCCGGCGGCACCATGCGCCCCGGCGGCAACCGGCTGCTCGGCCAGCAGGGCGACGGGGCCGGGCGGCGATCCTTTGCCGAGCTCTCGCCGCAATCCATCGTGCGCCGCGGCGATGCGGTGCTGGTGCAGCCGGGCGCCGACGTGGTGGCGAACACTGTGCGCCTCGGTGGGCATGTCGCGATTCCCGTCACGCGCGCCGCCACCGGTGGGCGGCAGGGGCAGACGCTGCGCGGGCTGATCAGCGACCGGCGCCTGCTGCGCAACGATCCCTATGTGCGGATGGGTGCGGTGTGGCGCGCCGATGCGCGGACCGGCGCGCGCAGCTTCGTCGCCTTCGACCTCGGCCGCGTGCTGGAGGGCCAGGCCAACCTGTCCCTGCGCGAGGGCGACGAGGTCATCATCCTCGGCCGCGGCGACATTGCCTGGCTGACCTCGCCGGTGGTGCAGCGCGCGCTGCGCGGCGAGGCGCCGGCCAATACGCCGCAGGCGCAAGGCGCGCCGCCCTTCGACTGTCCGGCGCTCACACCTCTAGCCCTCGCCTCGCGCGCATCGCCGCAGCGCTTCGCGCACATCAAGGGCGCGGGCTTCCCCGAGATCGGCGCGCCCACCTGCCCGCAGGTGATGGTGGACTACCCGGACCTGGCAGCCTTCCTGCTGGACCAGACCGTGGTGCTGACCGGCGAGGTGCGCACGCCGGGCCTGCTGCCGATCGTGGACAATACCGGGCTCGACCAGGCGATCGCCTCCGCCGGCGGGCTGTCCGACGCCGCCGACCTGCGCGTGGTGGAATTCGCGCGCGAACCTGCCGACCAGTCGGGCGCGATCCCGCTGGCGCGCACGCGGCTCGACCTCACCAGCCGCAACTTCGCCGCCGTGCGGCTCTCGCCCCGTGACACCGTGCGCATCCCGCGCGCCTTCGGCGATCGCGACACCGGCCCGGTCATCCTGGTCGGCGAATTCCTCCGCCCGGGCACCTACGACATCCGTCGCGGCGAGCGCCTGTCGGAAGTCATCGCGCGCGCCGGGGGGCTGACGCCGCAGGCCTACCCGTATGGCGCCGTCTTTACCCGCGAATCCGTCCGCCAGCGCCAGCAGGAAGGCTTCCAGCGCACCGCGCGTGAGCTGGAAACCAGCCTCATCCAGGTCGCGGCAGGCCAGGCCGTGGCCGGCACGCGCGGCGCGCAGACAGACCTCGGCTCCGCCATCAATGCCGGGCGCGAACTCGCGAACTCGCTGCGCGAAGCGCGCGCCGCCGGGCGCATGGTCGTGGAATCGAACCCCGTCATCCTCGCCGCCCGACCCGAACTCGACGTGCTGCTGGAACCCGGCGACATCATCGCCATGCCCAAGCGACCCAACGAGGTCACCGTCGTGGGCACGGTGCTGAACCCAGGCTCCCTGCAGTTCCGCACCGGATGGCGCGCCTCCGACTACGTGCGCGCCTCGGGAGGCACGCAACGCTTCGCCGACCCCTCCCGTGCCTTCATCGTGCTGCCCAATGGGCAATCCACCGCCGCCGGCCTGTCAGCCTGGCAACAAGGCGGCCCGCCCGTGCCACCCGGCAGCCTCGTCGTCGTCCCCCAAGATCCCTCGCCCTACGAAACCTGGGGCTTCGTGCGCGACCTGACCCAGGTGCTCGGCCAGATCTCGGTCTCGGCCGCAGCCCTGGCCGTGATCGCGCGCGAGGCGCAGCGCTGAGATGGTCAGGGCGAACCGGGAGGGCTCTGCCCTCCCGGACCCTCCCGCCGGGGGCATACGTGCCCCCGGACCCGCGATGAATG
>NZ_JACADR010000431.1 GCF_016106005.1 Roseomonas rosulenta
GGCCGCCGACGCGGTGGGCCAGCCCGCGCTGCGCTCGCGGCTCGATGCGCTCGGCCTGCTGCCCGCCGCCGAGGGCCCCGCGCCCTTCGCCCGCTTCCTGGCGGCCGAGCGCGCGCAGTTCGAGGCGCTGATTCGCGGCGAGGGCATCCGCCTCGAATCTTGATCCGCGTCAAGGCGCCGATGCCGCCCGGAAAGCATGCTGCGTCCAACAGCCACGGAGGAACCGCATGCGCGCCCGGGACATCATGACCGCCGACCCCGTCACCGTGCCACCCGACACGCCGCTCGAGGCGGTGGCCGCGCTGATGGCGGAGCGCAACATCTCCGGCCTGCCGGTCCTCGACCCCGATGGGCGCCTGGTGGGGCTGGTGACGGATGGCGACCTGATGCGCCGCCTCTCGGCCAAGGAGGACAAGCCGGCCTCCTTCTTCGCGGCGCTGCTCGGCGCCAATGCCGACCAGGCCATGGCCTATGCCCGCGCCCATGGCCGGCGCGTGCGTGACGTGATGAGCACCGACCTCGCCACCGTGGCCGAGGACGCCACGGTCGAGGAAGTCGCGCATATCCTGGAGACGAAGCGCATCCGCCGCGTGCCGGTGGTGCGCGAGGGGAAGCTGGTGGGCGTGGTCTCGCGCGCCGACCTGCTGCGCGCGGTGATGGCCCCGGTGGGCTCCGGCGCCGAGGAGGAGGCGTCCGACCCGCGCATCCGCCGCGGCATCTATGCCGCCATGCGCGAGCAGCCCTGGATCAGCACGCGCTTCGTCTTTCCCATGGTGAAGGATGGCGTGGTGACCTTCCACGGCTTCCTCGGCGCGCAACAGGCGATGACGGCGCTGCGCGTGCTGGCCGAGGGCGTGCCGGGCGTGCGCGAGGTCCGCTTCGACACCGCGCCGCCGCCCTCGCTGATGGTGGGCGTTCCCTGAAGGGCGCCCGGGCGCAGCGGGGGCGCGCCCCCCGCGCCCCCTGCCGTTTCATTGTTTTGCTTGTTTTCGCAAATGCGAAGGCGCATAAGCCCCCGCATCGCGCGGACATCCTGCGCGCCACGCGCCGCCCGGCCGCGTGATCGGTCCCCGCCGCTTCCCTTCGCAGAAGGCGTGAAGCGCGGTGCGGGCCCGGGTCGGGGAAGGCGCGCCACCCATCGGACCACCCCAATCCCGCGGGGTTTTCTGACTGCAGCGACGTGCATCGCACGCGCCTGACAGGGATTCATCGTGACCACGACTTTCGAGGCGCTGAACCTCGACACCCGCATCCTCCAGGCCCTGGCCGAGGAAGGCTACACCGCCCCCACCCCCATCCAGGCCCAGGCCATCCCGTCGGTGCTCGACGGGCGCGACCTGCTCGGTATCGCCCAGACCGGCACCGGCAAGACCGCGGCCTTCGGCCTGCCCATCCTGCACCGCCTGGCCGCCACGCCGGGCCGCCCGCCGCGCGGCGGCTGCCGCGTGCTCGTGCTCAGCCCGACGCGCGAACTGGCCTCCCAGATCGCCGACAGCATCCGCACCTATGGCCGGCATCTCGGCCTGTCCGTCGCGGTCATCTTCGGCGGCGTGGGCTTCGGCCCGCAGCGCGCCGCGCTGGCCCGCGGCGTCGATATCCTGGTGGCCACGCCGGGCCGCCTGCAGGACCTGCTCGACCAGGGCGCCGGGCGGCTCGACCATGTCGGCACGCTGGTGCTCGATGAAGCCGACCAGATGCTCGACAAGGGCTTCCTGCCGGCCATCCGCCGCCTGGTGAAGGCCATCCCGGCCGAGCGCCAGACGCTGTTCTTCAGCGCCACCATGCCAACCGAGATCAACAAGCTGGCCGCCGAGATGCTGCGCGAGCCGGTGCGCGTCTCGGTCGCCCCCGTGGCGACCACGGCCGAGAAGGTGGCGCAGCGCGTCATCCACGTGCCGGCCTCCGGCAAGCGCCGCGTGCTGGCCGAGATCATCCGCGCCGAGGGTGTGGGGCGCACGCTGGTCTTCTCCCGCACCAAGCATGGCGCGGACCGGATCGTGAAGCACCTCGACATGGACGGCATCGCCGCCAGCGCCATCCATGGCAACAAGGCGCAGAACGCGCGCGAGCGGGCTCTCGCCGCCTTCCGCGACGGATCGGCCCCGGTGCTGGTCGCGACCGACATCGCCGCGCGCGGCATCGACGTGGATGGCGTCACGCACGTGATCCAGTTCGACCTGCCGGAAGTGCCCGAGACCTACGTGCACCGCATCGGCCGCACGGCGCGCGCGGGCGCGTCGGGCGAGGCGATCGCGCTGTGCAGCCACGAGGACCGCGACAAGCTGCGCGCGATCGAGAAGCTGATCCGCCAGACCATCCCGGCCGAGACGCGCCCGGGTGCGACGGCCGAGGAGCTCGCCGCGCAGCCGAAGGAGGCCCCGCGGCCGCCGCGCCAGCCGCAGAACCGCAAGCCGCAGCGGCAGGCCCAGCAGCGCCAGCCGCAGCATCGCCCGGCCGGGCATGGGGCGATGGCGGAACCGAAGCGCGACGCGCAACCCGCCCGGCCGCACGCCGGGGAGGCGGC
>NZ_JACADR010000432.1 GCF_016106005.1 Roseomonas rosulenta
CCCGCCGGCGATCGCGCGCATGCCGCCCGAGCCACCGCCCGGCGCGGGGCGCGGCGCAGCGTCGCCGCCGCCTTCGGCCGTCAGGCGCTTCACAAGCTCGCCCGGCGTGGGCAGCTCGGCCACGTGGGCGAGACGGATCAGCACCATCTCGGCCGCGGCGCGGCGGTCCACGCCTTCCTGTTGGACCTCTGCTACGCCCTTGAGCAGCATCTGCCAGGCGCGGGCCAGCGTCGGCACGGACAGGCGCATCGCCAACGCGCCGCCGCGGGTGCGTTCCGCCTCGGGCAGGCTCGCGTCGTCCTTCAGCGCGGGCGCGGCGCGGAAGCGGGTGAGCAGGTGGGTCAGTTCCGCGAGGTCCTGCAGCACCACCAGTGGGTCGGCGCCCACTTCATGCGTGCGGTCCAGGATGCCGAGCGCGGCGGCGACATCGCCGCCCATCACCGCCTCCATCAGGTCGAAGACCATGAAGCGGTCCGCGAGGCCGAGCATGTCGCGCACGCCCTCGCCCGTGACGGCGCCGCCGCCCGCCAGCCCGATCGCCTGGTCCAGTAGCGAGAGCCCATCGCGCACCGAACCATCCGCGGCGCGCGCGATCATGCCCAGCGCCTCGCCCTCGACCGCCACGTCCTCCTGCGCCGCGATGCCGGCGAAGTGCTCGCGCAACATCTCCTGCGGCACGCGGCGCAGCGAGAACACCTGGCAGCGGCTGCGGATGGTGACCGGCACCTTGCGCAGTTCCGTCGTGGCCAGCACGAAGGTGACGGAGGGCGGAGGTTCCTCGAGCGTCTTGAGCAGCGCGTTGAAGGCGGCGGCCGAGAGCATGTGGCACTCGTCCAGGATGAAGACCTTCTGGCGACCCTGCGCGGGACGGAAGCGCAGCGCCTCGCGCAGTTCGCGTACATCGTCCACGCTGTTGGAGGAGGCGGCATCCATCTCGAGCACGTCGGGATGCCGGTCCGCCAGGATCGCCTTGCATTCCGCGCAGACGCCGCAGGGGTCGGCGGTCGGGCCGCCGGCGCCGTCCACGCCGATGCAGTTCAGCGCGCGGGCGATGATGCGCGCCGTGGTGGTCTTGCCGACGCCGCGCACGCCGGTCAGCAGGAAGGCGTGGTGCACGCGCCCCTGCGCGAAGGCATTGCGCAGCGTGCGCACCAGCGCGTCCTGGCCGATCAGGTCGTCGAAATGGGTGGGCCGATACTTGCGCGCCAGCACGCGATAGGGGCCGGTGGCGGGCGCGGCGGCGGCTGGCTTCGGCGGCGGCGGGGCGGGGGCTGGCGCAGGGTCCCCGAACAGCCCCGGCCCCTCGGGCGCGGGGGGCTCCGGCAGGCCTTCCTCCGCCGCGGCGTCACCCAGGTCGGGGATGGGGGAGCCGAGGAGGTCGGAGGCCATGCTGTCCCTGGGACGGGGGCGAAAGGGGTGGAAGGCCGACAAGCGACCCGGGCGAGAACCCGTTACGGCTGCTTCCTTCCGGACCTGACCGGGTTGGCGGGGAGCCCGTCCGCCGCCGACCTTCCGATGACACCATATCATGCGCCCGGCCCGGAGCGCCAATGGGGGGAGAACGTAACCGCGGCGACCCGCGCGGCGAACCCGCCGCCAGAAGGAGAACCCCCATGGCCTTGTCCCGCCGCTCGATGCTCTGGATCGTTCCCGGCGCCACGCTCGCCGTGCCGCTCGGCGCCCTGCTGCTGCCCGGCGAAGGGCGCGCCGCGCAGGTCAATGCCGAGGGCGGTGTGGCGGTGCGCGGCACCGACGTGGTCGCCTATGTCACGCAGGGCCGCCCGGTGGCGGGCAGCGCCGCCTTTGCCCATGCCTGGCGTGGGGCAACCTGGCATTTCGCCTCGGCCGCGCATCGCGACATGTTCGCCGCGGATCCCGAGCGCTACGCGCCCGCCTATGGCGGGTTCTGCGCCTTTGCCGTGAGCGAGGGCTACACCGCGCCGATCGACCCCGCCGCCTGGCGGATCGTCGATGGCCGACTGTTCCTGAACTACGACCGCACGGTGCAGCGCCGCTGGGAAGCCGACATGCCCGGCCGCATCGCCCGCGGCGACGCCAACTGGCCGCGCATCGCCGCACGGTAGCGCGACGCCCATGCACCGGACCGCTTCGCCACATGAAGAATGAGGCGAACAGTCTGGCCCCGTTCCGGGGCATGCCTTCCGGCACTGGCACGTGAACGTGCCGCCCCGACCGGAGAAGCCGGAATGCTCGACACCCATGACGCGCCGGCTGACTGGCCGGCGTTGCGGCCGTTCAGCCCTGTGCCCTCGCCCGACGACTGGCTGGCGGTGGAGGAGGCCGACCTGCGCGACGCCCATGCCGACGCCAGCGCCCTGTTCGATGCCGCCGGCGCCGACCCCGACGCCCGGCTGCGCCACGCGCGCAGCCTCGTGCTGCTGGAACAACTGCTCGCGGCGCGGGCCGTGCTGCGCGTGCGCCCCGTGGCGCCGGCGGCGGCGCGGGCCTGGTTCCACGCCGACCGGGCGCTCGGCTATTTCTTCGGCCTGGG
>NZ_JACADR010000433.1 GCF_016106005.1 Roseomonas rosulenta
GCTAGCGGACCTGCCGGCGCGCGTGCTGTCCTCGGGGCAGAAGCGGCGGCTCGCGCTGGCGCGCCTGGCGCTCGCGCCGGCACCGCTCTGGCTGCTCGACGAGCCGACCACGGGGGTCGATGCCGCCTCGGTTGAGCGGCTGCGGCCGCTGCTGGCGGCGCATCGCGCGGCGGGGGGCATCGTCGTGGCCGCCACGCATATTCCCCTGCCGCTCGATGGCGCGAGGGAGCTGCGGCTGTGAGCGCCTTCCTCGCCCTGCTGGCGCGCGAGATACGGCTGGCGATGCGCCACCCGGCCGATACGCTCGCCGCCGTGCTGTTCTTCGTGCTGGTCAGCGCGCTGTTCCCCTTCGGCGTGGGCCCGGCGCCGGAGACCCTGGCGCGGCTCGCCCCCGGCGCGCTGTTCGCCGCGGCACTCCTGGCGGCGCTGCTGCCGCTCGACCGCCTGTTCGGCGCGGATGCCGAGGACGGAACCCTCGACCAGCTGCTGCTCTCGGGCCTGCCGCGGGGCGGGATCGCCGCGGCCAAGGCGCTGGGGCACTGGATCACCACGGGGCTGCCGCTACTGGCGGCGACGCCGGTGGCGGCGGCGCTGCTGAACCTGCCGGTGGAGGCCTGGGGGGCGGCGATCCTCGCGCTCGGCCTCGCCACCGCGCTGCTGTCGCTGCTCGGCACGGTGGGGGCGGCGCTGACGCTGGGTGCCAGGCGCGGGTCGGTCCTGCTGCCTCTTCTCGTGCTGCCGCTGGCGATTCCCGCGGTGATCTTCGGCGCGGCGGCGATCGAGGCCGCCGCAGCGGGGCTTTCGCCGGCACCCTTCCTGCTGCTGCTGGGGGCGGGGGTGTCGCTCGCGGCACCGGTTGCGCCGATCGCGGCCGGGGCGGCGCTGGGGGCAGAGTAGCCGCGGAGCGAATGTCGCGCGGCTCACAGACCGTTCGACACCGCGCCGTTCGGCGCATCTCGCGGTCCGGCGGCCGGCCCGCTCTGCCATCGCGGGCAACGGCCAGGACGTCATCGACCTCGGCGGCGGGACGGACACGCTCGATCCGGAGGGCTGGAACCCGTCCAGTACTCCCCGGAGCGTGACCGACGGGCAGAGCGGCGAGTCGCCGTCTTCAACACAGGCTCGAACACGCCCAGGGTCCACGGCTACAAACCCGGCGACGACGTCATCGCCTGATTCGCCGAGTGCACGCGGATCGCGACTGCCCGCGGGGAAGTCCCGGCCGGGCAGCTGCGCGACGGCGACCTGATGTTGGCCCGCCTGATCCGACCGGGTCCTTCCGGAGCACGCACCGAATCACGATTTCGGCATCTGTCTAAAATAACCGCAATGTTACATGATGCGATGCGGGGCGCGGTGCCCGCCTGTCTGATCATTTTCCTGTAAGTAATTGAATTACGTCCGTTTTTGACCGGCTTTGGCGATCCATGCACAACTTTGCCAATGATCCGGCTCGGGGCGCGCCGGCCGCCGCCGTTACGCAACTCTACCATTGGTCGCTGTTGCGAATCCCTTCGCCGAGTATGATCAAACTATCGGCAGACGATGCGCAAAACGCCGTCGCCACGCCGGACGGACGCCGCCAAAAGGCGGCGCCGTGTCCACCTCCTGAAGGACACGACGCCCATGGCAGAGAACGACCCGACCCCGTCCCCGGACGATGTCATCATCACGCTGCGCCCGGTCGCGGGCGGATCCAGCACCATCGAGATCGACCGCCTGCGGGACGGTTCCTACCGCGCCACGCATCGTGCCGGCAGGGGCACGCTCGAACTGTGCCGAACGGACGACCTCGAGCGGCTGCTGCGCCAGTTAAACGAGGCGCTCATCACTGGCACCCCGTCCGGCTACGTCGCCGCTGTACGGAACCTGCACGAAACGGAACTCTGCCGCGCCAGCTGACCGGCAGGGGTGCTACTCCGCGCGCTGCGGGCGCGCGAGCAGCAGCGCCATCGCCTCGCGCACCGTGATCCGCTCGGCCACCAGTCCGGCCACTGCCTCGCAGATGGGCATTTCCACGCCTGCCGCCGCCGCCCGCGCCACCAGCGCCGGGGCGGTCGCGACCCCCTCGGTCACGCCGCGGCGCGCTGCCAGTACATCGGCCAGGCGTTCGCCGCGCCCCAGCGCGAGGCCGAGCGACATGTTCCGGCTGCCCGGCCCGGCGCAGGTCAGCACCAGGTCGCCCAGCCCGGTCAGCCCGGCCGCCGTTTCCGCCCGCCCGCCCAGCGCCACCGCCAGGCGCGACAATTCCGCCAGCCCGCGCGTGACCAGCGCCGCGCGTGCATTCTCCCCGAGCCCGGCGCCGATCACTGCCCCGGCCGCGATCGCGATCACGTTCTTGGCCGCGCCGCCGACCTCCGCGCCCACGGGGTCCTCGCCGGCATAGAGCCGGAAGCCGGGCGAGCCCAGCAGCGCGAGGCCGGCCTCCCGCAGCGCCGGGTCGCGCGCGGCCACCACCGCCGCGGCGGGCAGGCCGCGGGCCACCTCATGCGCGAAATTCGGCCCCGAG
>NZ_JACADR010000434.1 GCF_016106005.1 Roseomonas rosulenta
GTCGCCGAGGCGCCGCTCGCCGAGCTGCTCGCGGACCCGCGCCGCGGCACCTGGGTGGTCGGACCCGGACTGCCCGCCGAGCCGGCGACGCTTGTTCTGCTGCGGCGCGTGGTCGGGGCAGGGCGGGCGGTGGTGGCCGATGCCGGTGCGCTGGCCGCGGCGGCAGGCGATCCCGCCGCGCTGTCCGGCTGCGCGGTGCTGACGCCGCATGAGGGCGAGTTCGCGCGGCTATTCGGCGCGGTCGGCGGCGACCGCCTGGCGGCCGTGCGGCGTGCCGCCGCGCTGACCGGCGCCGTGGTGCTGCTGAAGGGCCCCGACACGGTCATCGCTGCGCCGGATGGCCGCGCGGCGATCAACGACCACGCGCCGGCCTGGCTCGCGACCGGCGGGACCGGGGATGTGCTGGCCGGGCTGATCGCAGCGCTGCTGGGGGGCGGGATGGCCCCCTTCGAGGCCGCGGCCGCCAGCGCCTGGTTGCACGGAGAGGCCGGGTTCGCCTGTGGGCAGGGGTTGGTGGCGGAGGACCTCGCGTCGCGGCTGCCGGGGGCGCTGGCGCGCGCGCGGGCGGCGACTGGGGGCGTCCAGGGCGGTGCGGACGGCCCTCGGGGATCATCGTCATAACGGCACGAATGAAGCGAATACAATAAGATCGAAGAGATTGCGAAGAGATAAAATGAAGAAGCCTTCGACCGCAGGTGAGTCCACGTCTCAACTTTCCGTGTCACGCGTGGGGTCGCGCAGCGCCAGACTACCCCTGCGCGAACCATATGTTGTCGTTGCTCGCAATCTCCTCCACAACATGATGTGTGGTTTCAAATTTCGGACATTCGCCCATTAATGCATTGAAAACACGGAATCTCTCACGATAGAGTGACTTCGGGAAAACCCTGGGGGATCCATGAGCAGCACTCTCGTCAGCGCGCTTCACAGCGAGGAGCGCTCCATCATCGCCGAACTCCGCGCCTCGAAGCCCTTCCAGCGGCTGGAAGGCATCCAGAAGTTGCTGGCGCTGTATGACGCGCAACCATCGGTCTCGGTGAGCCTCGGCTTCGGCACGCCGGAACCCGAGCGCGCCACCGCACCCGTCATCCAGCTCGCCCACACGGTGCCCAGCAGCCCGCCCATCCCGATGCCGGGCCCGGTCGCCGCCGAGGCCGCCGTGGCCGAGGTCGCCCGCGCCAGCCAGCCCGCCGTCGCTACCGCCTCCATGACGCAGGAGGAACCGGCTGGTGTCGTCTCCTCCGTGCGCGCCGCCCTGCTTGGGATCGGCAAGCCCTGAGACACGACCGCCCCCGGGCGGATGATGTCGACCTCTCCGCAAGGCCGCGCGCCGCAAGGTGCGCGGCCTTTCTGCGTCCGGCACTTCGCCGTGGCGCTTCACGGGGTGTGTCGCTAGGTTTCAACCCTGGCGGATGGAGATGAGGCATGTCGGACGTCGCCGTCCAGGCCGGGCTGCTCGACAGGGCGCTCAAGCGCGTCTCCATCCTGTGGCGGGACATGGCCGCTGCGGTCGGCGTGGCCGAGCCCGATCCCGACCTCACCGCCCGCCTGGCCGCCTGCCTCGAGGCCCGCGGCGGCGAGGTCTCCGCCCGCAACCGTGCCGCCGGCCTCGCGGAGGCCTATCGCACCCTCGATGCCTCCGGCCGGACAGAGTTCCTGCGCGCGGTCGCCTCCTTCGATTCCGACCCCGAGGCTGTCGCCCGCGCCATGGAGAAGGTGGCCGCCGCCGCCGATGCCGCCGAGCGCGCGGTCGCGACCGCCCGCCTGCGCCGCGCCCTCGAACCCCCGCGCATCCGCCTGCTGACCGCCTTCGCCGCCATTCCGGACGGGGTGAAGTTCCTGGTGGACCTGCGTGCCGACCTGCTTGCGCGCCTCGATGGGGACAAACTGCTCGCCGCGCTCGAGACGGATCTCAAGGGCCTGCTCGCCGCCTGGTTCGATGTCGGCTTCCTCGAACTGCGCCGGATCGACTGGCATTCGCCCGCCATCATCCTCGAGAAGCTCGTGCAGTACGAGGCGGTGCACCGGATCCGGTCCTGGCGGGACCTGCGCAACCGGCTGGAATCCGACCGCCGCTGCTACGCCTTCTTCCATCCCCGCATGCCCGAGGAGCCGCTGATCTTCGTCGAGGTCGCGCTGGTCCAGGGCATATCGGACAGCGTCCAGCGCCTGCTGGACGAGAAGGCGCCGGTGCTCGACCCCCGCAATGCCGACACGGCG
Organism: Roseomonas rosulenta; assembly: GCF_016106005.1. Lineage (GTDB taxonomy): Bacteria > Pseudomonadota > Alphaproteobacteria > Acetobacterales > Acetobacteraceae > Neoroseomonas > Neoroseomonas rosulenta. The sequence goes on from NZ_JACADR010000434.1 coordinate 2,221, forward strand.
GTGTTCTATTCCATCAACAACTGCCAGCGCGGTCTCGATGGGATCTCCTTCGGCAATTTCCTGATCAAGCGGGTGGTCGGGCTGCTGGCGGATGAGTTCCGCAACCTCAAGGCGTTCTGCACCCTCTCGCCGATCCCGGGCTTCCGGCGCTGGCTCGATGGTGCGCTTGGCGCCGGCGCGCTGCCGCTGACCGAGGAGGAGCGCCGCGCGCTGCTGGCGGCCGCGCCGCCGCCGGCATCGCCCGCGTCGGAGGGCGCCGCCGACGACGCGGTGGCCGCGCTGCA
>NZ_JACADR010000435.1 GCF_016106005.1 Roseomonas rosulenta
GGCCGCCCGCGATGCCGCAGCGCGCGAGCAGGCCGCCCGCGACGCGGCTGCGCGCGAACAGGCGGCGCGCGAACAGGCCGCGGCCCGCGAACAGTCGCTGCGCGAGCAGGCCGCGCGCGAGGAGGCGCTGCGCCAGCAACAGCAGCAGCAGGCCCTGGCGCTGTCGCGCCTCGACATGCGTGCGGCGGCGCAGGCCTTGGCCACCGGCACGCCATGCTCGCTGATCGCCTGGTCGGCGACCGACCGGTCCATGACGCTCTCGGGCGTGGTGCGGCGCGGCGACGATGCGGCGATCCGCCGGGACATCGCCGCGCGCGGCGTGCCGGAGGATGCGGCGCGGCTGACACTGGCCGCCTTCGACGGGCCCTATTGCCCGGCGCTCGACCTGCTGCGCCCGGTGCTCGGGCCGGCGGGGCTCGCCCCGTCGGTCGAGGTGGTGGGCCGGCTGCCGCTGCAGAAGGGCGAGCTCATGCGCCTCGATGTGCAGATGCCCGACTGGCCGGCGCATCTGTACGTCGCCTATTTCATGCAATCGGGGCAGGTGGCGAACCTGGTGCCCTCCGCCCTTCAGGCTGCGGGGGCGCGGGTACGCCTGGGCGAGCCCCAGGGCAGCTTCACCGGCTGGGAGGTCGACGAGCCCTACGGCACCGACCTCGCCGTCGTGATCGCATCCGACCGGCCGCTGTTCGGGAATTCGCGGCCGGTGGTGGAAAGCCAGGAGGCCTACATGGCGGCACTCGGCGCCGCGCTGCGCACGGCGCGCGCCAGCGGCACCCGCGTGGTGGTGCGCCCGCTGGTGGTCGAGACGGTGGCGCGGCGCTGACGGGGCGCGACATGGCCATCACCGCGCGCGCGCTCGACATCCCGACCGCCGAGGGTGCGCTCAACGCGCATCTCTATGCACCCGCGGCCGCGCCGGAGCGCGCGCCGGCCGTGCTGGTGCTGATGGATGCGCCGGGGGTGCGCCCGGCGCTGCACGGCATGGCGGCGCGCATCGCCGCATCGGGCTATCGGGCGCTGCTGCCCAACCTGTACTGGCGCGCGGCGCGCGAGGTCGGCTTCGACCGCGCCGCCTTCTCGCGCGAGGGGGATCCGGAGCGCGAGCGCATCTTCAATCTTGCGCGCGGCTACGGCCATGCGCAGTTCCGCACCGACCTCCCCGCCATGCTGGACGCGCTCGGCGCAAGCGCCGCGCAGCCAGCGGCGGCGGTGGGCTACTGCATGAGCGGGCGCTTCGCGCTGCAGGCGCTCGCGGAACAGCCCGACCGAGTCATCGCCGCAGCGTCCTTCTACGGCACGCGCATGGTCACCGAGGCCGCGGACAGCCCGCATCTGTGGATCCCGCGCATCGCGCGGGGCGAGGCATATCTCTGCTTCGCCGAGCAAGATCCCTACGTGCCGGCGGGCATCCCCCCGCAGGTCGAGGCCGCCGTCGCGCGCAGCGGCCTGCGCCATCGCATCGAGCACTACCCGGGCACGCATCACGGCTTCGCCCAGCCCGATTCCGGCGGCTTCGACCCGGTCGCGGCGGAGCGGCACTGGGCGGCGCTGTTCGACCTGCTGGGGCGCCTGCCGCGCTGAGGTTCAGCGCGGCGCGCCCTCGCGCAGCGCCGCGCGCAGCACATCGGCCCGGGCATCGGTCAGCCCGGCATGGCTCGGGGTGAAGAAGCGCGGATCCGGCGTGAAGATCAGGTAGGCCATGGCCTCGTTGACCATCACCTCCTCGATGCTCGGGTCGTATCCCTCGCGCGCGAGGAAGGCGCGGAAGGAGGCGCGCTCGGCCTCGGTGAAGGATTCGCGCCAGACGCGCGTGGCATGCTCGGCGAATCGCTCGCTTGTGAAGAAATGGCCGTGGCCGATCTCGTGCTGCAGGATGGCGCGGCGCATCGCCTCGTCCACCCGTTCCTCGATGCCGGGCACCGAGATCACGGCGAATTCCGCCGGGGCCGGGACCAGGCGGCGGATGCGCTGCACCTCCCCGCGCAACCAGGCTTCCTCCGGCGTGAGGCGGATGCCGTCGCGTTCGGCGAGCGCAAAGAATCGCTCGAGGTCGCGGCCGCGGTAGTTGTGGCCGTAGTAATAGGTGGCCGGCGTGTCGCCGCTGCGCGCGATGGCGGCGGCCAGTGCGGCGTCGTCCAGCACGCGATCGCGCGGCAGGCCCGCCTTCTCGAGCAGCGCCGCGGCGCGGTTGAAGGCGGCACCCTGGCGGTCGAGGTTCGGGAAATCCGCGACGAAGACGCGGGGGTTTGCATCCAGCCGGAACATGCTGGGCGCATCGGTGCGATTCGCCAGGATCTCCGCCTGGCTGGCGATGGGCGGGCCGATTCGGTCGGTGGGCGGCACCACGGCGACCACCGCCGGCGCGGGCCGCGCGACCACCGGCAGCTCCGGCTTGGGTGGCGGTTCCGCCGGGCCCGTACCGCGCCACCACCACCACAGGCCGCCCGCGGCGGCGAGCACCACGGCGGCCAACCCACCCAGGAGCAGCGGCAGCACCGGC
>NZ_JACADR010000436.1 GCF_016106005.1 Roseomonas rosulenta
ATCAGAGGAACCAGCCGCAGACCTGGCCGGCCCCCGATCGGGGGCCGGCCAGGTCTGATGCCGCCATGTCGCCAGTGGCCTTGTTTTCCGCCGCCGCGCTGGCCTGGTTTTGCTCCGCCGTTGACAGTCCGGGTGAGGAACGCCTCCACTTCCTCGATCCGGATCGTCCCGTCCGGAGAGCGGATCACTACGGCCCACCGGTCCACGACCGGGGCCCCATTCGCGTTCGGGATCGCCCCGTGCAGGATCACGGCAACCTCCCCGGGAAGCAGCCGGCCCGCGAGCGACGCCACCGGCGCCGCATGTTCCGGGAAGAAGGTGCTGGCACGGTCCGCAAACCACTCGAGGATCGGATGCCCGTCCCAGAGGTACTGGACGGTCGGCCAGGCCCGTTCCTGCGCCTTCGCGTCGTTGATCGCCTGGTTGATCACGCCGGGTTGGTCGGTCAGCTCGATCCGCCCGCCGGGGCCGACCGCCTCCTCCGGCATGAACCGACCGTCCACCGCGCCCTCGCTCGCGTAGCCGAACCCGTCCCGAGCCCGCATGTCGGGCGGGATGGCGAGCTGGATCAGCCGGTCCGCTTCGTGGATCCGCGGCGTCTCCGGGAAGGCGTTCTCCTCCGGCCGGGACAGCCGCTCGATCATCGCACGCGCGTAGGTGAACGTGTCCCGGTAGAGCCGGGGCGGGCCCTGATCCGTGGAGGTTGCCGCCGCAGCCGGTGCAGGTGCCGGCGCCGCGTAATCCCCAAATAGGGCCGCAAACTCGTCGTCGACCGATATGTGCGAGGTCGCCTCCGCGGCGCGCTCGTCCATCTGCCGCTCGAACGCCTCAGCGCCGATCCCGGACGCGACCGCCTCTGCGACGACCGCTTCCTCCCCCTCCGCGTCTCCCGCGCCAAGGAACACGGCCGGGTCCCCGACGCCTGCCTGGGCCGCCTCGTCCTTGGCGACAAGCTTCTCGAGGACCCACATCTGACGCACCTTGGGGTGCGTGCTCTCGCCTACGAAGTAGCTGATCTGCGGCGGTCGGTCCTGGCCGTACCGGTCAATCCGCCCGTTGCGCTGCTGGAACCGCAGAAGGGACCACGGGAGGTCGAAATGGATCAGGCGGTGGCACTGGAAGTGGAGGTTGAGCCCCTCGGACGCCATATCCGAAGCGATCAGGATCCGGATCGGGGATCGCTCCTGGCCGAACGCTTCGATCACCTCCTGGGTCCGGACGTCCGCCTCGACGCTCCCCCCGTCCACCCGCGCCACCTGGTCCGGTGAAAGGTCCAGATCCTCACGCAGCCGCTCGGCGAGCCACGAGACGGTCGCGATCCGCTCCGAGAAGATCACCAGCCGATCCCGGGGCGCCCTTCCGGTCCAGCGCAACTCGCGCAGAAGGTGCAGGAGGTCCTGGTACTTGCTGAACGCGCCGGTATCGATCGCGGCCACCTGGTCGGCCAGCGACTGCAGCCGCACCCGGTCAGCAGCGGTACCGCGGGCGGTCCCGTTCTCGATCCCGCGGATCCGCCGCTCGAGCGTCTCGAGGCAAGCAACCGGGCTGGAGAAGATCGCCTTTGCGATCGTGGTCCGGAACAGATCGATCGCGCGCCCTCGGGTCTGCTCCTCGTCGAGATCGAGGTGGAGGTCGGCGATCGCCTGATAGGCCACCTCCTCCTGCGGACTGAGCGGGAAGTGGCGCGGGAAAAGCTGCCGTTTCGGGACAGCCCGGCCGATATCAGCGACCACCTCCGGCGAGGACCGGAACCTGCGGACAACAAGATCCTCGATGTCGGACCTGTGCAGGCGGTTCGGGTCCGGTACGCGAGTCGGGTCCAGCATGCGGATCAGGCTCGCGAAGCTCTCTTGCGACCCGTCATGCGGGGTCGCGGTCAGCAGCAGCAGGGAGTCGGTCCGGCGGGACAGAAGCTGTGCCAGCTCCGCCCGTTGCGAATTCGACCCGACGGCCGACTTCCGTTCAGCCGCGTTGTGCGCCTCGTCGATGATGATCAGGTCCCAGTAGGAGTGCTTCAGGGCGTCCCGGATCTGGGTATCCCTCTTCAGCGTGTCGATCGAAACAATGGACCGGTCGAACTGGTCGAACACGTTGTAGTGGGCCGGGATCCGGTTCCGCATCCGCCGGATCGCGGCGCTGTCGAGCCGGGAGAGCGGGATCGAGAACCGGGTCCAGAACTCCTTCTGGAACTGGGTCAGCATCGCGCGGGTCGTGACCACAAGGATCCGGTCTGCCCGGCCGCGCAAGGCGAGTTCCGAGGTGATCAGGCCCGCCTCGAGGGTTTTCCCGAGACCGACATCATCCGCGATCAGAAGCCGAACCCGGTCCTGGGCTAGCGCCCGCTCCACCGGCAAGTGCTGGAAGGTGTAGCCGCCGGAGTGAAACTGACCCAGTCGCCGGTTGAAAGCTGACCCAGGCTTAGGGTGCCTCGTCGTTGTGGCGGGGGCCTGGATGGTTGGGGGAGAGCTGGCGTTGGAGATCCGGGTATTGG
>NZ_JACADR010000437.1 GCF_016106005.1 Roseomonas rosulenta
TGGTCCGGCCTCGCGGCGGCTGCCATCGCGTCCGCCGCGGCCCTTGGCCGCCGGTGCGCCACGGCCGCGCCCGCGCCCGCGCGGGGCACGCAGCGCCTCCTCGATCTCCTCGTCGGAGACCGGGTCGAGGCCCTCGACCTGCATGCGCGGAATGGGCTTGCCGGTCAGCTTCTCGATCGCCAGCACGTTGCGGGCGTCGTCGGCCGTCGCGATGGTATAGGCGTGGCCCTCGCGCCCGGCGCGGCCGGTGCGGCCGATCCGGTGGACATAGTCCTCGTCGCGGAAGGGCACGTCGAAATTGAACACGTGGCTCAGCCCGCCGATGTCGATGCCGCGCGCCGCGACGTCCGAGCACACCAGAAGCTGCAGCTCATTCGCCTTGAAGGCGTTGAGCGTGGCGAAGCGGGTCGACTGGTCCATGTCCCCGTGCAGGGCGCCGACGCTGAAGCCGTGCTTCTTCAGCGACTTGTAGAGAATGTCGACCTCGATCTTCTTGTTGCAGAAGATCAGCGCGTTCTGCACCTGCTCGACGCGGATCATCCGGCGCAGCGCCTCGCGCTTGTCGTGCGGCTGCACATAGACGATGCCGGCCGTGATGGTCGTGGCCACCGAAGCGGGTGCGGAGACCGCGATCTCCTTCGGGTTCGACAGGAAGGCATCGGCCAGGCGACGGATCTCGGGAGCCATGGTGGCGCTGAAGAACAGCGTCTGGCGGATCTTGGGCAGCATGCCGACGATGCGCTCGACATCGGGGATGAACCCCATGTCCAGCATGCGATCGGCCTCGTCGATGACCAGCAGCTTGCAGTCCGCCATCAGGATGCGGCCGCGGTCGAACAGGTCGAGCAGCCGGCCTGGCGTGGCGATCAGCACGTCGACGCCCTTCTCGAGCACGTCGCGCTGGTCGTTCATGCTCTCGCCGCCGATCAGCAGGGCGTGATTGAGCTTGAGGTACTTGCCGTATTTCTCGAAGTTTTCGGCGACCTGCAGCGCGAGTTCGCGCGTGGGTTCCAGGATCAGGCTGCGCGGCATGCGCGCCTTGGCCCGCGAGCCGGTCAGGATGTCGAGCATCGGCAGCACGAACGACGCTGTCTTGCCGGTGCCGGTCTGCGCGCAGCCCAGAACGTCCCGGTTCATCAGGACATACGGGATGGCCTGTTCCTGGATCGGCGTGGGGTGGACGTAGCCGGATTCCGTGACGGCGCGTAGCAGTTCATCGGACAGGCCGAGATCGGCGAAGGTGGTCCGCGCCGGCGGCTCCTCCTCCGTGTAGTCCGGGACGTCCTCCTCGGCTTCGGCAGGCGGCGGCGCGGCAGCCTCGCTTGGCGCCGCGGCGAGGATCACCTCGGGGGAGGTCTCCGGCTGAGCCGGGACATCGGCCGCGTCAGCGGCCGCAACGGGAAGATCGTTCAATTCGCTCGGTTCCATGGCCCGGCCAGGCGGGCCGCCAGGGGTGGTTGCGGTGGGTGGCCGAGCCCCGGCAGGGCGCGCATCCGGGGCCGGCGATCCGGCCCGCCATTCCACGAGCGCGCCGGATATGCGCCGCTTCGGCGCGAAGATCAAGGATTTCCGCCCGTCCGGGTGCATGGACGCCATGCGGGCGCGGCGGTAAAGCCGCCGCATGAACGATGCGCCCGCCCTGCTGCTGCTGCCCGGCCTGCTCTGCGATGCGCGGCTGTGGCGCGACCAGGTGGCGGCGCTCGCACCGCTCGCCCGCCCGGTGGTGGCAGACCTGACGCAGGATGACGGGGTCGAGGCCATGGCGGCGCGGGCCCTGGCGGCGGTGGAGGGCGATTTCGCGCTCGTGGGCTTGTCGATGGGCGGTTATGTCGCGCTGGAGATCCTCCGCCAGGCCCCCGGGCGCGTCACGCGGCTCGCGCTGCTCGACACCTCGGCGCGGCCGGACACGGCGGAGCAGACGCGCCGTCGCCGCGGGCTGATCTCGCTCTCGCGCTCCGGCCAGTTCCGCGGCGTCACGCCGCGGCTGCTGCCGCAGCTGATCCATCCCTCCCGCCTCGACACGCCGCTCGCGGAGGAGGTGATGGCGATGGCCGAGCGGGTCGGCCAGGAAGCCTTCCTGCGCCAGCAGCACGCGATCATGCACCGTCCCGATTCGCGTCCGAACCTGGCACGCATCGCCGTGCCCACCCTGGTTGGCGTGGGTGCGGAGGACGCGCTGACCCCGCCGCACCTGGCCGAGGAAATGGCGGCGATGATCCCCAGTGCGCGGCTGCGCCGCTTCGCCGATGCCGGCCACCTGCCGACCATGGAGACGCCCGAAGCGGTGAACGCCGCGCTCGCCGCCTGGCTGGTCGCCTGACCGGCGCTATTCGACGGTGATGCCGACCTCGCGCACCAGCGCGCCCCAGCGCGCGTCCTCGGCGGCGATGCGCGCCGCCAGCGCCGCGCGGCCCGAGGCGGCGGGCTCGGCGCCGATGGCGCGGAA
>NZ_JACADR010000438.1 GCF_016106005.1 Roseomonas rosulenta
CCGGCGCACCCCATCCGCCGCCGGGCTTGCCCTGGGCTGGCGCCGGTGCGCGCGGCGGCGGCTGGGACTTTGTCATCGCCTCGATGGCGACCCCGGCCAGCATGGCCAGCGCGCGGCCGAGATCCTGACCGCCCCGGGCGGGTGCGCGCCGGCCGGCCCCGCGCGCGGGCTGCCCACCGCCGAGCACGGCGCCAAGCACCCCGCCAAGGTCGAACTGCCTCATGCCCTGGAGCCCTCCGTCGCGCGCCTTTGCTACAGGTCGGAGAGTGCCGCCGCAATGGAGGGCACCAGGGCGCGGAATTCCTCGGCGCGCGGGCTCCGCGCACGCCAGGCGAGGCCGATCCGCCGACCGGCGCCACCGGCGAGCGGACGCAGTGTCACCTCGGCCCCGATCGCGACGCCGCCGGCGATTGTCAGGCGCGGCAGGATCGTCACCCCGAGCCCGCCGGCGACCATGTGAACCAGCGTGTACAGGGAGGTGGCGGCGAATTCCTCGGACATCGGCACCGCGGGCAGGCCGCAGGCGGCCAGGGCCTGGTCGCGCAGGCAGTGGCCTTCCTCGAGCAGCAGCAGCCTTTCGCCGGCGAGCGCACCAGGCGCCAGCGGACCGTCCTGCGCCAGCGCATGGCCGGGGGCACAGGCGATCACGAAGGGATCCTCGCTGATCGCCAGGGTGTCGGCGTCGCCGCAATCGCAGGGCAGGCTCACCAGCAGGAGGTCGAGCCGCCCCATCTCGAGGCCGTCCCGCAGTCCATCCGTCAGGTCCTCCCGAAGCCATAGGTTCAGGCGCGGGAAGGCGGCGCGCAGGCGGGGCATCAGCCGCGGCAGCAGGAAGGGGCCGATGGTCGGGATGACACCAAGCCGCAGCGACCCGGTCAGCGGTTCGCGTGCCGCATCGACCGTCTCGACGAAGGTGGTGAGTGCCGCGAGCGCCAGGCGCGCGCGCCCGACAAGGTCGCGCCCGAGCGGCGTGAAGACCGGCCGCTTGCCGCCCGTGCGCTCCAGCAGCGGCGCATCGACCTGGCGTTCGAGCGCCAGGATGCCGGAGGAAAGCGTGGATTTCGTCACCGCACAGGCGGCGGCGGCGCGGCCGAAATGACCGTGCTCGGCCAGCGCCACGAGGTAGCGGAGCTGTTGGGGACTCGGCAGGGGTATCATGCGAGCGCGAGACTACGCTTCTAAGGCGTATCATCACGCCGCGGAATTCAACTTTGGAGTTCCGTCACCTGCCCGCCGCGCGCGGGCTATGCCGCGTCGGCGCCCTCGCCTGCCGCGAGGCAGGCCAGCGCATTGCGGTCGCTTAGTTCGATGCCGGAATGCCCGTGCAGGCGGATCCAGCCACGCTTGCGGAAGGACGAGACGGCGCGGCTCACGGTCTCGAGGGTGAGGCCGAGGAACTCGCCGATATCCGCGCGCGTCGTCGGCAGGTCGAAGACCGGGCCGACATGGCCACGACGCTCTTGCGCCTCGGCCAGGGAGACCAGGAAGGCGGCGACGCGCTCCTCGGCACTGAAACGCCCCAGGGCCAGAATATGGTCCTGGCTGGCCGAGAGTTCCTTCACGCAGAGATCGAGGAAGCGGCGCTCCATCACCGGATAGCGCCGGAACATCTGTTCCAGCCGCCGGCGATCAAGGCGGCAGACGGTGCCGCGCGTGAGCATCTCGGCGCCGAAGGCGTGCTCGGCCTCCGGCGTGAAGCCGAGGATGTCGCCGGCGAAACGGAAGCCGATCACGGCCTGGCGGCCGTCAGGCAGGACGCGGGTCAGGCGGGCCATGCCCTCGGTCAGCGTGTACACATGCCGCGCGGCATCGCCCTGGCGGAAAATGGCGTCGCGCTGGTCGAAAGCGAGGCGTTCACTCTCGCCCGACATGTCGTCAAGCGCTGCCGCGTCGAGCGGGGCGCAGAGACCCACCGACCGCGAGCCGCACTTCATGCAGATGCTGGACTCGCTTCCGAGCCCTTCCATCAAGGCGCGCGTGGCGTCGAGTGGATGCATGATGCGCCTTCACCTGTCGTTGCGACCGTTACGACCGCGATCTCCCTTGCTCTTCGTCGAGCAGCGTGAGTGTCGACGCATGTTTGCTCTGGATCAAGAAGAAACCGGGCCGCCGGGGCGGGCCGCGGCGCATGGCTCGCTCCAATTCCGCACGGGGCTGGGCGGGACGGCTTGCGCCGCGGCCGATCCGCGCGAGACTGTGCGCGAAGGAGACGCTGCAATGTCCACAGCCACGCCGGATTTCCGCCTGCGAGGATGCCGCCTGCTCGTCACAGGCGCGTCGCTCGGGATCGGGCGCGCCGTCGCCCTCGCCGCGGCGGCGGCAGGCGCCGAGGTGGTGCTTTCGGCGCGCGGCCGGCCCGGTCTCGACGCCGTGGCCGGCGAGATCGCGGCCGCCGGCGGGCATGCCGTGGTGCTGCCCTTCGACGCGGGCGAC
>NZ_JACADR010000439.1 GCF_016106005.1 Roseomonas rosulenta
GGCGACGGCGGCGACGGCGGCGGCGCTCGCCTTCCTCGGCGGTCTCGGCGCGCTCGGTGCCGTCGGCGCGGCGCGGTGCCTCGTCGCCCTCCTCGGCGTCGGGCGCCTCCTCCTCGTCATCCGCCTCGGCGACGGGCTCGGGGGCGTAGTCCATCCGCAGGGCGGAGGGCGCGGACGGAATGGCGCCGGGCTCGGCCGCGCGGGTGCGCTCGATGCGCAGCGCGGGGCCCATCAGCGTCTCGTCGGGCTCGAACATCACGGCCATGCCGAAGCGCGCCTCGATCTCGGCCAGGCGCTCGCGCTTGCGGTTGAGCAGCCACAGCGCGACGGGGCTCGCGACATGCACCACGATCTCGGCGGCGCGGCGCTTGGCACCTTCCTCCTCGATCGCGCGCAGCACCTGCAGCGCGCTGCTGTCCACGCTGCGCACCAGGCCGCGGCCCTGGCAATGCGGGCACTGCACGAAGGTCTGCTCGGCGATGGAAGGCCGCAGCCGCTGGCGCGACATCTCGAGCAGGCCGAAATGGCTGATACGGCCCACCTGGATGCGCGCGCGGTCCTGCTTCAGCGCATCCTTGAGGCGCCGCTCGACCATGCCGTCGTGCTTCGCGCTCTCCATGTCGATGAAGTCGATGACGATGAGGCCCGCAAGGTCACGCAGGCGCAGCTGCCGCGCGATCTCGTCGGCCGCTTCGAGGTTGGTGCGCAGCGCGGTGTCCTCGATGTGCCGGTCGCGCGTCGCGCGGCCCGAGTTCACGTCGATCGCGACCAGCGCCTCGGTCTGGTTGATGACGATGTAGCCGCCCGACTTCAGCTGCACGATGGGCGAATGCATCGCATCGAGCTGCTGGTCCACGCTGTGGCGCGCGAACAGCGGCACGGCCTCGCGGTGGGCGCGGATCTTGCCGGTGTTCGCCGGCATCAGCATGCGCATGAACTCGCGCGCGGCGGAGTAGGCGTCCTCGCCCTCGACCACCACTTCCTCGATGTCGCGGCCATAGACGTCGCGGATCGAGCGCTTGATGAGGTCGGCTTCCTCGTAGATCAGCGCCGGCGCGGAACTCGCCAGCGTGCGCTCGCGGATGTTGTCCCACAGGCGCAGCAGGTATTCGCAGTCGCGCTTGATCTCGGGCTTGGGGCGCTGCGCGCCGGCGGTGCGGACAATGAGCGACATGCCCTCGGGCATGTTCATCTCCTCGACCGCCTCCCGCAGGCGCTTGCGGTCGGCCGCCGAGGTGATCTTGCGCGACACGCCGCCGCCGCGCGGCGAGTTGGGCATGAGCACGGAGAAGCGCCCGGCCAGCGAGATGTAGGTGGTCAGCGCGGCACCCTTGCCGCCGCGTTCCTCCTTGACGACCTGCACCAGCATGATCTGGCGGCGCTTGATCACCTCCTGGATCTTGTAGTGGCGCAGGAAGCGGGGCGGGATGCGGCGCTCGCGGCGCTCATCCTCGGTCTCGGCGGGCATGTCCTCGCCGCCGATGGTCTCGGGCGGCGGCGGGGGCTCGTCGGCGGCGAGCGTCTCGATGTGGCCGGCATCGGCGCCCTCGGCGGGCTCCGCCTCCGGCGCTTCGGCAGCCTCGATCGGCAGGCCGGCATCGGGCGTGCCGGTGATGCGGTCATCGGCCATGTCGAGCGGCAGGGCGGCCTGCGGGGCGGGCGCATCGGTCGCCTCGGCGCTCGCCGGACCGTTCTCGGCGTGCGGCTCGGCCGTGCCGGGCGCCTCGCCGGCGGCCTGGTCGGGGGTGGCCTCGGACTCGGCGGTGGCCTCGCCCTCCGCGGCGCCCTCGCCGTTCGACCAGCCCTCGGTGCCTTCGCCGTTCCAGGCGGCGCGGTCCATGGCGGATTCGGGCGGAAGGTCGGCTTCTTCCTCGGCGCGGGCGTCCTCGGCCTGCATCTCGATCAGGCGCTGCCGGTCGGCGACCGGGATCTGGTAGTAGTCGGGATGAATCTCGCCGAAGGCCAGGAAGCCGTGGCGGTTGCCGCCGTATTCGACGAAGGCGGCCTGCAGGCTGGGTTCGACCCTGACCACCTTGGCCAGGTAGATGTTGCCCTTCAGGGCGCGGCGGGTGGCGGTCTCGAGGTCGAATTCCTCGATGCGGTTGCCGTCCAGCACCACCACCCTGGTTTCCTCGGGGTGGGATGCGTCGATCAGCATGCGCTTGGTCATGTGTCGCGGGTCTCCGCGCCGCGGCGGGGCCGGCGGCGCATGGGATTGGCGGGGCCCGGGCGGCGGAGGTGAGTCGGCGCTGCGTTCTTCAGCATGCGCCGTCCGTCCTCCTCGCTCGGCAGGCCCGTCCGCGCGCGGCGCGGTGCGGGCCCGTGGTGGGCGCGCCTGGTCTCTGCCCCGAAGCCCTCGGACGGCCGCGGGGTGGCGGCGGTCACAGGCGCAGGCGGGCCGGCTGGCGGTGCGGCGCG
>NZ_JACADR010000044.1 GCF_016106005.1 Roseomonas rosulenta
CCCCATCCGCCCGGCGCCGGCGCGGCATCCCACCCGCCGCCGCCGCGTGGCGGTTGCGCCGCCGGCAGGCCGCCACCCCAGGCACCGGGCTGCTGCGCGGCCTGCTCGACCCGGACCTCGATCTCGTAGGCGCCGAGGCGCAGCCGGTCGCCATCCTCGAGCATCTTGACCTGGTCGCGCCCGACCGGCGCGTCGGCGTGGTTCACGAAGGTGCCGTTGGTCGACAGGTCGCGCACCTGCCAGCCGCCGCCGCGGAACTCCAGCACGCAATGATGCTTGGACAGCAGGCGGTCGGGGTCGGGCAGCACCCAGCTGGCATCGGCGCCACGGCCAATGATGTAGTCGCCGCCAGGCACGCGGCGCTGTTCGGGCACCACGCTGTCCGGGCAGCGCAGGACGCTCAGGGTCAGTTCCATCAGGGGGCTCCTGCGCGCATCGGCGGGCCGTGCGGCACGGGTCCGGCTGCGCGGCAAAACGGGGCGGGACGGGCGCTCATCGGGCCCATCCTAGCGACCCCGGCCGGGATCCGAAGCGAAGGATGCATGGCACGGCGCGGCGGACCTGCGCGCGGGCGCGCCGGCGCGCCGGCGAATCGCCGCGTCCCCGCTCCGCCCCGCCCTGTCCTGCCGCCATCGCCGGCAGATGCCGTCCGACATCGAAGCTTTCCTCCGCCTGCTGCGCAGCATAGACGCGTCTGTCGCCACCCTGGAACAGGGTGCAACGATCCACAATGGCGACAGATCACGTGACGGTTGCTTTCGCCCCGGCGCGCCCCGCCCGGAGCGCCCGCGCCGCTGCCACCGGCTTGCGCCAGCGCAAGGCAGACATCCCGTGGCGCCCCCACCATTCGTCCATGACACCGCCGCCCGACCTGCCCGCCGAGACCCTGCTGCGCCACGCCGCCACGCCGTTGCCGCGCTACACCAGCTACCCGACGGCGCCGCATTTCGGCCCGCTCGATGCCGAGACCTATGCCGGCTGGCTGCGCCAGGCGGGGCCGGGCGATGCGCTCTCGCTCTATGCCCACGTGCCCTTCTGCCATTCGCTCTGTTGGTATTGCGGCTGCCACACCTCGGTCACGCGATCGGCCGCGCGCATCGCCCGCTACAATGACGGGCTGGCGCGCGAGGCGGCGATGGTGGCCGCGCTGCTGCCCGCCCAAGCCAGCGTCGCCGCGCTGCACCTGGGCGGGGGCACGCCGACCGCGCTCGGGCCCGAGGGGCTGGCGCGACTGGCCGCGACTCTGCGCGGGCTCTTCGCGTTCCGGCCGGGGGCCGAGGTCGCGGCGGAGCTCGACCCACGCAGCCTCGATGCCGACCTGCTCGATGCGCTCGGGCGGATCGGCCTGACGCGCGCGAGCCTCGGCGTACAGGACATCACGCCGGCGGTTCAGGAGCGCATCGGGCGCGTGCAGCCGACCGCCCAGGTGGAAGCGGCCGTGCGCGGGCTGCGCGCGCTGGGTGTCGCCGGCATCAACATGGACCTGATCTACGGCCTGCCGGCGCAAGGCGTGCCAGAGATCGAGGCCTCGGCCCGATTCGCCGCCGATTGCGGCGCCGACCGCGTGGCGGTCTTCGGCTATGCCCATGTGCCCTGGATGAAGGCGCACCAGAAGGGCATCCGCGTCGAGGACCTGCCCGATGCCGCGCTGCGCATGCGCCAGGCCGAGGCCGCCGCGCGCGTGCTGACGGATGCGGGCTATGTCGCGGTCGGGCTCGACCATTTCGCGCGGCCGGGGGATGCGATGGCGCAGGCCGCCGCCGCCGGCGCGCTGCGGCGCAACTTCCAGGGCTACACCACCGACACCGCGCCCTTCCTGGTCGGCTTCGGCGCCTCGGCGATCGGCGCCACACCGGGCGGCTTCGTGCAGAACGAGTCGGAGGAGAAGCGCTGGCTCGCCGCGGTCGAGGCCGGGCGCCTGCCGGTCGCGCGCGGGCGCGCCCTGAGCGCGGAGGACCGCGTCCGCGCCGGGCTGATCGAACGCGTGATGTGCGATGGCGAGGTCGCGGCCGACGCCGTGCCGGCCGAAGTGATGGCGAGCGCGGCGCCGCGAATCGATGCGCTGGTCGTCAATGGCCTGGTCGCGCGCCGCGCCGGGCGCCTCGCCATGACCGAGGCCGGGCGGCCGTTTCTGCGGCACCTGGCGGCGTGCTTCGACGCCTACCTGGCCCCCTCCCCCGCGCGGCACAGCGCGGCGGTGTAGCCGGGCCGCTACGTCGCGCCCGTGCAGAGGCGGTCGATCACGACCGTCAGGTCCGCGGGGTCATAGGGCTTGGGCAGCACGGGGATGTGCCGCAGATGCGGCGGCAGGCCGGCCACGCCGTAGCCGGTCGCGACCAGGAAGGGGATGCCGCGCGCCGTCAGCGCCTCGGCGACCGAGAGCGAGTTCTCGCCGCCGAGGTTGAGGTCGAGCACCGCCGCATCGGGTGGGTCGGCCTTCAGCAGGTCGAGCGCCTGGGCGACGGTGCGCGCCGGACCGATCACGGCGAAGCCGGCATCGGCCAGCGCATCCTCGACCAGCATGGCCACCAGGGCTTCATCCTCGACGACGAGGATCCGACGTTCCGTCGCGGCCATGCTCATGCGGTGGTGAGTCCCGTGGTTGCGCGCAAACCGGCGTGGCGTGCCAAGCGAAGCCCGATACGTCGCTTCTACCACGCTGCACGAAGTATGACAGGCAAACCCGCGCTTCGTTACGGGGTCTGCGATCACGCTCGCGTGGCCGCGGCCACTGCGGCGAGTGCGGCGATCCCCGCAGCCGCCATCAGCGCGATGGCGATGCGCGGGCCGAATCCATCCGCCAGCGCGCCCACGACCAGCACGCCGAGCGGCCCCATGCCGATGCAGGTGGTCGTGAGGCCGAGGATGCGGCTGCGCGCCTCGATCGGCGCCTGCATCATCACAAGGCCTGTCTGCAGGCTGGCGAAGGCCGCCGTGCCCGCCCCGCCCAGCACCAGCAGCAGCACCGCGAGCGGCAGGCTCGGCGCCAGCGCAGCCGAGACGAGCACGACCAGGAAGCCCGCCGAGCCCAGCAGCAGCGTACGCCGCCCCGGCGGCGGCCCGCGGCGGAAGGCGAGGCCGAGCCCCGCCAGCAGCGCGCCGAAGGGCTCGGCCGCGGCGAGCAGCCCGATCTCGACCGGGCTCGCCCGGAAGGCGACGGCGCCGAAGGCCGGCAGGATCGCGGTGTAGGAGAAGCCGAAGACGTTCATCGCGATGGTTACACCGAGCACCAGGCGCAGGATGGGATGCGCGAGGGCGATTCGCGCCGCCTCGATCACGTCCGCGACCAGGCGCCGCGGCACGAGCATGCGCCGTTCCTGGCGGTGCACCACGCCCGAGACCAGCAGCAGCGCCACCAGGTAGATGCTGGCGGCGATGGCGAAGGCCGCGGCCACGCCGACCGTCTGGAAGAAGATGCCGCCGGCGAGCGGGCCCACCATGCGCGTGGTGCTGTTGGTGACGCTGTCGAGCGCCACCGCCTGCACGATGCGCGTGGGCCCCGCCGCCTCGGCGACCATGCGCCGGCGCGTGGCCAGTTCATTGGTCCAGGCGAGCCCGCCGAGCAGCCCGTTGAGGAAGAGGTGCCACAGCGCGAGGTGCCCGGTCGCCGCAAGCGTGGCGATGATGGCGGAGCCCGCCGCCGTGGTCGCCTGGCCGGCCATGAGAAGGCGCTTGCGATCAAGGCTCTCGGCCACCGCGCCGGCCAGCGCGCCGGCCGTCAGCATGGGCAGCGCGCGCGACATCAGCACGAGCGAGACGGCGAAGGCCGAGCCCGTCAGTTGGTAGGCGAACAGCCCGCTGACCAGCATCTCGACCCAGCGCATCGAGTTGGTCAGGCCGCCCGCGGCCCAGAGCCTGACGAAACCCGGATCCGCGATCAGATCGCGGACCGGGCTGCGTTCGGGGCCTTGCGCGTTCAATATCCGGAATCGTCCAGCCGAAGCAGCGGGAAGGCGCTGTGCACATGCGGCAGGTTGGTGGGTGTGGACGGCGCGACGAAGCCCGGCCCGAGCTCCGCCACCGAGGTCACGCCGAGCAGGCCGAGCGCCGAGCGGAACTCGTTCTCGAGGATTTCCAGCAGCCGCACCACGCCGGCCGCGCCATCGGCCGCCAGCGCGTAGCAGTAGAGCCGCCCGAGGCCGACGCATTCGGCGCCGAGGCATAGCGCCTTCACGATGTCGGTCCCGCGCGAGAAGCCGCCATCCACCCAGACCTTGGCGCGCCCGCCCACGGCCTGCACGACCTCGGGCAGCACCTCGATCGACCCGCGCCCGGCATCGAGCTGGCGGCCGCCATGGTTCGAGACATAGACCACCTCGACACCGTGCTGGCAGGCGATCATCGCGTCCTCGCCGGTGCCGATGCCCTTGAGGATCAGCGGCAGGCTCGGATGCCGGTCCTTGATGCGCTTCACATCGTCCCAGTTCAGCGCGGCCTGGTAGCGCTGCGCCTCGCCAGTGGCGGTGGCGCGCCAGGGCTTGGCGAAGCGGCGCGCGATGTCGCGTTCGCGGCGGCTGTAGATGGCGGTGTCCACGGTCAGGCAGAAGGCGTCGTAGCCATGCGCCATCGCGCGCTGGATGCTGTCCTCGACCGACGCCGCGTCACCACGGACATAGAGCTGGTAGATCTTCGGCCCCGGCGTGGCGGCCGCGACCTCCTCGAGGCCCGGCTTCGAGACGGAGGAGAGCATGATCGGCACGCCGAAGCTCGAGGCCCCCTCGCCCGCCGTCACCGCGCCATTCGCCCCCACCGCCATGAATTCGAGCCCGCCGACCGGGGCGAGCAGCACCGGCAGGCGGACAGTCTTGCCGAACAGCGTCGAGGATGTGTCGATGGTCGAGACATCGCGCAGCACGCGCGGCCGCAGGGCCAGCGCGTCGATTCCCATGCGGTTGCGGCGCATGGTGGTCTCGGTCTCGGTCGCGCCCACCAGGTAGTCCCAGATGTTCGCGTCGAGGCGGTTCTTCGCGGCGCGGACGAATTCATGCAGCACCAGGTACTTGTCCTGGAGCGCGGCGAGGGTCTCGGGGTTCACGGGCATGGTCGTCTCGTTCGGTGTCAGAGGAAGTCGCGGGTCCAGGCGGCGTAGTCGGCATCGCGCGTGACCTGCTTCATCAGCGCGGGCGGCGCGATGCCCTTGAGCTCCGCCGGTGGCGTGCCCTCGCGCAGCGCCTTCAGCGTGGCGTGGATGGCGGCCACCGCGGCAGCGAAGGGTTGGTGGCCCTGCAGGGCCACGCGCACGCCATGGGCGGCGAGGCGCGCGCGGTCCGACATGGATGCGGGCGTACCGCCGAAGATGATCGGCACGCCTTGCGCCGCGGCCTGCAGCGCGGCCAGCTGCTCCCAGTCGTTCACCCCGGTGAAGAACAGCGCATCGGTGCCGCAGGTGGCATAGGCGCGGCAGCGGCGCACCGCCTCGTCCAGATTGACCAGGTTCAGCGCGCTGGTGCGGGCGATGACGGTCAGGCCGACATCCTCGCGCGCCGCCACCGCCGCACGCATCTTGCCCAGCCCCGCTTCGAGGGAGAGCAGACCGGGCTCGCCCATGCCATGGCCGCGCGGCAGGTCGGTGTCCTCGATGGTGAGCGCGGCGATGCCGGCGGTCTCGAGTTCCTGCACCGTGCGCATCACGTTGAGCGCATTGCCGTAGCCATGGTCGGCATCGACCAGCAGGGGCGGCGCGCCGGCCCGGCAGATGCGCCGGGCCTGGTCGGCGAACTCGCTCAGCGTCAGCACGATGATGTCGGGCGCGCCGAGCACGGTGAGGGAGGCGACGGAGCCGGCGAACATCGCCGCCTCGAAGCCGAGGTCGGCGGCGATGCGCCCGGCGATCGGGTCGTGCACCGAGGCGGGATGGATGCAGGCATTGCCCGACAGGATGGCGCGAAAGGACGCGCGGCGGGCTGCCGTGCTCGGTGGACGTTCCATCCCGGGGTTCCTCGGACTTTTCGGGGGCAGTCTGCAACCGCGCGCGACAACGGTCTAGGCTGCCCCTGGACATGCGAGGGATGCGCGGATGAGCGATGCGGTGGCCGAGCGCCTGGTGGCGCGCAAGGACGAGATCCTGGAGCGGCTGAAGGCGCTGCTGCGCCTGCCCAGCGTCAGCACCGACCCGGCCTATGCCGAGGGGATGCAGGCGACGCGTGAATTCCTGATGGCGCGGCTGCGCGAAGCCGGGCTGTCGGATGTGCGGCTGCTGGAAGGCGGCGGCCAGCCCGCCGTGACCGGGGCCTGGATGGGCGCGCCGGGCAAGCCGACGCTCATGGTCTATGGCCATTACGACGTGCAGCCGCCCGACCCGCTCGCGCTGTGGAAGACGCCGCCCTTCGAGCCCACGGTGCGCGACGGCAGGCTCTATGCGCGCGGCGCCTCGGACGTGAAGGGATCGACGCTGATCGCGATCGAGACCGTGGCGGAATTCATCGCCGCCGGCGGCTGCCCCGTGAACATCCGCTTCTTCCTGGAAGGCGAGGAGGAGACCGGCAGCCCCTCCATCCGAACGCTGATCGAGCGGCATCGCGATTCGCTCGTGGCGGATGCGGTGCTCTCGGCCGATGGCGGGCGGGCGAGCACGGTTCTGCCGACGATCAATGTCGGATCGCGCGGGCTGACCGCGCTGCGTTTCAGCGTGCGCACGGCCGCCAAGGACCTGCATTCCGGCCGCTTCGGCGCCGCCGTGCGCAATGCGAACCACGAACTGGCACGGCTGATCGCGAGTTTCCATGACGAGGCCGGGCGGATCGCCGTGCCGGGCTTCATGGACGACCTCGACCCGATCGGAGCGCGCGAGCGCGCCGATGCCGCCGCACTGGCGGTGGACGAGGCCGAATTCTACGGCGCCATCGGCGCGCAGCCCTGGGGCGACCCCGACCGGACCGTGCAGGAACGCCTGACGCTGCTGCCCACCATCGAGGTGAACGGCATGTGGGGCGGCTATACAGGCGCCGGCAACAAGACCGTCCTGCCCTGCGAGGCGCATGCGAAGGTCACGGTACGGCTCGGCCCCGGACAGGACCCGGCACGCGTGCAGAAGTTGCTGCGCGACCATCTGGTCGCGCGTGCCGCGCCTGGCGTGCGGATCGCCTTCGAGGATGCCGGGCCGGGTTCGCCCGCCTTCACGCTGCGCGATGGTCACCCGCTGCTGACCGCCGCCGAGGACGTGCTGCGGCGGATGACCAACCAGGCGCCGGTGCGCGCGCGCATCGGCGGCACGCTGCCGATCACCGCGATCTTCCAGGAGATGCTCGGCCTCGACACGCTGATGTTCGGCTTCGCCATGCCCGACGAGGACATCCACGCGCCCAACGAGTTCTTCCGCCTGTCGTCGCTCGAGGAAGGCCTGCGCGCCTGGCCGGCGCTGCTGAGCGAGATCGGCAAGGTCTCGCCCGCGGCGCTGCGGGGTCAGGCGGCCAGTGCGTCCACGAAGACGTCGCAGTAGCGCGCGGAGGTCACCTCGAACACCGCGCGGCGCAGCGCGGCGTGGCGCGCCTGGCGTTCTTCCAGCGGCATCTCGAGCGCGGCGTGCATGGCATCGGCGATGTCGTCCGGGTCATAGGGGTTGACGAGCAGCGCGTCCGACAGCTCCTCCGCCGCGCCGGCGAAGCGCGAGAGGATCAGCACGCCCGGGTCGGCCGGGTCCTGCGCGGCGATGAATTCCTTCGCCACCAGGTTCATTCCGTCGCGGAGCGGCGTGACCAGGCCGATCCGCGCGATGCGGAACAGCCCCGCCAGCTTCGTGCGCGCCACCGTCTGCGTCATGTAGCGCAAAGGCACCCAGTCGAAGCCGGAGAAGCGGCCGTTGATGTCGCCGGCGAGGCGATCGAGCTCGCGCCGCAGCGCCTGGTACTCGGCCACGTCCTCACGCGACCGCGCGGCGATCTGCAGCATGGAGACGCGCCGCTGGTGCTGCGGGAAGCGCGCCAGCAGTCGCGCGAAGCCCTCGAAGCGGTTGGGCAGGCCCTTCGAATAGTCGAGCCGCTCGGCGCTGATGGCGAGCGCGCGGCCGACCAGGCTCTCGCGCACGCGCTGGATGTAGGCGGTGCCGGCGGAGCGCGCCGCCACCCGCGCGAAGCCCGCGGCATCGATGCCGATCGGGTCGGCAATGGCACGCACCCGGCGGCCATCGGTCACCACCTCGTCGCCCTCCACCGCGAAGCCGCTGAAGCGATGCGCGCAGTCGAGGAAATCCGCGAGATGCGTGCGCGTCTGGAAGCCGACCACGTCGTAGGCGCACATCGCCTGCAGCAATTCGCGCGCCGGCGGCAGCGCCTCGAGCACCGAGGGCGGCACGAAGGGGATGTGCAGGAAGAAGCCGATCCGCCCACGGAAGCCGGCGGCGCGCAGCGCGGCCCCGAGCGGGATGAGGTGGTAGTCGTGCACCCAGACCGTGTCGTCGGGGCGCAGTAGCGGCAGCAGCGCGGCGGCGAAGGAATCGTTCACCGCCAGGTAGCCGGCGAAATCCTCGCGCGTGTAGCGCATCAGGCCGAGGCGGAAATGCAGCAGCGGCCACAGGGACGAATTGGCGAAGCCGACATAGAAGCGATCGTAGTCCGCGGCGCCGAGGTCGATGGTCGCATAGGTGACGCCGTCGCCTTCGGCGATCGCGGGCGCGGTCGCGGTCGTGGCGGCGACCTGCCCGGACCAACCGAACCACAGCGTGCCGGGAGCGAGGAAGGATTGCAGCGCGACGGCAAGCCCGCCCGCGCTCGCCGCCCCCCTCGCGCTCGGGCCGGGCACGCGGTTCGAGACAATCACGAGGCGCGCCACAGGCCGTCCTCCCAGCTGCGGGACAGGCGCATGGCCGACAGGATCAGTCCCACCTGCGAGTAAGTCTGCGGAAAATTGCCCCACAGCGCGCCTGTCGCCGGGTGCACATCCTCGGACAGCAGGCCGACATGGTTGCGCCAGGACAGCGCACGTTCGAACAGTGCGCGGGCTTCGTCGCGCCGGCCGATGCGCGCCAGCGTGTCGATGTACCAGAAGGTGCAGACCAGGAAGCCGACCTCGGGCGTGCCGAAATCATCCGAATGGTCGTAGCGCAGCACGATGCCGTCGCGCACCAGGCGCCGTTCCAGAACCTCGACCGTGCGCAGGAACAGCGGGTCGGTGGCACGGATCAGGCCGAACTCGGGAAGCAGGAAGGTCGAGGCGTCGGCGACCGGTTCGCCCTCGAGCACGCCGGAGATCCACCCGCCTCCATGCGCGGTCGCGGCGTCCAGGATGCGCGTGCGCAAGGCCGCGGCGCGCTGCTCCCAGTCCTGCGCCTCGGCGGCCAGGCCGAGGCTCCCGGCGATGGCGCCAAGCCGGTCGAGCGCCGTCCAGCACATCGCCGCCGAATGCGTGTGCGCGGCGGCGCGGCCGCGATACTCCCACAGGCCTGCATCGGGCTCGAAGGCGGCACGCTCCGCCTGGCGCCCCATCGCGGCCAGCTGGCGATACAGCGCGGGGTCGCCGGGGCGCGACAGGCGCTGGTCCCAGAACATCTGAGTGGCCGTCATCACGATGGCGCCATAGCTGTCGTTCTGCCGCTGGCCGACGGCGGCATTGCCGATGCGCACGGGCCCATCGCCGCGGAAGCCCGGAAGCGCGGGGGCGATGCGCTCGGCCACCGGCGTGCCCGGCGCGATCGGAAACAGCGGCGGGATCGGCCCGTCCGAGCCGTCCGGCACGGCATCCATGATGAAGCGCAGGAAGCCTTCCATGGTGCGCGTGGCATTCAGCCGGTTCAGCGCGCCCACGGTGAAGAAGGCGTCGCGAAGCCAGCAGAAGCGGTAGTCCCAGCAGCGCCCGCTGGCGGGCGCTTCCGGGATCGAGGTGGTCAGCGCGGCCACGATGCCGCCGGTATCCTCGAAGGAACACAGCTTCAGCGTGATCGCCGCGCGGATCACCGCCTCCTGCCAGTCGAAGGGCAGGTTCAGCCCGCGCACCCAGTCGAGCCAATAGGCTTCCGTCTCGGCGATGGTGTTGCGCGCGACGGTGTCGGGGCTTTCGGGCAGGCTTTCATCGGCGCCCAGCACCAGCGAGACCGGGCGGTCGAGCGCGAATTCCGCCTCCTGCGCGATGTAGGTGAGCGGCGCATCGGTGGTCAGCCGCAGCACGGTGTCCGCGCCGAAGTAGCGGATGTGGTTGGACCCGATGCTGTGCCGCCCGGGATCCGCCCCATGGTCGAAGGAGGGGCGGATGCGGATGGCGATGCGCGGCCGCCCGGCGAGGGGTTCGATGCGGCGGACCAGCATGGGTGGGCGGTACATGCGTCCGAAGCGCCGGAAGCGCGGCGCCAGGTCCACCACGCGCACCACGGCGCCGGCGGCATCGGTCAGCAGCGTCTCGACCACCGCGGTGTTGCGCAGGTAGCGCTGCCGGCTGTCGGCCTGGTCGCGCAGAACGATGTCCATGAAGCCGCGCGCGGGCTCGGTCCCGCCCAGCAGGGCGTTGAACACGGGCTCCGCATCGAGGCGCGGGAAGCAGAACCATTCGTGCCGGGCCTGGCGCGAGATCAGCGCGGCGACGGCGCAATTGCCGATGACGGCGAGGTCAAGGGGCTGCATGGCGTATCCCCTGCGCAAGCCAGGCGCGTACCTCCTGCGGCCCGCCGCGGAAGTCGCGCCCGACATGCAGGCCGAGGCCACCGAGGTCGCGCGCGGCCGCCATGCCGTCCTCATCGGTCACGTCGTCGCCGATGAATACAGGGCGGCGGCCGAGGAAAGGGGCCGATCGCATCAACGCACGCACGGCGCGCGCCTTGGTCGCGGCGCGCGGGCGGATCTCGAAGGCCATGTGGGCGGGCAGCAGGGCGAAGTCGTCCTCACGGCCGCGCAGCAACGCGACAAGGGTGTCGCGGATCTCCTCGCGATGCTGCGGCCCGGCGCGGTAATGCAGCGCGAGGCCATGCGGCTTCACCTCGAGGATCACGTCGCGCCAATCGGCGACCTGCTGCGCGAGTCGCTCGGCCCATTCGGCAGGAAGCGGCGGGATGTCGTCGTCGCCGCCGATGCGCCCGGCCGCGCCGCGCAACTCGGCGGCATGGCCAAAGCCGCCGGGCAGCGTCAGCGGCGCGAGCAGACTGTCCGCGACGGCGCGCGCGCGCCCAGTGACGAGGGCCACGGCGCCATCGAGCCGCCCGCTGAGGTCCTGAAGCGTGGCCACCAGGCCGTCCGGAACGACAACGGCGTCAGGCGTGGGCGCGATGTCGAGGAGCGTGCCGTCGAGATCGAGGAACAGAGCCCAGTCGCGCTCGATCGCGGGAACACGGGACGTAGTCATGCCGCAGATGTAGGGCGCAGCGGCTCCAATTACAGGCTTGTAATACCTTCCGGTCTGGCGCAGCCGATGGGCGCGCCCGGGAAGATTTGAACTCCCAACCCTCAGATCCGAAGTCTGATGCTCTGTCCAGTTGAGCTACGGGCGCCCCGGTCGACGCGTGGGACCCGGCAATGGTGGGAGAATGGCGCGCCCGAAAGGATTCGAACCTCTGACCCCCAGATTCGTAGTCTGGTGCTCTATCCAGCTGAGCTACGGGCGCCCTGGCCACCAAAGCGGCGAGGCCGGGGAGATAGCGGAGGTGGTCGATGCGCGCAACCCCTCCGTCATGCGGAAAACGCGCGTCAGGCCGCGAGCTTGTCGAGCTCGCGCACCACAGCCTCGCCCATCACGGAGGTGCCGACGCGCGCCATGCCAGGCTGCATGATGTCAGCCGTGCGCAGCCCGCCCGCGAGAACCTTGCCCACGGCGGCCTCGACCAGCGCAGCGTCCTCCTCCATGCCGAAGGACCAGCGCAGCAGCATCGCGAAGGACAGAATCTGCGCGAGCGGATTCGCCACACCCTTGCCGGCGATATCCGGGGCCGAGCCGTGGATGGGTTCGTAAAGTGCGTGGCGCTTGCCCGTGGTGGCATCGACCGCGCCGAGCGTGGCCGAGGGCAGCATGCCAAGCGAGCCGGTCAGCGCCGCCGCCAGGTCCGACAGCACGTCGCCGAACAGGTTGTTGCCGAGGATGACGTCGAACTGCTTCGGTCGGCTGCACAGCTGCATGGCGCAGTTGTCGGCATACATGTTCTCGAGCTCGACATCGGCATATTCGGCCTTGTGGATCTCGCCCACCACGGCGCGCCACAGGCGGCCGGACTGCATCACGTTCGCCTTCTCGACGCTGGTGACCTTCTTGCGGCGGCCGCGCGCGAGGTCGAAGGCGACGCGCGCGACGCGGGCGATCTCGTCCTCATGATAGACATCGGTGTCGAAGCCGCGGCGCTTGCCGTCGGGCAGGATCTCGATGCCGCGGGGCTCGCCGAAATAGACGCCGCCGGTCGATTCGCGCACCACCATGATGTCTACGCCGCGCACCACCTCGGGCTTCAGCGAGGAGGCGTCCACCAGAGGGTCGAGCACCACGGCGGGGCGCAGATTGGCAAACAGGCCGAGATCCTTGCGCAGGCGCAGCACACCGAGTTCCGGACGCTTCTCGAAGGGCAGGCTGTCCCACTTGGGCCCGCCGACCGAGCCGAACAGCACGGCATCGGCGGCCTTGGCCTTCTCCACCGTCTCGTCGGAGCAAGGCATGCCTTCCGCGTCGATCGCGGACCCACCGACCAGGCGTTCCTCGATGTCGAAGGACACGGCGCGGCGGCGGTCCATCCAGTCGATGACGCGGCGGACTTCGCGCATCACCTCGGGACCGATCCCGTCGCCGGGCAGGATGAGAAGCTTCTTGTTGGACGGCATGGTCGCGGGCGACTCCTGGAAGGGCGGGATGCGCCCCCCGCGGGCGCCGCCCGGGACGTGTCAGGTCAGGCGTAGAGCCAGGGTTGCGCGGCCTTCTGCCGCGATTCGAAGCTGTCGATGGCGGGGGCGTGCTGCATCGTCTGGCCGATATCGTCGAGGCCGTTCAGCATCAGGTGGCGGCGCAGCGGGTCGATCTTGAACGGGACCTCCTCGCCGTTCGGGCGCACGACCACTTCGCGTTCGAGATCCACCGTGATGCGCGCATTCGCACCCAGCTTCGCATCCTCCATCAGCTGGGCGCAGACCTCCTTCGGAAGCCGCACCGGCAGCACGCCGTTCTTGAAGCAGTTGTTGTGGAAGATGTCGGCAAAGTCGGGCGCGATGACGCAGCGGATGCCGAAGTCGAGCAGCGCCCAGGGCGCGTGCTCGCGCGAGGAGCCGCAGCCGAAATTCTCGAAGGCGATCAGCACTTCCGCCTTCCGGTAGGGCTCTTGGTTGAGCACGAAGTCGGGGTTCTCCGACCCGTCCTCCTTGTAGCGGAAGTTCGCGAACAGGTTCTTCCCGAAGCCCAGGCGCGAGATGGACTTCAGGAAGCGCGCCGGGATGATCTGGTCGGTGTCGACATTCGCCTTCGGCAGCGGCGCGGCGATGCCGGTGAGCTTGGTGAAGGCCTGCATCACAGCGCTTCCTTCGGCTGGTAGTCGCGCACATCGGCCAGGTGGCCGGCGACGGCGGCGGCGGCGGCCATGGCGGGGGAGAGCAGGTGCGTGCGCCCGCCCGGGCCCTGCCGCCCCTCGAAGTTGCGGTTGGAGGTGGAGGCGCTGCGCTGGCCCGGCGTGAGCTTGTCCGGGTTCATGCCGAGGCACATGGAGCACCCGGCCTCGCGCCATTCGAAGCCTGCTTCCTTCAGGATGCGGTCAAGGCCCTCGGCCTCCGCGGCCTTCTTCACGAGGCCCGAGCCGGGCACGACCATGGCGCGTACGCCGTCCGCCACGCGGCGGCCCTTGGCGATGGCGGCGGCGGCGCGGATGTCCTCGATGCGGCTGTTGGTGCACGAGCCGATGAAGACGACATCGACCTTGAGGTCGGTCAGCTTCTGGCCGGGCGTGAGGCCCATGTACTGCACCATGCGCTCCATCTGGACGCGCTTGGCCTCGTCCGTCACCTCGGCGGGGTTGGGCACGATGCCGGTGATCGGCAGCACCGCCTCGGGGTT
Source organism: Roseomonas rosulenta (assembly GCF_016106005.1). Classification (GTDB taxonomy): domain Bacteria; phylum Pseudomonadota; class Alphaproteobacteria; order Acetobacterales; family Acetobacteraceae; genus Neoroseomonas; species Neoroseomonas rosulenta. The sequence goes on from NZ_JACADR010000044.1 coordinate 13,936, forward strand.
CGTGCCCCACGTCACCTGCGGCGCGATCTCATGCGCGTTCAGGCGGATCTCGGTGTCGAAATGCGCGCCCGCGTCGGTCGGCAGGGTCTTCCACCATTCCATCGCACGCGCCAGCGCCGCGCCCTTCGGCCCGTTCGGCGTGCGCGCGATGTAGTCGTAGGTGGTCTGGTCGGGGGCCACCATGCCGGCGCGGGCGCCGCCCTCGATGGTCATGTTGCACACCGTCATGCGCCCGGCCATGTCGAGCGCGCGGATGGCATCGCCGGCATACTCGATCACATGCCCCGTGCCGCCCGCCGTGCCGATCTTGCCGATGATGGCCAGCACGATGTCCTTGCCCGAGCAGCCGAAGGCCAGGTTGCCATCGACGCTGATGCGCATGTTCTTGGCCGGCTTCTGCAGCAGCGTCTGCGTGGCGAGCACGTGCTCGACCTCGCTGGTGCCGATGCCGAAGGCGAGCGCGCCCATCGCGCCATGCGTGCTGGTGTGGCTGTCGCCGCAGACGATGGTCATGCCCGGCAGCGAGCGGCCGAGCTCCGGCCCGATCACATGCACGATGCCCTGGCGCTCATCGAGCAGCGGAATCAGCGGCATGCCGAATTCGGCGGCGTTCTTCTCGAGCGTGGCGACCTGCAGCGCGCTCTCGGGATCGACGATGCCGGTGTAGCGCGAGGAATCCGTCGCGATGTTGTGGTCAATCACGCCGAGCGTCGCATCCGGACGGCGGATGCCGCGCCCGGCCGCGCGCAGCCCGTCGAAGGCCTGCGGCGTGGTGACCTCGTGCGTGAGGTGAAGGTCGATGTAGAGCAGCGCCGTGCCGTCGGGCAGCGTCTCGACGACATGCGCGTCCCAGATCTTGTCGAACAGCGTGCGTGGCTTCTGCGCCGACATCGGTCTCCCCCGGTATCCAGTCGATGGGGTGCCGCGACTGGCAGCACCCCGGCAGTGGCGTCAGGCTTCGGTCGCGGCGGCCGGCGCGGCGCCGGCGGCGGGCTTCATGCCGAGCTTCTCGGCGATGCGCGCCGACTTGCCGGTGCGGCCACGCAGGTAATACAGCTTCGCGCGACGCACCTTGCCGCGGCGGACCACGATGATCTCGGCCACGTTCGGGGAATGCAGCGGGAACACGCGCTCCACGCCCTCGCCGTAGGAGAGCTTGCGCACGGTGAAGTTGCTTTGCAGGCCCTTGTTGGAGCGCGCGATCACCACGCCCTCATAGGCCTGGACGCGGGTGCGCTCGCCTTCCTGCACCTTCACCATGACGCGCACCGTGTCGCCCGGCGCGAAATCCGGGGTGGCGCGGGCGGCGGTGAGGCGGGAGAGCTGCTCGGCCTCGAACTGCTGCAGCAGGTTCATGACGGTATCCTTTCGTGGGCTTCGTTTAGGCGGCGGCGGGGCGGCCGTCCATGCCCCCCGCGCCGCGCTGTTTCGCTTCGTGCCGGGCCCAGAGGTCGGGCCGGCGCTCCTGGGTGATGCGTTCGCTCTGCTCGCGCCGCCAGCGGGCGATCTCGCCGTGATGGCCGGAGAGCAGGACGTCCGGAATGGCGCGCCCCTGCCATTCGGCCGGGCGCGTGTAGTGCGGGTATTCCAGCAGGCCGTCGCTGCCGTGGCTTTCCTCGGCCGCGCTGTCGGCCGCGCCCATCACGCCGGGCAGCAGGCGCACGCAGGCATCGAGCAGCACGAGCGCGGCCGTCTCGCCGCCGCTCAGCACGTAGTCGCCGATCGAGACCTCGATCATGCCGCGCGCATCGATCACGCGCTGGTCGATGCCCTCGAAGCGGCCGCAGAGCAGCACGCAGCCCGGCCCCGCGGCCAGGCCACGGACCATGGCCTGGTCGAGGAGCCGCCCGCGCGGCGTGAGGCAGATCAGCGGCCGGGCATCGCCCGCCGGCATGACACCCGCTATGGCGGCGTCCAGAACATCCGGGCGCATCACCATGCCCGCCCCGCCACCGGCCGGCGTGTCGTCCACGCTGCGATGGCGGTCGGTGGCGAAGGCGCGGATGTCCGTGGCCTCGATCGACCAACGCCCGTCCTGCAGTGCGCGCCCGGCAAGCGAGAGGCCGAGCGGGCCGGGGAACATCTGCGGGAAGAGGGTGAGGACGGAGGCGTGCCAACTCATGCGGCATGCTCCTCGCCCGGTTCCGGCCGCACCAGGATTTCCCCCGGCGGCACCACCGTCACGCGCCCGCCCGCGATGTCCACCAGGGGCACCACGGCGCGGGTGAAGGGCAGCAGGTGCTCGCGCCCCGCGCCGGCGATGATGAGGAAGGCACCGGCGCCATGATCCTCGACCGCGCGGATGGTGCCGAGCACGTCGCCGCCCTCGGTCACGGCCGCGAGGCCGATCAGGTCCACCAGGTAGAATTCCTCGTCCTCGGGCGGCGGCAGGCGGTCGCGGTCCACGAACAGCTTCGTGCCGGTCAGGCGCTGCGCCGCGTCGCGGTCGGCCACACCCTCGACGGCAGCGATGTCGCCGCCCTTGAGCGTGATGGCGAAGCGGCGCGTGCCGGTCTCGTCGGTCAGCGGCGAATAGGCGGCGATCGCGGCCGGGTCCTCGGTGAAGGCGCGCAGGCGCACGAGGCCGCGCACGCCGTGCGGCCTGCCGATCTCGCCCACCATCACGCGCTTCACCGCCACGCCGCGCCGTCCTGTCGCGTCAGCCCGCCGCGGCCGCGGCGGCGCGTTCCTGCGCCTTCTTCTTCGGCGCGGACTGCTTCGGCTGCTCGCGGAACACCGGCATCGGCGCCAGGCCGGCCTTGCCGAGGAACTTCGCCACGCGGTCGGTCGCGACCGCGCCCTGGCTCAGCCAATGCGAGATGCGCTCGTCCTTGAGGCGGATGCGCTCGGCGTGCTCGGCCGGCAGCATCGGGTTGTAGGAGCCCACCGCCTCGATGAAGCGGCCATCGCGCGGCGAACGGCTGTCGGCCACCACGATGTGGTAGTAGGGGCGCTTCTTCGCACCGGCGCGGGCAAGGCGGATCTTGAGGCCCATGAGGCTTCCTTTCGTCGTCGTTCTCTAGAAGGGTCGTTTGTTTCCGCCACCGGGGAGCAGCGCGGCGAGCCCGCCACGCATCAGCCCCTTCTGGCCGATCTTGTTCATCCGCTTCATCATCGCGGACATGTCGTCGAACTGCTTGAGCAGCTTGTTCACTTCCTGAACCGAGGTGCCGGACCCGGCGGCGATGCGCTTCTTGCGCGACGCCTTCAGGATCTCGGGGCTGCGGCGTTCGCGCGGCGTCATGGAACTGATGATCGCTGCCTGGCGACCGAGAATGCTCGTGTCCAGGTTGGCGTCGTTGAGTTGCTGCTTGATCTTGCCCACACCGGGCAGCATGCCGAGGATGCCCTGCAGGCTGCCCATCTTGCCGATCTGCTTCAGCTGCTGGGCGTAGTCCTCCAGCGTGAACTGGCCCTTCTGAATGCGGGCCGCGAGCTTCTCGGCCTCCGCCTGGTCGATGTTCGCCGCCGCCTTCTCGACGAGCGAGACGATGTCGCCCATGCCGAGGATGCGGCCGGCGATGCGGTCGGGGTGGAAGTCCTCGAGCGCATCGAGCTTCTCACCCGCGCCCAGCAGCTTGATCGGCGCGCCGGTGACGGCGCGCATGGACAGGGCCGCACCGCCGCGCGCATCGCCGTCGATGCGCGTCATGACGATGCCGGTCACACCCACCTTGTCCTGGAAGGCGCGGGCAGTGTTGACCGCGTCCTGGCCGGTCATGGCGTCGACCACCAGCAGCGTCTCGTGCGGGTTGGTGGCGAGCTTGACCTGCGCCACCTCCTCCATCAGCGCCTCGTCGATCGCGAGGCGGCCGGCGGTGTCGAGCACCACCACGTCGTAGAGCTCGCGCCGCGCCACATCCATCGCGCGCATGGCGATCTGCATGGGCGACTGGCCGGCGATGATGGGCAGCGACGTCACTTCGGCCTGCTGCGCCAGCGTCTGCAACTGCAGCTGCGCCGCCGGGCGATGCACGTCGAGCGAGGCGAGCAGGACCTTCTTGCGGTCGCGCGTGCGCAGCCGCAGCGCGATCTTGCCCGAGGTGGTGGTCTTGCCCGAGCCCTGCAGGCCGACCATCAGGATCGGCACGGGGGATGGGGCGTTCAGGTCGATGCCGCGCTTCCCGTCATCGCCCTCGCCGCCGCCGAGCGCTTCGACCAGCGCGTCGTTGACGATCTTGATGACCTGCTGGGCGGGGGAGACGGAGCGGATCACCTCCTGCCCCACGGCGCGCTCGCGGACCTTGTTGACCAGGTCGCGCACGACCGGGAGCGCGACGTCGGCCTCCAGCAGCGCGACGCGGACTTCGCGCAGCGCTTCCGTCACGTCGGCTTCCGACAGCGCGCCACGGCGGCGCAGCCGGTCGAAGACCCCGTTCAGCTTGCCAGAGAGTGCCTCGAACATCGGGCGGTCCGTTCAGTCCTTCATCACGCGCTACGGCTCACCCCAAACGCCTTTGCGCCGCTGCGCGAGTCTTCGCGGAGCGGCGGAGCCCACCCCGGAAAGGGGGCGGACCGGCGGTTCGGGATGAACCTCGACGCGAGGCTCCTAGCGCTGCCGCCCCGCGGGGTCAAGGAAAGCCCGCGTTGGACGGGTCACGTCACCGGGCGACCCTCCAGCGCCATTGCGTGTTTCGTCGCCCGACAAGACACGGTGGTGTATCGACCTTCCCCATGCCCGTTCCTGGCGAAGCATCGTCCCATGCGCACTGAGCAGACCATCCTCAAGGCGTCGATCGGCGTCACCATCTGCGTCGCCGTCTTCGGCATCACCTTCGGCATCGTCTCGGGGTCGTCGGCCATCGCCTTCGACGGCGCCTATTCGCTGATGGATGCCGGCATGAGCGTCCTGGCCCTGGTCGTCGCCAGGCTGATCACCGGCTACGCGACGGATACGATCCGGCCAAGCCGCCTGCGCGACCGCTTTTCGGTCGGCTTCTGGCATCTCGAACCGATCGTTCTGGGCGCGAACGGTATGCTGCTGATGGGTGTGTCGGCCTATGCCTTGATCACCGCGATCGGCAAGGTCCTGGCCGGCGGCAATACGCTGGAGTTCGACTACGCCATCATCTACGCGGTCGTGACGCTGCTCGCCTGCCTCGCCATGGCCAGCATCGGGCGCTGGGCGAACCGGACGATACGCTCGGAGTTCATCGCCCTCGATGTGACCGCGTGGCTCATGTCCGCCGGGATCACGGCCGCGCTGCTGGTCGCCTTCGTCGCCGGCCAAATGATCCAGGGGACGCGGCTGGACTGGCTGACGCCCTATATCGACCCGGCGGTTCTGGCGCTGGTCTGCCTGGTGCTGATCCCCATGCCGATTCCGACCGTGAGGCGCGCGCTGTCGGATATCCTGCTGATGACACCCGACACGCTGAAGGCGCATGTCGACAGTGTCGCGGCTGGCGTGGTGGACCGCCAGGGGTTCCTGTCCTACCGGGCCTATGTCGCCAAGGTGGGGCGATCGACCCAGATCGAGATCTATTTCATCGTCCCGCCCGGCGCGCGTCCCAGGTCGATCGAGGACTGGGATTCGCTGCGCGATGAAATCGGCGACGCCATCGGGGACGAAAGCCCCAATCGCTGGCTGACAATCGTGTTCACGGCGGATGAGGAATGGGCCGATTGACGGAATGGCCCCGCCCGGCCGCCGGCCCGTGCATCGGGCCGGCTGGCTGGCTGGAGCGCTACTTGGGCGCGAGAACCATGATCATCTGCCGGTTCTCCAGCCGCGGGAACTGCTCGACCTTCGTGGTCTCCGCCATTTCCCCGCGAATCCGATCCAGCACCTTCACGCCCAGGTCCTGGTGCGCCATCTCGCGGCCACGGAACCGCAGCGTCACCTTCACCTTGTCGCCTTCCGAGATGAAGGTTTTCATCTGGCGCATCTTCACGTCGTAGTCATGGTCGTCGATATTCGGACGCACCTTGATTTCCTTGATCTCGACGACCTTCTGCTTCTTGCGCGCCTCGTTGGCCTTCTTCTGCTGCTCGTACTTGTACTTGCCGTAGTCGAGGATCTTGCAGACAGGCGGCACGGCGTTGGGCGAGATCTCGACCAGGTCGAGGCCGACGTCATAGGCGCGGATCAGCGCCTCGCGGGCGGTCATCACGCCCTGCATCTCGCCGTCCTGGTCGATCAGGCGCACCTGCGGCACGCGGATCTCGTCGTTGATGCGCGGGCCGTCCTTGGAAGGCGGCGTCGCGGGCATGGGGCCACGAGCTATGGTCGTCTCCTGTCGTCGTTGAACCGGTAGAAGCGCGCTTTATGGAGCGGCGATCACGGCGCCGCAACTGCCATCGCCATGACCATGCCGCATTTGTCGCCCGGGTGCCTTGAGCGCAAGCAGGGCTCAGCGCGCCAGGTCGGGGGGGGTGGCCTCCGCGGCCAGGCTCGCCACGGCCTCGGCCAGCGGAAGCGTCGTCTGCTCGCGCCCCGGCAGGCGGCGCAGCACGAGCGATCGCTCCTCCGCCTCCCGCCGGCCGACAACGGCCAGCACGGGCACGCGCTGGTCGATATGGTCCACCACCTTGCGGTTGATCTTCTCGTTGCGGATATCGACCTCGACCCGCAGCCCGGCGGCGCGCAGCGCCGCTGCAGCTTCCTCGGCGAAAGGTGCCGCTTCGTCCACGATGGTGGCGACCACCACCTGCACGGGGGCGAGCCACAGCGGGAAGCGCCCGGCATATTGCTCGATCAGGATGCCGAGGAAGCGCTCGAAGGACCCCAGGATCGCGCGGTGCAGCATCACCGGGCGCTTCCGCGAGCCGTCCTCCGCCACGTATTGCGCGTCGAGCCGTTCGGGCAGCACGAAATCCACCTGGAAGGTGCCGCATTGCCAGTCGCGGCCGATCGCATCCCGCAGCACGAATTCCAGCTTCGGGCCGTAGAAGGCGCCCTCCCCCGGGTTCATCTCGTATTCGACGCCGGCGATGCGGCAGGCCTCGTGCAGCGCGCCCTCGGCACGGTCCCAGATACCGTCGTCGCCGGCGCGCTGCTCCGGCCGGTCGGAGAACTTCACCCGGAAGCTCTCGAAGCCGAGGTCGCGGTAGATCGAGGACAGCAGTTCGGTGAAGCGCACGGCTTCCGCGGCGATCTGGTGCTCCTCGCAGAAGATGTGCGCGTCGTCCTGCGTGAAGGCGCGCACGCGCATGATGCCGTGCAGCGCGCCCGAGGGCTCGTAGCGGTGGCAGGCGCCGAACTCCGCCATGCGCAGCGGCAATTCGCGATACGACCGCAGGCCCTGGTTGAAGATCAGCACGTGGCAGGGACAGTTCATCGGCTTCAGCGCGAGGGCGCGATGCGCCTCGTCCTGGTCCTCGACCGTCGCCATGAACATGTTCTTGCGGTAGTTCTCCCAGTGGCCGGAGGCCTCCCACAGGCGGCGATCCAGCACCTGGGGCGTCTTCACCTCCTGGTAGGCGCCGGCGTCGAGGCGGCGACGCATGTAGTCCTCGACCGTGCGGTACAGCTTCCAGCCCTTGGGGTGCCAGAAGACCGAGCCGACGGCTTCCTCCTGGAGATGGAACAGGCCCATCTCGCGGCCGATCTTGCGGTGGTCGCGCTTCTCCGCTTCCTCGAGCTGCAGCAGGTAGGCATCCAGCTCCTTCTGGTCGCGCCAGGCGGTGCCGTAGATGCGGCTCAGCATCGCGTTGCGGTGGTCGCCGCGCCAATAGGCGCCGGCCACCTTCATCAGCTTGAAGGCGGTGCCGACATCCCCCGTGCCGCGCATGTGCGGGCCGCGGCACAGGTCGACCCAGTCGCCCTGCTTGTACAGGGTGATGGTCTCGCCCTGGGGCAGGTCCTGGATGAGCTCGACCTTGTACTTCTCACCCTTCTCGGCGAACAGCGCCATGGCCTCGTGGCGGCTGGTCACGATGCGCTCGAAGGCGGCGTTGCGCGCGATGATCTCGCGCATCTTCGCCTCGATGGCGGCGAAGTCCTCGGGCGTGAAGGGCTCGTTGCGCGCGAAGTCGTAGTAGAAGCCGTTCTCGATCGACGGTCCGATCGTCACCTGGGTCCCCGGGTAGAGCGCCTGTACCGCCTCCGCCAGCACATGGGCGCAGTCGTGGCGGATCAGCTCCAGCGCCTCGGGGTCGCGGCGGGTGATGAAGCGCACGCGCGCATCGGCCTCGATCGGGCGCGCCAGGTCCATCAGTGCGCCATCCACCTGCATGGCCAGCGCCGCCTTGGCCAGGCCTGGCCCGATCGCGGCCGCGATGGCGGTGCCCGTCACCGGCCCGTCGAAGGACCGGACGGAACCATCGGGCATGGTGATCGCGGGCATCGGACAGGCGTCTCCAGGGCAGAAATGGGCCGCGGACCATGGGGACCGCGCCGCGCGGGGTCAAGTCAGGCGGGCGATTTCGGCGCGCACCGCGGCAGGATCCAGCCCCGCCAGCGGGACATGGCGCAGCCACCGCGCGCGTGGGCCGCGCGGCGCGCAGAGCGCGGGGTCGCTGTCCTGCCCGAACAGCGCGAGCGTCGGGCAGCCGCAGGCGGCCAGCAGGTGCGTCGGGCCGGTGTCATTGCCCACCGCGAAGGCCGCGCGCCGCGCCAGCGCGCCGATCTCCGCGAAGGAGGTCCGGCCCGTCAGGTCGATCGTGGCAGGCGCGGCGGCGCGGATGGTGGCCGCCAGGGGTGCCTCCGCCGGTCCTCCCAGCACCACCGCCGGCATGCCCAACCCGGCCGCCAGCGCGCCGAAGCGTTCCGCCGGCCAGCGCTTGGCCGGCCGGCCGGGCGAGGCGCCGGGCACCAGCAGGCAGAAACGCTCCGGCAGGCCGTAATGGGTGATGTCGGCATCGAGCCAGTCCAGCTCCGGCGCCGGGAAATCGCGGATTCCCGCCAACTCCAGCTGCTCGCGCTGGCGTTCCACCGTGTGCATGGCATCGCGCGCCGGGTTCGCATGGGGGTGGGAGGCGCCGGGCGCGATGCCCGACCATTCCGACCGCCGGCCGACGAACCAGCGATAGCGCGACGACCGCGACGAGGTCTGAAGGTCATAAACCCGGTCAAAGCGCGCCCCGCGCAGCCGGCGCGCCAGGCGCAGCACGGCCGGGATGTCGGTCCAGTCCGGCCGGCCATCCTCCCAGACCTCGTCGAACCACGGCGACAGCCGCGCGAGCGGCGCATAGGGCCTGGTGGTCAGCAGGGTGATGCGCGCGCCGGGATGATGCGCGCGGATCGCCGCGAAGGGGCCGAAGGCCTGGGCGAAATCGCCGAGCGCGGCCAGCTTGATGACCAGCACGCGCATCACAGCAGCTCGCGATAGACGGCAAGCGTGGCCGCCTGCATGCGCGCCTTGGTGTAGCCGGCCAGCACCGCGGCGCGCGCCCGCGCGCCGATCGCCGCGCGGTCTTCGGGCGGCAGCGCCAGCACGTGGCCGATCGCCGCCGCCAGCGCCGCCGGATCGCCCGGCGGCACG
>NZ_JACADR010000440.1 GCF_016106005.1 Roseomonas rosulenta
GGCGGGGCAAGGGCGTGGAGGAAGTCGGCGTGGACCGTGCGACCGGCCGCACGCTGGTGCGCGTCGATCCCGAATACTTCCGCCCGACCGAGGTGGACCTGCTGATCGGCAACCCGGCCAAGGCCAAGCAGAAGCTCGGCTGGAGCCATACCGTGGCGCTGCCCGAGCTGGTGAAGGAAATGGTCGCCGCCGACATCGCCCTGCTGCGCGAAGAAGCCGCCCCGGTGCCCGGCCAGCGCGCCCATGGCTGAGGTCTTCGCGCTGGCCGGTGCGCGCATCTATGTCTCGGGTCATAGGGGCATGGTGGGCTCGGCCTGCGCGCGGCGCCTCGCCGCCGCGGGGGCGGAGGTGATCACCGCCGACCGCGCGCGCGTGGACCTGCGCCGCCAGGACCAGGTCGAGGCCTTCATGGCGCAGGCGAAGCCGGATGCGGTGGTGGTCGCCGCCGCACGGGTCGGCGGCATCCTGGCGAACGATACGATGCCGGCGGAGTTCCTCTACGACAACCTGATGATCGAGGCGAACCTGATCGAGGCGGCGCATCGCTGCGACGTGAACCGCCTGCTGTTCCTCGGGTCCTCCTGCATCTATCCGAAGGAAGCGCCGAACCCGATCACCGAGGACGCGCTGCTGACCGGCCCGCTCGAGCCCACCAACCAGTGGTACGCGGTGGCGAAGATCGCCGGCATCAAGCTCTGCCAGGCCTACCGGCGGCAATACGGGCGCGATTACATCTCGGCCATGCCGTGCAACCTGTATGGCCCGGGCGACTACTTCCACCCCGAGCGCAGCCACGTCATCCCTGCCCTGTTGCAGCGCTTCCACGCCGCGGCGCGGGCGGGGGATGAAGTGGTGACCTGCTGGGGGTCCGGCACGCCGCGGCGCGAGTTCATGCACGTGGACGACGTCGCCGATGCCTGCGCCTTCCTGCTGGAACGCTACTCCGGCGAGGGCCACCTGAATATTGGCACCGGCACCGACATCACCATCGCCGAACTCGCGCAGGGGATCGCGCGCGTCACCGGCTTCGCCGGGCGCATCGACTGGGACCGCAGCAAGCCGGACGGCACCATGCTGAAGCGCATGGACGTCTCGCGCATCGCGTCCCTGGGCTGGCAGGCGCGCATCGGCTTCCAGGAGGGGCTCGCGCAGACCTATCGCTGGTTCCTCGACCAGCCGGCGCTGCGCACCTGACCGCGGCGGCGGCATGCGCGTCGCATTCTTCGGCCTCGACTTCCACGCCCGGACGGGATCGAGCCGCTTCCTGCTCGACCTGGTCGCGCGCCATGCGACGGTGGAGACCTTCTTCGCCGCGCCCGACGTGGCGGCGGTGCGGCGCGCCGCACCCGGCTTCGACGAGGCCCGCTACGACGCCATCATCATCTGGCAGCTGCACGAGGCCTTCGCCCTGCTGAGCGGCCGCCACCCCAACGTGACCTTCGCGCCCATGCTGGATGCGATGTGGCGTGGCGGCGCCTTCACCTGGCGGCCCTCCTTCAACGCGGCCAAGATCCTCTGCTTCTCCTGGGCACTGAGGCGGGAGGTGATGCGCCGCGCCCCCGTGCATGCGCTGGTGCAGTACTACCCCGACCCCGCTGCCCGCCCGCCGGTGCGGGACTTCGACGCGCTGCGCGGCTTCCTGTGGTACCGCCGCCGCGACATCCCGCCCGAGCAGGTCTTCGCCCTCACCGCCGGCACGCCGTTCGACAGCCTTGCCATCCACGATGCGCCGGATCCGGGTCACGAGGCGCCCTTCCCCGCCGCCGCGCCGGCGCATGTCGGCCGCCTGCTGCGCAGCACCTGGTCGGCCGATGGCGCCGCCTTCGGAGACTCCCTCGCCGCCGCAAATGTCTTCTTCGCCCCGCGCCCGATGGAGGGCATCGGCATGGCGGTGCTCGAAGCCATGGCAGCGGGGCTGTGCGTGGTGGCGCCGGATACGCCGACGATGGACGAATACATCTCGCATGGCCGCAACGGGCTGCTTTACGCGCCGGGGTCGCGCCTTCCGCTCGATTTCACGGATGCGGCGACGATCGGCGCACGGGCGCGCGAGGACATTTCCGCGGGCCGCACCCGATGGGAGGCCGCGATCCCGGCGCTGCTCGACTTCCTCGCGACTCCGACGGCCCGTGTGGCGCAGCAGGGGCAGGGGCGCGGCGTGATGCTGCGCGCGGCCCCGCCGCAGCCCGACCTCGCCGCCGCCGGAATCGCCATCCTGCCGCCGGGCGGCGCGCCGCCGGCGGGGGCACGATGGCTACTGGCTCTGCCACAGGGCGCGCACCCCGCCGATCCTGCCGCGGTCGTGCAGGCCGTGGCGGAGGCGCCGGCCGGGGCCGGCATCATCCGCGGCCACCACCTGCTGCGCGGCGCGGACGGGACCGAGGCGCTGCGTCGCACCGCCGCGCCCG
>NZ_JACADR010000441.1 GCF_016106005.1 Roseomonas rosulenta
TGGCCCAGCCCGGCCCGGGGCCGGGCCGCCCGGCGGAGGGGCGCGCGCCGCGCGGCGACGGCCCGCCGCTGCGCATCCGCGACATTTCCTCCTTCCATGTCGGCGGGCGCATCGCGGAGCTCTCGGGCCTGCCGGAGCGCGAGATCGTGTTCAGTCCCGGCGCGCCGCCCATGCGCATCAACCCGAACGGCCAGTTCCAGGTCGAGCAGATGTACGCGCAGGTGGTGCGCCTGCAGAATCCGCGCGCACGCTACCCCATCATCCTCGCCCATGGCGGCGGGCTGACCGGCGTGACCTACGAGACCACGCCCGATGGCCGCCCCGGATGGCAGATGTTCTTCCTGCGCGCCGGGCACGACGTGGTGGTGACCGATGCGGTGGAACGCGGCCGCTCCGGCTGGGCGCGCTTCCCCGAGATCTTCGCCGGCGAACCGGTGTTCCGCACCATGGGCGAGGGCTGGGGCCTGTTCCGCGTGGGCCCGCAGGATGGCTGGAACATCGACCCCGCGCAGCGCCGCGCCTTCCCCGACACGCGCTTCCCCGTGGCGGCCTGGAACCAGTTCATGATGCAGGGCGTCCCCCGCTGGGCCACCACGGACCGGCAGGTCCAGGCCGGCTACGACGCGCTGGTCCAGCGCATCTGCCCCTGCGTGATGCTGGTGCACAGCCAGGGCGGCAATTTCGGCTTCACCGCCGCGCTCAACGCGCCCGACAAGGTGCGCGCGGTGATCGCGGTGGAGCCCTCCGGCGCGCCGCCGGCCGCGGCGGATGCGTCGCGGCTGCGCGGCATCCCGCATTTGGTGGTCTGGGGCGACCACCTCGACGCCACCCCCTTCTGGCAGAATGTCCGGCGCAACGTCGACCGCTGGCAGGGCCAGATCCGCGAGGCGGGCGGCATCGCCGACACGCTCGACATGCCGGCCGAGGGCGTGCGCGGCAACAGCCACATGATCATGATGGACACCAACAGCGACGACGTCGCACGGCGCATCGACGCCTGGATGGCGAGCCACGGGCTGATGCGCGATGCGCCCCCGCGCGAGCGACCGCACCGGCGCGAGGGACAGCGCGGGTGACACGGCGCCGCGGAGCGCGGCGGAGCGGGTTGTCGCAGCCGCCCCGCGAGATCACCTGAACTTCATGGCAGGCGCACCGACCGACCGCATACCGCTGCACAGCATCATCCTCCCGGTCCTGGGCGTGGCGGCCTGGGCCGTCGTGGGCAAGGCCGGGCTGGGGCTGCTGGCGCTGGCGCTCGCCGCGGTGCTGCTGGGCAGCGTGCTGGCCGCGGTGCATCACGCCGAGGTGGTGGCGCTGCGCGTCGGCGAACCCTATGGCACGCTCATCCTTGCCCTCGCGGTCACGGCGATCGAGGCTGGGCTGATCATCTCCCTCATGCTGGGCGGCGACCCCAATCCGGGGCTGATGCGGGATTCGGTGCATGCGGCGGTGATGCTGGTGCTGCATGGCCTGGCAGGGGCGTGCATCGTCGTGGCCTCGCGCCGGCACCGGGATGCGGAATTCCGGGTGGACGGGGCGAATTCCTTCCTCGCGGTGCTGATCCCGATGGCGACGCTGGTGCTGGTGCTGCCGAACCACCTCGTCTCCTCGCCGGGGCCCTACCTGTCGCTGCCGCAGCTTGTGTTCGTCTCGCTCGCCTGCCTCGCGCTCTATGGAGCCTTCCTGTTCATCCAGACCAACTGGCATCGCGAATACTTCCTGCCGGTCGACGGCGGCGCGCATGCCGAGCACGCGCGGCCGAGCGGGCGGATCGCCATGGCCTCGGCGGCGCTGCTGGTGGTTGCGCTGAGTTCCGTCGTGCTGCTCGCGAAGGCGCTGGCGCCTGCGCTCGAGGAAGCGGTGGGCGCGGTCGGCGCGCCGATCGCGGTGGTGGGCGTGATCGTCGCCGCCATCGTGCTGATGCCCGAAAGCGCCGCGGCGATCCGCGCGGCCGCGCGGAACCGCCTGCAATCGAGCATCAACCTGGCGCTCGGCAGCGCGGTCGCGTGCATCGGGCTGACCGTGCCGGCGGTGGCGGTGGTCGCCTGGTGGGTCGGGCAGCCGCTGGCGCTGGGTATCTCGCCCGGGCAGACCACGCTGCTGGCGCTGTCCTTCGCGGTGTCGATCATCACCTACGGCACGGGGCGCACGAATCTGCTCTGCGGCATCGTCCACCTGGTGCTGGCGGCGACCTACGTCTTCTCGGTCTTCGCGCCCTGATACCTCCGCCGCCATTCGGCGGCGGAGGTATCAGGAGTTTTCTTGGACCCTCAGACGGCGGGCGCCGCGCGTCCGCGCGGCTTGCCTTCGCGCCATGCGCTGGTGCGCCCGGCGCGGCAGGTGGGCTGGGCGCGGTCGCGCTTCGCGCTCCCCGATCGCGCGTCCGCGCGATCAGATCGGGAGAGCA
>NZ_JACADR010000442.1 GCF_016106005.1 Roseomonas rosulenta
CGCGCGGGCCAGGCTGCGGCGCGCCTCATCGGCCAGCGGCCGGCGCGCGGCCATCATCAGCGAAAGGCCGGCGAGCGCATGTCCCGCGACCAGCAGCGGATCGGCGGCGAGTGCCGCGGCGAGCCGCGCGCCAGCCTCCGCCTTCTGGCCGAGCAGCGCTATCACCGCGGCGTCGAGCTCGCGCGCGGCCTGCCCGCTGTCGGTCGTGATCGCCGTGCCGCGTGGGTCGTGTCGCATCGCCGCTCTCCTGCCTGCCCACGAGGGTTCGGCGGGCGAGGCAGGGCGGTTACGGGCACCCCGATGTCATAATGCCGGCAGCGCGGCCTGGCCCAGCACCCAGCCCTCCCAGCGGCGCACCGCCTCGTCCTGTGGCACGAAGTCCGCCCTCGCGCCGTCCAGCACGCCGACCAGGCCGAGCAGGCCGATGACGGAATCGAAGCGGTCCTCGCCCGCCGAATCGGCGCCGAAGCCGTCGCGCACCATGGCGCGTAGCGCGGCCGCGGGGGCGACGCGGCGCGCTGCCATGGCGTCGAGCAGGGCATCCGCCACCATCCTGCGATCGGACTGCACGCGCTTCGACCCGCGCAGCACCAGGCCGCAATGGCGCAGCGCCTCGGCCGGATAGACCTCGGCAAGGACGGCGCGGCCGGCGCCGAGCAGCGCATGGATCCCGCCCTCGAAGGGCCAGATCGCATAGGGCGCGCCGGCGGCGAGACCCGGTGCCAGCCAGTCCCGCCAGGCCGCGATCGCCGCCTTGCCGGACTGGTTCGCCCCCAGCGTCCAGAACACCGGCGCGCCGGCGGGGCGTTCGGCGGTGGCGCGGTCGCACAGCCGTGACAGGGCGTGCGCATCAGGAAGGCCGAGCGCGGCGGCGTGCGCGGCGCGCGTCATGCCTTTCACGCCGCGGGCGGGGTAGAAGGGGCGATCGCGCGAGACCTCGGCCAGCGTCGCCGCCACCTGGAAGAAGGCCGGCCGGTCGGCGAGGCCACGTAGGAAGGGCACGAAGCCGGCCTCCGCGCGATCCGCCGCGTAGCCGCGTGGCACGCCGAGCGGCAGGTCGAGCCCGATCGCGACAGGCGCGCCCTCGGCGATCAGCGCGGCCGCGAGCGCTACGGGGTCGCCGACCGGCACGGGGGCCTCCGCGCGCCAGCCATCCGCGCCGCGGCGCGCGGTGCTGACCCAGCGCTTGCGCGGATCCGTGCTCCAATCCGCATGGGCGGCGATCATCCTCACGTGCGGAACATCCCCCGGATGCGATAGGCTGCCGCGGCAAGCCAGGGGAGACGAGGCATGGATGCGAGCAGCGCAGGGCCCCTGCCCGGCCAGGACGCGACGCACCCCGACGGGCAATACGGCAGCGCCGCCAAGTGGTTCCATTGGATCACGGTCGGCCTCATGGCGATCGCGCTGCCGACTGGCTTCGTCATCAAGTTCATCACCGGGGAAGCGGATGGCGCCTACAAGATGGGCTTCTACGCCATCCACGAAAGCGCCGGGCTGACCATCCTGATCACCGCGCTCGCGCGCATCGCGTGGAAGTGGCGCCACCCGCCGCCGCCGCATCCGGCAGACCTGCCGCCGCTGATGCGCATGGCAGCGACGGCGACGCATCACGGCCTCTATGCGCTGCTGATCCTGCAGCCGGTGCTGGGCTTCTTCGCGACCAATGCCTGGGGCTTCCCGCTGCAGGGGCAGACCGCCTATCTGGGCCTCATTCACCTGCCGAAGTTCATGGAGACCTCCGAAGGCCTCGCCACCGCGCTGTCCTGGGCTCACACCATCGGCGCCTACCTGTTCGTCGTGCTGCTGGCCGCGCATATCGGCGCCGTCGTGTTCCACAACGCGATCCGCAAGGATGGCACGCTGCTGCGGATGCTGTGATGCGCGAGCCCATCGAATGTCCGCATTGCGGGGAAGCCACGGTGCCGAACGAGCGCGCCGACGGGTCGGTGGTATGTTCCTGCGCGGCGGCGCGGGAACTGCCGCCCGCCACACGCCGCGCGCCGGGCGCGGCGCGCTGAGGGCTCCGGCGGGCGGGGCAGGCTGAACGCATCCAGGGGCGCGAGACCCCAGGCACGCGCAAGGGCGCGGCACGCCTGCGCGCGTCCACCAGCGCGACGCGCCACTTGACTCCCCATCCGATCGGCCCGACGCGCGCCGACTGACCCATCGGCCACGGCCCTACGGCCCATCCCCCGCCTGCGGCACCACGCGCAGCCGGCGCAGCGCGCCCGGGCCGGTCTCCACCTCCGCCCGTACGCCGCCGGCCAGGAATTCCGTGCGCCGCGCCGCGCCATCGCCACCGGCCAGCGCCGCCAGCACCGGTGCGGCCGGCGCGTGGCCGAACAGGTCGAGCACCGCCGCTGCCGCTGCGTTCCAGCCCTCGCCCGGCCCCTCGCGCCTTT
>NZ_JACADR010000443.1 GCF_016106005.1 Roseomonas rosulenta
CGCCCCGGGCTGCCAGCGCAGCGCCGCGGCCCGCAGCGCCGGCAGACGCGCCGCGAAGGGCTCCGAGCGCCGCCCGCGCAGCAGCCCCTCCAGCCGCGGCAGGGTCGGGCCGCGGTTCAGCCACAGCATGATGCTGCCCGCCAGCCCGGCATCCGCTCTGCGCACCAGCCCTTCGTCGGAATCGAGGTCATAGGGGTGGCAGTAGGACCACAGATGGCCGTCGCCGCTCTCCGCCACCCAGGCGCGCACCAGGCTCGACAGGCGCCAGGGCGGCAGCCAGCGCAGGTACATGCCGCCCAGGAAGGGCAGCAGCAGCGGCCCGGCGCGCCCGACCGGCACCGGCAGTTCCAGCAGCCCCCCCGGCCAGGCGAAGGGCCGCCGCGGCGCGCCCGGCCAGCCCGCCAGCGGGTTCCAGGCCGGCAGCACCGATGAGGAATAGGCGAAGCCGGCCTCCCCCAGGATGCCCGGCGCCCAGGCGGCGGCCGGGGTCAGCGAGAAATACGGCGCGCGGAAACCGAGCGGCGGCGCGCCCAGCAGGTCGGCCAGGCGGTCGCGGGCGGCCAGCATCCCGGCGCGGAAGGATGCCGGCGAATGCTCGGCGAGCTTGCGGTGGTCATGGCCGTGGGAGGCGACCTCGTGCCCGCGCCGCGCAAGGTCCCGCACCAGGCCAGGGTCCTGGCGGACCACGGCATCCAGCACGAAGAAGGTGCCGCGCGCGCCGGCCCCCTCCAGCAGGTCGAGCAGCCGGCCGGTCGCCGGCGCGGCGCGGCCCGGGGCGCCGTGTTCCTCGACATCCACCGTGAAGGTGAATTCGGCGGGCAGCGGGGCGAAGCGGCGGGCGGCGCGGTCGCTCGCCCTTGTTCGGCCGCTTTCCCCTTGATACTTTTGGCTTCCGGGTACGGGTGACATCGCGGCTCAGGTCGCCGGTCGCCAGCCTTCCGTCAAGGCCGAGGGGCGCAGCCCTGCGGCGGGGGCGTCCGGAGCGGAACGCGAATCGCGGCAGGAGACGAGTGTTGACGACGACCCTGTCCTTGGAAGCGGAGGTCGCGGCCCTCATCGTCGAGGCGCTGCACCTCGAGGTCGCGCCGGGAGAGATCGATCCCGAGGCGCCCCTGTTCGGGGAAGGCCTCGGCCTCGATTCGATCGATGCGCTCGAGATCGCGCTAGCGGTGTCCAAGCGCTACGGCTTCCAGCTGCGCTCGGACGACGAGCGCAACCACCGCATCTTCCGCTCGCTCCGCGCGCTGGCCGCGCATATCGAGACGAACCGGACGGGCTGACGCGCATGGCGTGGCCCCGCCTGGCGCCGCGGCTCGCGATCTCGCTGCCGCTCTCCGGGCTGTTTCTCGGAACGCATGCGGCGGGCCTGCCGGACGTGGCCGTGGTGCTGGCGGCGGCGGTGATCGGTGCGATGCTCGCACCCTTTCCGCGCGCGTCTGGCATCGCCGCCGTGGCGCTGGCGGCCGGCGCGGCAGCCGCGCTGTGGGTCGGGCGGCAGGGGGCGGCAACGCTGCTCGAACTGATGCCGCTGGCGGGCAACCTGCTCCTCGCCTGGCATTTCGGCGCGACGCTGCGGCCGGGGCGGGAGCCGCTGATCAGCCGCTACACGCGCGCCGAGCACGGGCGCCTCCCACCCGAGCTGGCGCGCTACACGCGCCGGCTCACCTGGTTCTGGACGATCATCTTCCTGGCCTTCGCCGGCCTGAACGGGCTGACCCTGGCGGGGCTCGGGCCGGCCCCCGGGCGGTCGGCTGTGGCTAACCTCGTGCTCTCGGCGCTGTTCTTCCTGGCCGAGCACCCGCTGCGCCGCGCGCTCTTCCCCGCCCTGGGCCCCGCCACGCCCTGGAGCACGCTGCGCGCCATCTGGCGCGCCGATGGCCTGCCCGATGCGCGCTGACACCCACCTGCCACTGACCTCCCGCGCGCCGTCCGAGGTGATCTTCCACCGCGGGCAGGAGGCGGTGACGGTCGCGCGTTTCCTGGCCGAAGCCGCCGCGCTAGCGGCGCAGCTGCCCGACGAAGGGCCGGTGCTGAACTTCTGCGCCGACCGTTACCTGGCACTGCTCGGCTTCGCCGCGGCGGCCTCGCGCGGGCAGACCACGCTGCTCTCGGCCGACCGGACGCCGCAACGCCTGGCCGAGATCGCGCGGCTGCACGGGGCGCGCCACGCGCTGGCCGACAGCGACATCGCGCTGCCGCTGCCGGTGCTGCGCCCGGTCCCGGCCGCCGGGACCGCCGCCCCGAACCCGCTGATCCCGGCCGGCCTCGTTGCCGCCATCGCCTTCACCTCGGGCAGCACCGGCGAGCCGCGGCCGCATCCGAAGCCCTGGGGGGCGCTGGCGG
>NZ_JACADR010000444.1 GCF_016106005.1 Roseomonas rosulenta
CGTCGATGGGGCCATGCCAGCGCGACGCACCCGACGCGCCCGGCGGCGCGCCGCGACAGGCGGGTGCGTCGCGCTGGCATGGCCCCTTCGACGGTGCCGCGCATGCGCTGGACCTCGACCTCTTCGCCGCCGGCGACATCCGGCCGGTGTGGGAGGCCAACCGCCTGCTGCCGCTGCTGGCGCTGGAGACGCCCGCCGCCGAGTCGCTGCTGGCCGATTGGGCCGCCGCCAACCCGCCCTTCCGCGGCCCCGCCTGGGCCTGCGGGCAGGAGGCGGCGCTGCGCGCGCTGCATCTGTGCCTCTTTGCCGCGCTGCGTGGGGAAGGACGCGTGCCGCGCGCGCTGCACGCGGCGCATGCCCGGCGCATCGCGGCCACCCGCGCCTATGCCGCCGCGCAGGACAATAACCACGCGGTCAGCGAACCGGCGGGGCTCTTC
Organism: Roseomonas rosulenta; assembly: GCF_016106005.1. GTDB lineage: Bacteria > Pseudomonadota > Alphaproteobacteria > Acetobacterales > Acetobacteraceae > Neoroseomonas > Neoroseomonas rosulenta. Next base: position 438 of record NZ_JACADR010000444.1, read on the forward strand.
GCGCTCGGCCTCGCGCTCGACGACGCCGCGCTGGCACGGCGCGGCGCGCGTGGCCTGGTGCGGGCGGTGGCACGGCTGGTGGCACCCGATGGCGCCTTCGCGCAGGCATCGCCGGGCTATCACCGGCTGCTGCTGGACACGCTCTCGCTCGCCGAATGGTTCCGCCGCCGCCATGGCGCGCCGGCCTTCGCCGCGCCCTTCGCCGAACGCGCGGCCGCGGCGACGCTGTGGCTGCACCGCGTCGCGACGCCAGGCGGCGCGCTGCCGCGCTCGGGAGCAGGCGACGATTCCGCGCTGGCCGACCTCTCCGGGGGCGGACCGGCGGATGCGCGCGGCAGCATCGAGCGCGCCGCGCGGCTGTTCTGCGCCGCCAGCGCAGGGCACCGCGACGATTTCGGCTGCGGCGTCCTGGGCATCGCCTGCCCGGAGGCCACGCTGCCGCGCGGCGGCGCCTGGCGCAGCGCGGGCTGGCAGGGCGAGACGCGCGGCGCGCTCTCCGTCCTGCTGCGCACCGGCGCACCGCTGCGCTTCCGCCCGGCCCAGGCCGACCTGCTGCACTTGGAACTGTGGCACGGCGAGACGGCGCTGCTGCGCGATGGCGGCACCGGCGCCTACAATCCGCCGCCCGGCTGCGCCTGGTGGACCGATGCGCTGTCCGGCACCGCCGGGCACAACACCATCGCCTTCGATGGCGAGGACCAGATGCCGCGCGTCTCGCGGTTCCTGTTCGCGCGCTGGCCGGCCTGCCGTGCGCTGCCCGACGGCGCGGCGCTGCGCGACTGGCGCGGGCGGCGGCACACGCGGCGCGTCGTGCTGGAGGACCGACGCCTGACCGTCGAGGACCACGTCGGCGGCCCCTTCGCCGCGCTGGCGCTGCGCTGGCGCCTCGCGCCCGAGGACTGGCAGCTGACCGGAACGGGCGTCGAAGCGCCCTGTGCGCGCATCGCCATCACCAGCGATGCGCCGCATCGGCTGCGCCTGGTGCAGGGCTGGGAAAGCCCGGCCTATGGCGTGGTGGTGCCCGCGCCTGTGCTCGAGGTCTCGGCCCGCGCGCCGATCACGCGCCTGACCACCGTGCTGGAGGTGCGATGATGCCGCTGCCCCTGCTGCTGCGTGGGCTGTGGGGCTGGCGCCGCGGGCTGTGCGTCGCCACGCTGCTGCTCTGGGCCGCCGGCGCGGCGACGGTGCTGATGATGCCGCGCGCGCATGTCGCGCAGGCGGTGGTGGCGCCGGCCGAGACCACCTCCTTCGCCGTCTCCTCGCTGCTGGCGCCATCGCCCTTCGCACCTGGCGGGCTGCTCGACACGCGGCCCAACGGGAACTTCGCGATCTACCTGGGCGCCATGCGCAGCCCCGAGGCCGCGGCGCTGCTGGCGCGCGAGACGGCCCTGCCAGCCTGGATCGAGGCGCGGCGCAGCCAGGGCCCCGGCGGGCTGCTGCGCGCGCTCACCGGCGGCGATCGTCTGGTCGATGTCGACGACGTGCAGGACTGGCTCGAGCGCAACCTGGCGGTCACACAATCCCTCGCCTCGGTGACCTGGACGCTGGAACTGCCGCATGCCGACCCGGCGCTGGCGCTAGACGCGCTGCGCCGCCTGCATGCCTTCGCCGAGGCCAAGGTGCGCGCCGACCTGGCGGAACAGGCGGCGCGCCGCGTCGCCGCGCTGGAGCGGCGCCTGGCGCGCGAGAGCGACCTCTTCCTGCGCAACAGCCTGTACGAGTTGCTGGCGCAGCAGCAGCGCGCCGGCCTGGTGGTCGCGGCGGACGAAGCGGTGGCCGCACGGCTGGTCTCGGCCCCGATGGTCGAGGGGCGGCCCTCCCTGCCGAACCGGCCGCTGCTGCTGGGCCTGCTGGCGCTGGCGGCGCCGCTGGCGGTGCTGACGCTGGGCGCGGCGCTGCTGCTGCTGCGCCAC
>NZ_JACADR010000445.1 GCF_016106005.1 Roseomonas rosulenta
CTCCATCGCGGCGTGGCGCTGCTCGGCCTCGGCCAGGCCGCGGCGCGCCTCGGTCAAGTCGCGCGCGACGCGCGCGGCATCGCCGCCGGCTGCCTCGGCGCGGGCCAGCGCCTCGCCGAGTTGCCGTTCGAGCGTCGCGACGCGCTCCTCCGCGCCACGCCCGGTCAGGCCGATATCCGCCAGCCGCGCAGCGAGACGATCACGCTCGGCGCGCGTGCCGTCGCGTTCGGTGGCGAGGCGGTCGCGCTCCTCGCGCAGCGTCGCCAGCGAACGCTGCGCGGCATCGCGCGCCGTGGCGGCGGCGGCCAGCTCCTCGGTCGCGCGCGACAGGCCGACGCCCAATTCCTCCGCCTGGCCACGCTCGAGTGCCAGCATCTCGGCCAGTTCCGCCACCTGGCGGTTCAGCCGATCGAGCGCACGATCGCGCGACGACACCGCCACCGACAGGAACCCCTGCGCCAGGGCGAACACCAGCAGCACGAAAATGATGACCATGAGCAACGTGGACAGCGCATCCACGTACCCAGGCCAGGCATCGAGCCCACCCTTGCCACGCCGCCGGTCGGAGGAACGGGCCATGGTGCGTCAGGTCGCGCGGGGCGTGACGCGGGAGGGCTCTGCCCTCCCGGACCCACCCGCCGGGGGCATACGTGCCCCCGGACCCGCGGAGAGTGAATGGCCGGATTGGGGGAGGGGCATGTCGCGCCCGTCCCGCAGGTGCCGCCGACGCGCCCCTCCCCCAATCCGGCCATCTGACCCCGGGTCTGGGGGGCGGTTGCCCCCCAGCGGGGGGTTCGGGGGGCTGGCCCCCCGCCTCGCACCCGCCGCGTCCCGGCTCACCGCGGCTGTTCCTCGGCGATCGCCGCGATGGTGCGGGTCAGGATCTTGATTTCGTTGCGGATTTCGGCGGTGGTTTGGGTGCGGCCCTGGGCCAGTTCGTCGGCGAGGCGCGTGAGATGAAGGTCGAGGTTGCGGATGTGGGTCCGGGTGGCGTCGTCGATCGCATGGCTCTCGGCGAGGCGTGTCAGGGCGGGGGCGATGCCGGCCTGGCCGTCGGCGACGCGCAGCATCAGGGCGTTGTTGGCGCGCATCTGCTCGGTGAGCACGGTGAGGCGTTCGGTGAGCGTGACCAGGGCGCGGGAGGTCTCGGCGCGGCCTTCCTCCCCGCGCGCCAGGATGGCCTGCAGACCGTCGAGGTTCTCGGCGGTCTGCTCGAGAAGGGCGTTCACGTAGGCGGGGATGGACCCCTCCCCTTCCTGCCCCGATGGCCCGGCCGAGAGGCGCGTGAGGCCGGCCAGCCATTCCTCGAGTTCGTTGGTGAATCGGTTCTGCGCCTGGCCGGCCGTGAGGTCCATGAACCCCAGCACGAGCGCGCCGGCGAGGCCGAGCATCGATGTGGAGAACGCCGTCCCCATTCCCTCCAGCGGCCGGGCGAGCCCGGTCTTGAGCTGGTTGAACAGCGCGTTCAGGTCGCCCGAGCCGACCGACATCGACCCGATCACGTCCGCCACCGAGGAGATGGTCAGCAGCAGCCCCCAGAAGGTGCCGAGCAGGCCGAGGAAGATCAGCAGCCCCACCATGTAGCGCGAGAGTTCCCGCGTCTCGTCGAGCCGCGACAGGATCCCGTCCATCACCGAGCGCAGCGCGATGGCCGACAGCGACACGCGTTCCGACCGGCGCGCCGAGAGCATCGACGCCATGGGTGCGAGCAGCCGCGGCTGCACCGGCGCATCCGCCCCGCGCACCGAGCGGAAGCCCTCGATCCACGCGACCTCATGCCGCAGCACCAGCACCTGGCGCAGGTTCCACCCGATCCCGAACAGCAGCACCGCGAGGATCACGCTGTTGAGCACGGGGTTCGCCGCGAAGGCGTGCTGCAGCTGATCGAACACCGCGATGGTGACCACCGCCACGAAGACGAGGAACCCCACCATCCGCCAGACGAAGGCCATGGGCTGGGTCATGCGCTGCGCGCCTCACGCGGCATCTGCGCGGCGTGGCCGCGGCGATCGGCAGGGAATGGCATCATCGGCCCCGGGCTTCCGCATTGGGGCTTGCCACGCCGGGCGGCAGCACGTCCACCCGGTCCGCGCCAGCGGGCAGGCGGCCGAGCGGGCGCAGGTCAATCCGCGTCGCCGGCAGCCCGCCGGCCACCAGCGCCGCCTTCACCGCCTGGGCGCGCGCGAGCGAGGCGCGCCGTGCCATCGAGGCATCATTCGCCGGCCCGCTGACCTGCGCCTCGACCGTGATGCGCCCGGCCGGCAGCGCCGCCAGGGCCCGGCCCAGCGCGGCAAGCGCCGTCGCCTGCGCCGGGTCCAGCACCGCGCCAGCGAGGG
>NZ_JACADR010000446.1 GCF_016106005.1 Roseomonas rosulenta
GCTGCTGGCGCCGGCGCTGCTGCTGGTGGCGGTCGCGGTGCGCATCGCGCTCGGCGCGCCGGTGCTGTTCCGCCAGGCCCGCGCGGGCCGCGGCGGGGCGCCCTTCACCGTGCTGAAGTTCCGCACGCTGCGCGAGGGCCACGGCGAGGACGCCGCGCGCATGACGCGCCTCGGCGCCGTGTTGCGGGCGCTCGCACTCGATGAATTGCCGCAGTTGCTGAACGTGCTGCGCGGAGAGATGAGCCTGGTCGGGCCGCGGCCGCTGCCGATGGGCTATGTGCCGCTCTATTCGCCGCGCCAGGCGCTGCGCCTGCGGTTGCGCCCGGGGCTTGCGGGCCTCGCGCAGGCGGCCGGGCGCAATGCGGTGGCGTGGGAGACGCGGCTCGAACTGGATGCGCGCTATGCCGAGGCGCGGCCGCGCCTCGCGCACGACCTGGCGCTGCTGGCGCGCTGTGCGGCGCTGGCGGTGTCTGGGCGTGGCGCGTCCGCACCCGGGCACGCGAGCATGCCTGCGTTTCGCGGAGACGATCGATCATAACTCTTGGTTGATTTGGTAGGATAGCAATATACTCATCACGTGAATTACCTGGTATCGCCCCGCCCGCCGCCCACCGCACCGGCCTTCGGCGCGGGCGCCGCCGCGGCACGGCGCATCCACCTCTCGGCGCCGCACCTGGCGGGCGACGAGATCGACCACCTGCGAAGCGTGCTCGACAGCGGCTGGGTGGCACCGGCAGGACCGGCCATCGCCGCCTTCGAGGCCGCGGTCGGCGCGGCCACCGGCTTCGCGCATGTGCTCGCCACGGCCTCGGGCACGGCGGCGCTGCACCTGGCCTACCGGGTGCTGGACATCGCGCCGGGCGACGAGGTCTGGGCGCCGGGCTTCACCTTCATCGCGACTGTCGCCCCCGCCGTGCAGATGGGCGCGGTGCCACGCTTCCTCGATGTCTGTCCCGGGTCCTGGACGCTCGACCCGGACTTGCTGCGCGCCGAGCTGCGCGCCGCCGCGCGGCCCGGGCGGCTGCCGCGCGTGGTGGTGGCGGTGGACATCTACGGCCAGGCCAGCGAACTCGATGCCATCCTCGCTGCCTGCGGGCGCTACGACGTGCCGGTGCTCAGCGACAGCGCCGAGGGGCTGGGGGCCACGCTGCGCGGCCGGCCGGCCGGCCGGGGGGCGCGCCTCGCGGCCTACTCCTTCAACGGCAACAAGATCGTCACGGCCGGGGGCGGCGGCGCGCTGGCCTCGGACGACCCCGTGCTGGTGGCGCGCGCGCGGCACCTGGCGGCCCATGCCAAGGACCCGGCGGCGCACTACCAGCATTCCACCACGGGGCATGCCTACGGGATGTCCTCGGTGCTGGCAGCGGTGGGGCTCGCGCAGGTGGCGGTGCTGGCCGGGCGCGTGGCGGCACGGCGCGCGATCTTCGCACGCTACGCGGCGGGCCTCGCGGACCTGCCGGGCCTTTCGCCGATGCCCGAGGCGCCGTGGGGCCGCGCGACGCACTGGCTGAGCGCCATCCTGGTGGATCCCGTCCGTGCCGGCACGACGCGCGACCGGGTGCGCGCCGCGCTGGAGGCGGCCGGCGCCGAAAGCCGCCCGGTCTGGAAGCCTTTGTCCGACCAGCCGGTGTTCCGCGACGCGCCCTCGGCCGGCGGAGCGGTGGCGCGCGCGCTGTTCGCGCAGGGGCTGTGCCTGCCCTCCGGCACCGGCATGACGGTGGCCGAGCAGGACCGCGTGATCGCCGCCACCCGCGCCTGCTGGCGCGGCTGAGCGCGTGCGTATCCTGTACCTGCACCAGCACCATTCGGGGCCGGGCGGCAGCACGGCGACGCGCAGCGATTCACTCTCCCGCGCGCTGGCGGCACGTGGGCACGCGGTGACGCTCGCCTGCGGCCGCTACGATGGCGCGGTCAGCGGGCTCGATGGTCCGTTCCGGCGCGGCCGGCGCGAGGGGCAGGTGGGCGGCGTGCGGGTGGTGGAATTCGACATCCCCTGCGGCAATGCCATGCCGCTGCGCGCGCGCACCGGCGCCTTCCTGCGCTTCGCGGCGCGCGCCGCGTCGCTGGCGATGCGGACGCGGTTCGACCTGGTGGTCGCGTCGTCCACGCCACTGACGGTCGCGATCCCGGCGCTGATCGCGCAGGCGATGCGCGGCACGCCCTTCGTCTTCGAGATCCGCGACCCCTGGCCGGAGGTGCCGCGCGCGCTGGGCGGCGTGCCGCGCCCCGTGCTCTCGGCAATGGACCGCCTGGCCGATGCCGCCTGCCGGCGCGCCGCCGCGGTGGTGGCGCTGTCGGAGGGCATGGCCGGGACGGCGCGCGCGCGCGGC
>NZ_JACADR010000447.1 GCF_016106005.1 Roseomonas rosulenta
GCTCGCGACCCTGGTTGCCGAGGATGGCCCGCTCGCGGCGGGCAGCGCGGAACTGCCCGAACCTGGCGTGGTCGCGGCCCGGCTGCGCGTGCGCCTGCCGCAGGGCACGCCGGCGGCGGCGCATCGCCTGGCGATCGCGCTGCCATGACGTGCAGCGGCCGGGGCAGGTCACGCGGGCGCGTGATCGGCCGGCCCGGGCCGCCACCCTGCGCAGCCGGTCCCGCCCTCCGGGCAGCGAGCACTTGCCGGGATGTCACGAAAGCGCGGTAGTCTCGGCGCGTCTGCCAAGAACCATAGGGAGTGAACCGAATGGCCCCGAAGCTCGCTGCCGAGTTCATCGGCACATTGTGGCTGACGCTCGGGGGGTGCGGCTCCGCCGTGCTCGCCGCGGCCTTCCCGGAGGTCGGCATCGGGCTGCTTGGGGTCTCCTTCGCCTTCGGCCTGACGGTGCTGACCATGGCCTATGCGATCGGCCATGTCTCGGGCTGCCACCTGAACCCGGCGGTCACGCTCGGCCTTGTGGCGGGCGGGCGGTTCCCGGGCAGCCAGGCCGCCCCCTACATCTTCGTGCAGGTGCTGGGTGCCATCGCGGGCGCGGGCATCCTGTATGCCATCGCCAGCGGCAAGCCGGGCTTCGAGGTGGGCGGCTTCGCGGCGAACGGCTTCGGGGACCATTCGCCGGGCAAGTACGGCATGAATGCCGCGCTGATCTGCGAGATGGTGATGACCTTCTTCTTCATCGTCATCATCATGGGTGCGACGCATGGCCGCGCGCCCGCGGGCTTCGCGCCGATCGCGATCGGCCTGGGGCTGACGCTGATCCACCTGATCAGCATTCCAGTGACGAACACGTCCGTGAACCCCGCGCGCAGCACGGGCCCGGCCATCTTCGTCGGCGGCTGGGCACTTGAGCAGCTCTGGCTGTTCTGGGTGGCGCCCATCATCGGCGCGGTGATCGCGGGCGTCGCCTCCCGCACGCTGTGGCCGAACGACACCACCCCGGTCGAGGGCAAGTGAGCGGGCGCAGCCCGCTCGCACAGCGTCTGCTGATGGGCGTGGTGGTGCCCGCCACCAACGTCACGACCGAGGCGGAGATGGACGACCTCCGCCCCCGCGGCGTGGTGAACGCCACCGCGCGCATCGCCAACCCCGATGCACGCGTGGCCGGCGATGCCGATGCCGCGGCGGTGCGCGCGGCCATGGTCGGCGGGCTGATTGGGGCGCTGGACACGCTCGCGCCCGCACGGCCGGATCATGTCGCGATCGGTGTGATGGTCGAGAATTTCGTCGGCGGCGGCGCTGCCGGCGACGCCCTGCTGGCGGAAGCGGAAGCGCGCATCGGCTGCCCCGTCACGGCGCCGACCCATGCGACGCTCGCGGCACTGGCGGCGCTCGGTGTCACGCGCATCGCGCTGCTCACGCCGTTCTTCCCGGCCGGCGACGCGGCCGCGAAGGCGTTCCTCGAGCAGGCCGGCATCGAGGTGCTGCGCGTGCTCGGCCTGCGCGCGCCCGGCCCGGCGGCGATCGCGCATGTGCCGCTGGACCGCCTGCGCGACGCGGTACGGGAGCTCGACGGGCCGGATGTCCGGGCGGTGGTGCAGCTCGGCACCAACCTGCCCTTCGCGGGCGTGGCGCGGGCGGCGGAGGCGGAACTGGGCAAGCCGGTGCTCGCGACCAACCCGGTCACCTATTGGCACGCGCTGCGGCGCGCGGGCATCGGCGAGAGGCTCGCCGACGCCGGGCTGCTTTTCGCCACGGCATAGGGTCGGCGGGCCACGTCAGCGCGATGCCGCGTCGCGATGCGCGGGGGTCGCGGTCATCCAGGGCCGGTCGCGGGCCGAACGCCGAAGGCAGGCGCCCGGTGCGACGTCAGCTACCCGCCTCGTCGTCGCCCTCGATCATCGCGGCCTGCAGCTGCTCGGTGCTGATCAGCAGGATGCGGCGCGCGTCCAGGATCTGCGGCGCCTGGTGCTGCAACGTCTCCCAGCGCGCCTCCACGGCATCCAGCGCGGCGTCGAGGTCGGGGAAGGTCTCGGTCTCGGGCGCGGCGGAACCCGCGCGCCAGCGGAGATGGACGGGGCCTTGCGTGGTCATGGTGTCATCGCTGGGTGAGAGTGTATGGGGCGGCGCCGGTCGGCCAGCCATGGATAAGCGGGAAGCGGGCCGTTTGGCAAAGGGTGGGGGCGGCGGTCGCGGGCGCCATGCGGACCCGGGCCGGCGTCCGCCGTGAAGCGCAGGCTCCGGCCCGGCGCGACGATGCCGGCCCCCGGCCGGGCAGGGGCTGCGGCGCGCCCGTCTCGTCAGCGCC
>NZ_JACADR010000448.1 GCF_016106005.1 Roseomonas rosulenta
CCGCGCCAGCGTTGGGTCGCTGCGCCGCGGCAGCGCCAGCGGTGCGGCCACCGCCTGCAGATACACCGCCCCCGTCATCGCCGCGCCCAGCGCAAGCGCGGGCACGCGCAGGCGCAGCCAGCCCCGCGCGCGCAGCAAGGCCGCGGCGGCGATGGCCGCCGCAGGATAGAGCACCGCCGGCCAGTTCCCCTGCACACGGCTGCCCATGGCCTGCCACAGGAACAGCGCCGCGCCCGGCAGCACCAGCGCCGCCAGCAGCAGCGCCGCCGGATCCCGCCCGCGCCACCAGGCCAGCACCGCCGCGCCCGCCCCCGCCACACAGAGCACGAAGACCAGCGGTGTCGCCAGCGCCGCCTGCCCGCCGATCAACTCGCCGAGGAAGCGCAGGTCCAGCCCGCCCTCGCCTGCCCGCCCGCCCTGCTTCGCGAAGGAGGCCCAGCCCTGCGCGGCGTTCCAGGCCACCACCGGCGCGAAGGCGAGCAGCGCGATGGCGCCGCCTGCCCAGATCTGCCAGCGCGCCAGCCAGCGCCGCATCGCCGGGTCGATCGCCAGCCACAGCACCATGCCCGCACCGAACAGAGCGGCGGTGTACTTGCTGGCCAGCGCCAGCCCGGCACAGGCGCCGACCGCGAGCCACCAGCCGCCCGCCCCGGTGCGATGCAGCCGCGCCGTGGCCCATAGCGCCGCCGTCCAGAAGAACAGCAGCGGCGTGTCGGGCGTCATGGTCACGCCGCCGAGCCCCGCCAGCAGCGTCGCGTTCAGCAGCGCCGCCGCCCAGGGGCCGGCGTTGCGGCCGGGGAACAGGTCCTCCGCCGCGCGCGCCAGCAGGATGGACCCGAGCGCCATCGACAGCGGCGCCAGCAGCCGGACGCCGAGCGGGGTCTCGCCCGCGATCGCCGTCCCGGCCGCGATGAACAGCGCTACCATCGGCGGATGATCGAGGTAGCCCGCCTGCAGGCTGCGCGACCAGACCCAGTAGTAGGCCTCGTCGGGTGCCAGCGGCAGGATCGCCGCCAGCGCCAGCCGCAGCGCCGTGACCGCGGCCAGCGCCGCGACCCAGCCCATCAGCGCGCCCGCCACACCAGCGTCGAGGAGACCGCGTAGTTCCACACCACCGTCAGCAGCGCACCCGCCGCTCCCGCCAGGCCCCAGCCCAGCAGGTCGTCGCGCACCAGCAGCCCGGCGACGCCGACATTGGCCGCGGCGCCGATGCCGCAGACCACGTAGAACAGCACCAGCCCGCGCAGCAGCGCCGGCCCGCGCAGCCGCCGGTCGCGATAGGTGATGCGGTTGTTCAGCAGGAAATTCGCCGTCATGGCGACGAAGGTCGCAGCCCATTGCGCCGGGGCGAAACCGAGCGGCCCGATCCCGTGCAGCAGCCCGAGCACCGCCAGGTGCACCAGCACGCCGATGCCCCCCACCAGCGCGAAGGCCATGAAGCGCAGCGGCACCATCCCGCCCAGCGTCTTGTCCGCCAGCAGCCCGGCGAATTCCAGCAGCACCCCGGCGTCGAGCTTGCTCTCGCCCGCTTCCCGCGCGCGGAAGGCATAGGGCACTTCCGCCACCCGCAGCGGACGTCCGGCCGAGAGCAGTACATCCAGCAGGATCTTGAAGCCGGTGCCGGTCAGCCGCGGCGCGACCTCCTCGAACAGGGCGCGCGGCAGGGCGAAGAAGCCGCTCATCGGGTCGCTCACGCGCACCGGCAGGGCGGCATTGGCCAGCGCCGCGCCGCCATCCGAGACCATGCGCCGCAGCGGCGACAGCCCCTCGCCCTTGGTGCCGCCCTCGATGTTGCGGCTGCCGATCGCGACCTCCGCCTCGCCGGAGGCGAGTGCGGCCAACATGCGCGGCAGGATGGTCTCGTCGTGCTGCAGGTCGCCGTCGATCACCGCGACATAGGGGGCGGAGGTGGACAGGATCCCCTCGATGCAAGCCGAGGCCAGCCCGCGCCGCCCGATGCGCCGGATGCAGCGCACCCGCGGGTCGGTCGCCGCAATGGCGCGCGCCCGGGTGGTCGTGCCGTCCGGGCTGTCGTCATCGACGAAAATCGCCTCCCAGGCGATGCCGGCGAGTGCGGCATCGAGCCGCGCCACCATGGGCGCGACGTTGGCGGCCTCGTTGTAGCAGGGGATCACCACGGCGAGTCGTGGCGGGGCGGGCTCCGTCATGGCAGCGCTTCCTGCTCTCCCCGGCGCGGCGTGGCAAGCGTCGTGTCGGGCGGGTCGTGTCCCGGTTCGCTCGCGACCGCGGCGGCCGGCCGCGGCGCCCGCGGCGCGGCCGGCACGCCGGGGTCAGG
>NZ_JACADR010000449.1 GCF_016106005.1 Roseomonas rosulenta
GGGCGCCGGCTTGGCTTGCGCGCCGTGCACGGGCGCGCCCGGCGCGGCGGTCGGTTGGGGCGCGGTCGCGCGGTCCGCTCCCGGATCGCGCAAGCGCGTGATCCGTTGAACCGTGCTCATCGGTTCCCTGAGCGGTGGCGCATCCTTGGCCGACCCGGGCGGGCGCCCTGCCCCGCTACCCGATCAGCCCGCTGATCCAGCGCACCACGCCAAGCTGCGTCAGGTCGTTCCAGGTCGCGAAGACCATGAGCGTGACCAGCAGCGCGAAGCCACCGCGGAAAGCGTATTCCTGCATCCGCGCGGTCAGCGGCCGGCCGCGGATCGCCTCCGCCGCGTAGAACACCAGGTGCCCGCCATCCAGGATCGGGATCGGGAACAGGTTGATCAGCGCCAGGTTCACCGACAGGATCGCAATGAAGCTGAGCAGCGGCAGCAGGCCCATATCCGCCACCTCGCCCGAAAGCTGGGCGATCCGCAGCGGCCCGCCGATCTCATCGGCGCCGCGCGCGCCGCTGATCATCTGCCACACGCCGACCAGCGTCTGGCCTGACACCGAGACCATGTGCCAGGTGCCCTGGATCACCGCGCTGAAGGGGTCGAGGCGCTCGCGCTCGACCGCGCCGCCGGTCACGCCCAGCATGCCGCGCCCGTCATCCGGGCGGGCGGCCGGGGTGGCCACGACCTTGATCTCGGCATCGCCGCGGCGCAGCAGGATCTCGACCGGCTGGCCGGCGCGCGGCTGGATGTGGCGCTGCAGCTGTTCGAAGCGCGACACCCGCTCGCCATCCAGCGCCAGGATGCGGTCGCCGGGCGCCATCCCGGCGCGATCGGCGGCGGAGCCGGCCACCACGGTCTGCACCGCGGTCGAGCCGACCGGGCGGCCGTAGGTGGCGAAGATCGCCGCGAACAGCACCGCCGCCAGCAGGAAGTTGAAGGCCGGCCCGGCGGCGACCACGATCGCGCGGTCGCCCACGGATTTTTCGTGGAAGCTCTCGCCGGGGCGGAAGCTGCCCGGTTCGGGCGGAGTATCCCCGGCATGCTCCATGCCGTGCATCTTCACGTAGCCGCCGAGCGGTATCCAGCCGATCCGCCATTCGCAGCCGCGCTTGTCGTTCCATGAGGCGATGGCGCGTCCGAAGCCGACTGAGAAGCGCTCCACATGCACCCCGCGCCAGCGCGCGGCCAGGTAGTGGCCGAGCTCGTGGAAGAAGATCAGCACGCCCAGCACCACAGCGAAGGCGAGGATGGTGCGGAGGGGGTCGGGCAGGAAATCCATCGCGTCCAGTTCCTTGGCGGCGGGCCGTCAGGCCGCGACGCGTTGCGCGGCGATCCTGGCCGCCTCGCCTCGTGCACCGCGATCCAGCGCCAGGATGGCACCGAGTTCTGTCGCAGCCGGCGCCCCGAGCCGCGCCAGGCTCTCCTCCACCACCGCGGCGATGTCGAGGAAACCCAGGCGCCGGTCGAGGAACAGGCCCACGGCCACCTCGTTCGCTGCGTTCAATATGGTGGTCGCCCCGCACCCCGCCCGCAAGGCCTCCCGCGCCAGGCGCAGCGCCGGGAAGCGCACCGGGTCGGGGGCGAAGAAGTCGAGCCGCCCGAGCCCGACCAGGTCGAGCTTCGGCACCGCCGCCGCCATGCGCGCCGGCCATGCCAGGGCATGTGCGATGGGCGTGCGCATGTCGGGCGAGCCGAGCTGTGCCATCACCGACCCGTCGGAATAATGCACCAGGCCATGGACGGTGGATTGCGGGTGGACCAGCACCTCGACCCGGTCCTCGGGCACCGGGAACAGGCGGACCGCCTCGATCAGTTCCAGCCCCTTGTTCATCATGGTGGCGGAATCGACGCTGATCTTGGCCCCCATGGACCAGACCGGGTGCTTCACCGCGGCCTCGGGCGTGACCGCGGCCATCTGCTCGATCGGCATGGTGCGGAACGGGCCGCCCGAGGCGGTCAGCACGATCTTCTCGACCGTGGCGTAGGGATCGGTGCCGCCGCCCCGCGATTCGAGCGCCTGGAAGATGGCGTTGTGCTCGGAATCGACGGGCAGGAGAGTTGCGCCGGCGGCGCGGGCCACCGCCAGAACGATCTCGCCGGCGCAGACCAGCGCTTCCTTGTTGGCGATGGCGACCACCCCGCCGCGGCGCAGCGCGGCCAGGGTCGCGGGCAGTCCGGCCGCGCCCACGATGGCAGCCATGGTCCAGTCGGCGGGACGGGCGGCGGCCTCGACCACGGCCTCGGGGCCGGCGGCCGTCTCGATGCCGGACCCGGCCAGCGCCTCGCGCAGC
>NZ_JACADR010000045.1 GCF_016106005.1 Roseomonas rosulenta
GCGAAGAAGGAAAGCCGTTGAGAGGCGCCGCCCGGGGTGGGGCGAGCCCCACCCCGGGCATCACATGGGTCAGGTTTCGATCGGCGACCCCACGCAAAGCGGGTCAGAATTCAACCGGCGTTGACAGCCGCGCTGATTGCCAACTCCGGCGGTGACCGTGCCGGCTAAACCACCGTGCCGAACAGCGCACCGATGCCGGCGGTCAATGCCATGGCCAGCGCGCCCCAGAATGTCACGCGCGCCGTGGCGCGCAGCACATTGGCCCCGCCCGCTTGAGCCCCGACGGCTCCCAGCACCGCCAGGAAGGCAAGCGAGGCGCCCGAGACGATCCAGACGAGCAGGTGGGTCGGTGCGATGACAACCATCAGCAGGGGCATGGCCGCGCCAACCGCGAAGGTCGCAGCTGAGGTCAGCGCGGCCTGGATGGGCCGCGCGGTGGTGATTTCGGACATCCCGAGTTCATCCTGCGCATGGGCGCCTAGCGCGTCCGTGGCCATCAGCTGTTCGGCGACCTGAAGCGCCAATCCGCGCTCGACGCCGCGGCGGACGTAGATGTCCGCCAGTTCCTCATGCTCGAAGGCGGGGTTGTCCCGCAGTTCCTGGGTTTCCCGAGCGAGGTCGGCCTGTTCCGTGTCGGATTGGGAACTGACCGACACGTACTCGCCGGCCGCCATCGACATCGCGCCTGCGACCAGACCGGCCACGCCGGCGATCAGGATGTCGCTCTGCGTGGCTGCCGCGGCCGCCACGCCGACGATCAGACTGGCGGTGGAGACGATGCCGTCATTCGCCCCCAGCACCGCTGCCCGGAGCCAGCCGATGCGCGAGACCAGATGGCGTTCCGGGTGCAGGTGCAGGCGCGGCATGTGATATCCCTTGCGGTGAGTGCGGCGCCGGCCGAGATCGGGCGGTGCTGCATCGCACCTCCCTTGCCCTCAGGGCGCACGACGCGGGCTAGCTTCACGGGGCTTTGGTGCCGCGAGGAACAGCATGAAGCGCGCCAACGGACGCTTGAACAGAAACAGGTAGGCGACGTGCAATCCGACAATGATCATGAGGACGTTCGATAGTCCCTCATGCAGTTCGCCGGCGATTCCGTGCTCCTGATCTCCAATTCGGAGCTCGGCGCCTCCGCGGCGTTCACGGCCCTCGTCCCGCGCGTGCGCCTCCGTCACCACGACGCTGGCTGCCAAACCTAGCGTCCCTAGCGTCCTGCCGCGATCCATCGCGATACCGCTGGCCGTGGCCAGGATCAGGCAGGCGGCAATGCCGGACAGCAGCGTCTTGCTGATCGCTGGGTGGGTGAAGGCGTTGCCGAGCGTCAGCCCATCGAACTGCGGGTAGAAACGTGACAAGCCCAGTTGCCGAAGACCGGAGAGGGCAGCAATGAGCCGGCCTGCGATGATGACTGCGATCGCGTAACCCAGAACTGCGTGGATCGTGCCCAGTTCGCCTGTCAGAAAGGCGGCAATGACAAGAAGGCCGAGAGCGGCGTGATAGGCCCGTAGGCCCTGCATAATGGACATGTCGATCCTTACGGAGCGCCGCGGAGGTATCGCAGCACGAAAGCCTATATGCCGTCACAGCGCATGTCCTTGCGGGACATCAAGCTTCGTCCTCCCCCCCCGTTCGGACCAGCCAGTCTTTGATTGATCTGTCGCAAGGGAGCACGGCTCGGCACCCGGTATCCATGAGCAGCAGCGGCGAGCGTGAGCCATGCAGTCCTACACGATGTCCGCAACCCGGCTGGACAGCCATGGGACGCGCATGAGCTGCAAGGCCGCGGAACTGCTGGCCGACACCGACCCGGCCGGTCGAACCGATGCCTTCAACCCGGCCGAGCTCCTGCTCGCCTCTGTTGCCGCCTGCATGATGAAGGGCATCGAGCGCGTGACGCCGATGCTCAGCTTCTCTCTGCGTGGCGTGACGATCCACGTGACGGGCGAGCGCCAGGACGCCCCGCCGCGGATGACGCGCATCGACTACGAGATCCTGGTGGACACGGATGAGACCGAACGGCGGCTCGAACTGCTGCACCAGAATGTCCGGAAGTACGGCACGATTTCCAACACCATCGCCCGCGCCGTGCCGCTGAACGGCACGTTGGGGCGTTTAACCACCGCGGCGGGCTGACCTCCGCCAACCAACGAGGACAAGCACCATGGCCCAGCGTGAGATCGTTCTCTGCACCCCGGTGCGCACAGCCCTCGGCACCTTCAACGGCACGCTGAAGGACATGCCTGCCGTGGACCTTGGCGCGGTTGTGATCCGCGCCGCGATGGAGCGCGCGGGGCTCGACCCGACCCGGGTGGATGGCGTGGTGATGGGCAACGTCATCCAGGCCGGCAACAAGATGAATCCGGCCCGCCAGGCCGCGATCGGGGGCGGCGTGCCGGTCGCCGCACCCGCCATGACGGTCAACCGCGTCTGCGGCTCCGGCGCGCAGGCCATCGCGTCCGCCGCCCAGGAGATCCGCCTCGGCGAGGCCGATGTGATGATCGCTGGCGGCATGGAGAACATGGACCGCGCGCCCTACCTGCTGCCGAACGGGCGCTGGGGCATGCGCATGGGCGACGGGCAGGTGCTGGACAGCATGCTGCTGGACGGGCTGAACGATGCCTTCTCCGGTGAGCATTCGGGCTGGCACACCGAGGACCTCGTCACCAAGCTGCAGATATCCCGCGCCGATCAGGATGCCTGGGCGCTGCGGTCGCAGACGCGGTTCTCCGCCGCCCAGGCGGCCGGGTTGTTCGAGGCAGAGATCACGCCGGTGCAGGTGCCCAGCCGCAAGGGCCCCGTCGCCTTCGTGAAGGATGAGCATAACCGGCCGGACACCACGGCCGAATCCCTGGCGAAGCTGCGGCCCGCCTTCCGCAAGGACGGCAGCATCACCGCCGGCAACGCACCGGGGCTGAACACGGGCGCTGCGGCGATGGTGGTGGCCGAACGGGGCGCAGCCGAGCGGCTGGGCCTGAAGCCGATCGCGCGGCTGGTGTCGGCTGGATTGGGAGCGGTGGAGCCCGGGATGTTCGGTCTTGGCCCGGTCCCCGCCGTGAAGCGTGCCCTGGAACGGGCCGGCTGGACCGCAGCGGACATCGAGCGCGCCGAGATCAACGAGGCCTTCGCGGCGATTGCCCTCGCGGTCATGCGCGAGACGGGGCTGCGTGAGGAAGCGGTGAACCCCGAGGGTGGCGCGATCGCCCATGGCCACCCGATCGGTGCCAGCGGTGCGGTGCTGACCACGCGGCTGCTGCATGGCATGGCGCGCGCGGGTCAGACGCGCGGGCTGGTCACGCTGTGCATCGGCGGGGGGCAGGGGATCGCGCTCTGCCTTGAGCGGATCGCCTGACCCGCGCCACGCATGGCAGTTACGCGATAAACGAGGCCTCGTGCATATGCGCATGAGCGCATAAGATTGCGTCCATGCACGATCCCGTCGCCCTCCTGGCCGCCCTGGCCGAGCCCACCCGCCTCTCCGCCCTGCGCCTGCTGCGCGACGGACGCGAACACTGCGTCTGTGAACTCATGGATCTGCTCGGCGCCAGCCAGTCGCGGATGTCCCGCCACATGGTGACACTGCGCCAGGCAGGGCTGGTGGTGGACCGGCGCGATGCGCAATGGGTCCGCTATCGGCTGAACCCCACTATGCCCGCCGCGGTAGGCCGCCTTCTCGAGGCCGCGCTCGAGCTTCCCCTCCGTCAGGAAAGCCTCGCCGCATGAGCGCCGCCACCCTCCGCCCGCCCTCGGCGCTGCCCCGGCTGGCCGGCACCTTGGCTGGCTTGGCGGCCTGGGCCGCGCTCTACAGCCAGTTGATTCCGTTCTCCGACTGGGCGGTGTCGCTGCTGCCGGTGGACCCGGCGAGCCATCTCGGTCAGTTGATCACCTTCTTCCTCTACGACACACCGAAGGTGCTGCTGCTGCTGACGTTGGTGGTCTTCGCCATGGGCGTGGTGCGTTCCTTTTTCTTGCCGGAGCGCACGCGCGCGCTGCTGGCCGGGCGGCGTGCGGGGGTGGGCAATGCCATGGCGGCTTCGCTCGGCATCGTCACGCCCTTCTGCTCCTGCTCGGCGGTGCCTCTGTTCATTGGCTTCGTGTCGGCCGGCGTGCCGCTCGGCGTGACCTTCTCCTTCCTGATCGCGGCGCCCATGGTGAACGAGGTGGCGCTTGGGCTGCTGTTTGCGCTGCTCGGTTGGAAGGTCGCGCTGACCTATCTCGTCTTCGGCCTGGGCATTGCCATCACCGCGGGCTGGGTGATTGGCAAGCTCCAGTTGGAAGGCTGGCTGGAGCCGTGGGTCCTGAAGATCCACGCCGGCACCGCGGACCTGCCGGACGTGACCGTCACCTGGCCCGACCGCATCCGCGCAGGCCTCGACGCGGTGAAGGAGATCGTCGGCCGCGTCTGGTACTGGATCATCGCCGGCATCGCCGTGGGCGCGCTGATCCACGGCTACGCGCCGGAGGAATTGCTCGCCTCGATCATGGGCAAGGATGCCTGGTGGTCGGTCCCGGCCGCCGTGCTGGTTGGCGTGCCGATGTATTCCAACGCCGCCGGGATCATCCCGGTGGTTGAGGCGCTGCTCGGCAAGGGTGCCGCGCTCGGCACGGTGCTCGCCTTCATGATGTCGGTGATCGCGCTGTCGCTGCCGGAGATGATCATCCTGCGCAAGGTGCTGTCGGTGAAGCTGATCGCCGTCTTCGTCGGCGTGGTCGCGACCGGCATCCTCGCCGTGGGCTTCCTGTTCAACCTGCTTTTCGCCTGAAGGAGTACGACCATGAAGAACGTGAAGGTACTCGGCCCGGGCTGCAAGCGCTGCGATGCGGCGGTGCAGATGGTGAAGGATGCGGCCGCGAAGGCGGGCGTGGAGGTCTCCGTTGAGAAGGTGACCGACTACGCCGAGATCGCCGGCTACGGTATCGCCTCGACACCCGGCCTGGTTGTGGATGGCAAGGTGGTCCACGCCGGCGGCCTGCCGAAGGCCGAGGATGTCGCGCGCTGGATCACGGCGTGACAAGGGCGGCGGCGCGGCACCCACCGCCCCCCCGCCGATGAGCATCACTCAGGCGAAGCGCCTCAGGCTCGACCTCGGTATCCTCCTGCCTGACGCGCCCGGAGAAGCCGATGCCTGCGTCGGGCGCCTGATCAACGACCTGAACTGCCGTGACGGGATTGGGGAGGCCCATGTCGTCCCTGCCTCGGGCGAGCATCCCGCCCAGCTGTGCATCCACTACGATCCCGGCGTGGCGAGCCTGGCGCGCGTGCGGGAAATCGCCGAAAGCGCCGGCGCTGAGCTGACACAGCGCTTCGGCCATGTCCTGTGGAACGTGGAAGGTCTGCAGGACGAACGCCGCGCCCGCACCGTCACCGATATGCTGTCTCGACTGCCCGGCGTCATGGAGGCGGATGCGTCGCCAGCCGGGCCCGTGCGGATCGAGTTCGATCGGACGGCCACCTCCGAGGCTGTGCTCCGCAACGCGCTGGGCGGCATGGGCGTCTCGGCAGGAGGCGGCGCAGCGCAGCGGATGCCCGACGCCGACCATGAGCATGAGCATGAGCATGAGCATGAGTATGAGCACGGCGGTCCCTTCGGCGCGAACTCAGAACTGATCTTCGCGCTGCTCAGCGGGGCGCTGTTGATCGCGGGCTATGTGGCCTCCTGGCTGCCTGCCGCGCCGGCCTGGATGCCGGTGGCGCTCTACGTCGGCGCCTATGTCTTCGGCGGCACCTACACGCTGCGCGAGGCGATCGACACCATCCGCCTCGGCCGCTTCGAGATCGACACACTCATGCTGGTGGCCGCGGCAGGCGCTGCCGCGCTGGACAAATGGGCTGAGGGCGCGCTGCTGCTCTTCTTGTTCAGCATCGGCCACGCACTCGAACACTACGCCATGGGCCGTGCGCGACGCGCGATCGAAGCCCTGGCCGACCTCGCCCCGCCGACCGCCGAATTGCGCCGTGGCGGCGCGGTTCGCGAGGTGCCCGTTGCCGAGCTGAAGATCGGGGACACGATCATCGTACGGCCGAACACCCGCATACCGGCCGATGGCTTCGTGATCCTCGGCGAGAGTAGCGTCGACCAGGCGCCGATCACCGGCGAGAGCGTGCCGGTGGACAAGCGCGCGGTCGAGGATGCCGCGCGCGCCGCGCTGCGGCCCGAGGGGCTGCTGGCGGAGAACCGCATCTATGCGGGCACCATCAATGGCGCCGGCGCACTGGAGGTGCAGGTCATTCGCCTCGCCGCGGATACCTCGCTCGCGCGGCTGGTGCGGATGGTGAATGAGGCGGAGGCGCAGAAATCGCCTACCCAGCGATTCACGGACAGGTTCGAGCGCATCTTCGTGCCGGTGGTGCTGGCCTCGGTCTTCGTGCTGCTCTTCGCCTTTGTCCTGATCGACGAGAGCTTCGGCGAGAGCTTCTATCGCGCCATGGCGGTGCTGGTCGCGGCCAGCCCTTGTGCGCTCGCCATCTCGACGCCGAGTGCGGTGCTGTCCGGCATCGCACGTGCCGCGCGCGGTGGCGTGCTGGTGAAGGGTGGCGGGCCGCTGGAGAACCTGGGCAAGCTGGGTGCCATCGCCTTCGACAAGACCGGCACGCTCACCGAGGGCAAGCCGCGTGTGACCGACGTGCTGCCGGCAGCCGGCGTCCACGCGCAGGACCTGCTGATGGTCGCAATGGCCGTCGAGGCGCTGAGCGACCATCCGCTCGCCGCCGCCGTCGTCCGCGATGGGCGGGCGCAGATCGGTGCTGGCGTCACGGTGCCTGAAGCCACGGACCTGCGCAGCATCACCGGACGCGGCCTGACAGCGCGGATCGGCGAGGATGCGGTTGTCGTCGGCAAGGCCGCGTTGTTCGCGGAAATCGAGGGGCCTCCTGTCCCGACGGAGGTCCAGGCCATGATCGCTGGCCTGCAGGAACGTGGTCGCACCACGATGGTCGTGCGGCGAGGCGAGCAGTATCTCGGTGCCGTCGGCCTGATGGACACGCCGCGCGAAGCCGCCGCGGTGGTGATCCTGCGCCTGCGCACGCTCGGCATCGCCCGCATGGTCATGATGTCGGGCGATAACAGCCGCGTCGCTGAGGCGGTGTCCCAGCAGGTCGGGCTGGACGAAGCCTGGGGTGACCTGATGCCGGAGGACAAGGTCGCCGCCATCCGGCGCTTCCGGGCGGAGCAGGAGGTGGCCATGGTGGGCGACGGCGTGAACGACGCGCCCGCCATGGCGCATGCGACGGTGGGTATCGCCATGGGCGCCGCGGGATCCGACGTGGCGCTGGAAACCGCGGATGTGGCCCTGATGGGCGATGACCTGACACGCCTGCCCTTCATCATAGGGCTGAGTCGCAGCACGAACCGCATCATCCGCCAGAACCTTTGGATCAGCCTGGGCATGGTGGCGGTGCTGGTGCCAGCGACGTTGTTCGGGCTGCAACTCGGCGCGGCAGTGGTCTTCCACGAAGGATCGACGCTCATGGTCGTGGCGAACGCCCTGCGTCTCCTTGCCTACCGCGATCCGACCGAGACGTGAGGTCGCAGGGTTCCCATGTGTGAGCTGTTCGCACACGCTCGGACGCTGAACGAACGGGGTGTCCCCATACCACGCGGTGCCGGCGCCTGGACGCACACCACCGTCGCCAGGGCGCTCGCGCGTTCAGCGACGGCTTCGACGGCGCCCCCGTTCGGCTAGATGGGCCGTCGAAGCGGCCGCCCCGCAAACAGGCCCCAGGCGGACAGCAGCGCTACAACGGCCGAAGATCCGCCCAGGATCCAGGGCGTGAGCCCTGGTCCGTTCGCCAGAGCGTCGGCCAAATGGACAATGAATGGATCGGCAGGGTCGTAGCGCAACCGGACAGCTTGCCCGGCGACCATGGCCTCGCGGTCAAGCGGATCGACCGCCGCTGTGACAACAACGCGGCCTTCGGCGGTGCGGAAGCTTACGATTGGATAGTAGCTGGTGAC
This sequence comes from Roseomonas rosulenta, assembly GCF_016106005.1. Classification (GTDB taxonomy): domain Bacteria; phylum Pseudomonadota; class Alphaproteobacteria; order Acetobacterales; family Acetobacteraceae; genus Neoroseomonas; species Neoroseomonas rosulenta. The sequence continues at coordinate 7,953 of NZ_JACADR010000045.1, forward strand.
GCGTCCGCGCCCTGTGGATTGCATCTCACGAAAGCGTCCCGTCATGCGGCCCTCGACGGATACGCCGCTCGACACCAGGCGCGCATGATCCCGATACGTCGACCAGGCACCATATCCGAGCGCGACCGCGATCAGCAGCCCGAGGATGAAGATGCGACGCTTGGGAGGCGGTCTCGCGACAGGTTGCCGGCTGGTCACCATCATGGCCCTCCCTCGGTCGCGCGATCATCACACATGCCGCTACGACGGGCGACGCCAGCGGTTGCGCAGCGTCTTCGCGTCGATCTCGAGGAAGGTCGCGATATCGACATGCGGCACGCCGAACCCGGCCATGGCCTTCACCGTCCGCCGCTGGTCCGGGGTGGGGTCATACCGCCGCATGGCGGGCCTCCGTGGGGCTGGCAAGCGCGGCGCCAGCCGGGCCATGGGCCAGGCCGTTGAACCGCACCCCGTCGCCTTCCCGCACCGCCTCCTGGCCCGTGAAGGCCTCTCATCGCGCAACGGCGATGTCCACGTAGGCGGGGGACAACTCGATGGCGTGGCAGGCGCGGCCCGTCATCTCGGCAGCGATGATGGTGGTGCCCGAATCGGAGAACGGCGCGTAGACCGCCTGGCCGGGCGAGGAGTTGTTCTCGATCGGTCGGCGCATGCACTCCACCGGCTTCTGGGTACCGTGCGCGGTCTCGGCGTCCTCCGACCGCCCGCTGATCTGCCACAGCGTCGTCTGCTTGCGATCGCCGGTCCAATGGCCCTGGCCGCGTACCGCGTACGCGACCTGGTTGGTGGTGCCGATGAACACGCACTGCCTGGGCTCGATCACTTCCAGGCGTCCATAGCTAGGCCTGTAGCGCTCGGTGTCGCGCGTCACGAAGGCCTTCAGCGCCGCGGCCTCCGGGGAGAGAATGGCCCTGGGGAGACGGAAAAGCCGGTCGTCCCGACCTCGAAGTATCAAGCCAACCCGCGAGAACGCGGCGAAAAGCCACGTGTAGCCGCGCCGGCGGCCAAACAGAGAATGAGATTGGAAGTCCGACTTGAGCTCCAATACCCTTCCCCACAACCTGTCTTTCCCGCACAGTGCACCGCGCCGAGGCGCAGGTTTGGGCGTGGTTTGCGCGCGAACCTCGCTCGTTCGACGGCGCAACCACCGCCGAATTCGGTCAGCACAGAGCCGAGAGTCTCCGAAGCTTGAGGGTAGGCCGATTCTTCCCTCAATCTTAACTCGTTGAAATAGGAACGCTTTTTCGGCCGCCGCTGCTGGATTTCAGCGATCCGACTGCCTCAGCAATCTTTCGTTTCTGCGAATCGTCGAACGCACATCAAGGTTCCGCCTGCGCGAACGCGCCGCCTCCCCTCGTGACACTGGACGACCATGGACGACAAAGACCACGTCTTCGCCCGCTTCAAGGACGACAAGCCCGCCGCCTCCGATCGACGGGAGATGCTCAGCATCCCGCGCAGGGGCAGCGCCATGGGAAGCCGGGCCGTCGAGGTCGTGCACGTGCGATCGAATGGCGCACCGACGGGCAAGGCTCGGCCCCGGCGTCTGACGTTCACCGATCGCGCCGCGACGTGGGAGAACGGGTTTCCCGCCAGGCCTCCGGCGCAGCTTCCGGCCATGGCTGATGCAGAAGGGCCCGCGAGGGCAGAGCCGGTCACGCATGTGATGCCGATGTGGGAGCCGACAGCGGTTGCGGCCGAGGTGACCACGCCGCCTGGTGACGAAGCGCCGGCCGCTGCGGCAGTGGAGGCAAGCTTTCCGGGGCAGCGCAAGTCAGCGAGACGCGTCGCCGATCCGTTCGACGCCTCCGACGACCACGCGAACTGCATGCGCTGCGGCTATGCGATCGAACCGACGCGCGAAAAGCGCGGACTGATGACTTGCTCGGAGTGCGGGTAGATCGAACGGACACTCCCGCGTGTGCCTGATCAGGGCCGACCAAAGCAGCGGCGTGCCGCCCGATCGGTGCTAGACTGCCCGCCCCATGTGGAAGTGCCGCTTTTGATCGAACAGTTTGGCTGGTCAGATGCGCTGCGACTGGCATTCGAGCCGCATGCGCGAGCCGGCTGCATCCCTGGCCGCATCATCGTCCAGCAGCGACTGGCGAACCTGGTCGCGACGGATGTCGGCACGCTGAGCGCGAAGCTCTCCGGACGCATGCGTCACGAGGCTCGGGAGGCGGGCCATCCCGCCGCCGGCGACTGGGTGGCTTTGTCTGCGAACGACGGCGAAGGGACAGCCACCATCCATGCCGTCCTGCCTCGTCGCACGGCCTTCGTGCGTCGGGCGGCCGACAGCGTGCAGACACTGCAGGTTATCGCCGCCAACATCGACGTCGTTTTCGTCGTCACCTCGATGAACGCCGACCTCAATCCGCGGCGGCTTGAGCGCTTCCTCGCGGCCGCCTGGCAGAGCGGTGCGCGGCCCGTGGTGGTCCTGACCAAGGCCGACCTGTGCGAGCAACCCGAGGCTGAGGCCGCGGAGATCGCCACCCTGGCGGCGGGCTGCCCCGTGCTCATTGTTTCGGTGCGCCAGGGCCTCGGCCTGGGCGGCCTTATGGATCACATCAAGCCGGGCGAGACCTGTGTGCTGATCGGCTCATCGGGCGTCGGCAAATCGACCCTGGTGAATGCCCTGCTGGGCGAGGAGCGGATGGCGACCCAGGACATCCGCGCGGCGGATGCCCGGGGGCGTCACACGACCAGCCATCGCCAGCTCGTGCTGCTGCCTGGCGGAGGGCTGCTCCTGGACACGCCCGGCATCCGCGAACTGGGCCTGGTCGATGCGGATGAGGGTCTCAGCACGGTCTTCGACGACATAGAGCAGCTGGCCCGGGATTGCCGGTTTCGCGACTGCGGGCACGATACCGAACCCGGTTGCGCGGTGCGCGGCGCGCTGGACGCGGGCCGCCTCGATGCCGACCGCTGGACGCATTTCCAGAAGCTGAGTCGGGAACTGGCGGCGTCGGGGCTGACGAAAGACCGAATGGCGCAGGAGGTCGAACGCCGTCGCCTGGCTGCGCAGCAGAAGGCGTATCAATCCGCGAAGAAGGATCTGCGAGATCCGGTCTGCTGAACACCGTCGACAATTGAGGCGCACATCCTCCGCCAGGAACACGGGCATCATCCTGCCGAAGATCCTCTGAGCCACCGCGCCGCGCGCGGCACCCGCCTCAGCCCCGATCGAGGAAGGCGGGCCTCGCATCCGGGTTCCACTGGACCCCGTCGGCCGCGAGCGTCTCAGTCAACATCGCCCGATCCAGGCGGCAATGCCGCACAAGCAGGCGGACATAGGTGCCCACGAAGTCGGGACCGTGGCCGTCGCCCCTGCCCTCCGCGGTGCTGGTCAGCGCATGCGCGATCTCGTGCAGCAGGACCCAACTCGGCAGGCTCGCCGGCGCCTCGATCGCCAGGCGGCTTCCGGTCGCGAGCGTGGCCCGGGATGCCTTGCGCGGCCGCACGCGCGGCGGCCATCGCAGGCCCTCCTCCGCCCAGACATGGTCGACGATCGCCTGCATCCGTTCGAACGGCACCACCGAGCGGTCCAGCGGCGCGACGACCCGGTTCTCCCAGGTGTAGAGCCGCCGGTCGCGCGCGCTCGTCATCGCGGCCGGCGCGGCAGCGATGGCGCACCGCCCGCGCCATTGACCGGCCGCTCGAGATTGACGCGCCCGCCGGCTTCCATCCCGGTCCGATAGGCCGTCCCGTCCCGCACGGTGCGCGTCGTGTAGCTCGTCCGCAGCCGGATCCCGAGTTCGCGGAAGCCTTCGGCGATGAGACGCTGCTTCACCAGGACCAGGGCGGTGCCCGACGCGGCCGGCGTCCTGGCCGCCGCCTCCGCTGCGCGGCGATGCGCGGCGAGGTCCGCGATGCGCTTCGACACGCGCTCGGCGAAGCCGTAGCGGAAGCTGCGGAGCCGGTTCTGCGGCGTCGCACGGCCCTGCCGATAGGCGTCGCTCGCGCGAAACGCCGCCTCCTCATGGTCGACCGCGCGCGCCACGACCTGCAACAGGTACTCCGCCATCAGCACATCCGGCTCGAGCCCGTAGAAGACGAAGGTGTTCCGTCCGACCATCCAGCCCTTGGTCTCGGTCAGCTCGATGATCGGCAGGAAGATCGAGCCGAGCGCCTGCAGGCGCGGACCGCTGAACACGCTCTGACGCTGGATGCAGGCCTCCTGCCGGAGTTCCACCTCCGACATCGACAGGCCATAGATCTCAAGAAGTTCGCCGATCTTCTGGGCGGCGGCGAGGGCCTCCGCCTCCGAGCAGCCGCGATCCACCGTGCGCGCCGCCAGGGCGCGGATCCGGCCCTTCACCCTGTCGAGTTCCGTCTGCTGGCTCACTGCCCCTGCGCCCCGTTCGCGTGACGTGATTGCCGGTCCACCGCGCGCCCTTCCCCTCGCGGTGCGGCGCGCTCCATCGCCGACCGCCGCCGATGTTGGCTGCGCATGCGCCGCGCGCAAGCGTCGGTTCGATCAGCCCCGTAGCTTGACCGCCGCGCGAGCCCGTTCCTAGCGTGCCGCGAGCAGCCTTGGCGCCGACCGGTCGGCCCCTGCCAGCGAGATGTCCCGGAGAGCCCCATGGCCACGCACCGATTCCATCCCACACGATACTTCAACGCGATCGGCGTCGCTGAACCCGTCCTGCGCGTCGCGGATGGCGACACGGTGGTGACCGACACGCTCGACGCGTCCGGCCTCGACGCACGGGAGGTCGCCGTCGCCAAACGCCCGAACCCGATGACCGGCCCGTTCTTCATCGAGGGCGCCGAGCCCGGAGACACGCTTGCCGTGCGGATCGATCGGCTGACACCGAGCCGGGCCACCGGCTGGACCTACTCGCCGCTCGCCCTGACCGTGCTGGACCCGGCCGCGATCGTCGACCGGCCGCCGCCGCAGCGCGCCGTGTGGGACATCGACCGCGAAGCCGGGACGGTGCGCCTGCAGGACAAGGTGACGGGGCTCGAGGATTTCGCGCCGCCGATCCAGCCCATGATCGGCTGCTTCGGGGTCGCGCCGGCGGGCGGTCAGGCGCTGTCCACCGCGACCAGCGCGCAGAATGGCGGCAACATGGACTATCGCCTGTTCGCCCCGGGCACGACGGCCTGGTTTCCCGTCGCCGTGCCGGGCGCGCTCTTTTATCTCGGCGATGGGCACGCCTGCCAGGGCGACGGGGAGATCACCGGCACCGGCGTCGAGACATCCTTCGAGATGGAGGTCACCTTCCGCGTCCTGAAGCGGACGATCGCCTGGCCACGCGGCGAGACGGCCGAAGACATCTTCACCGTCGGCAATGCCAGGCCGCTGGACCAGGCGCTGCAGCACGCCACGACCGAGATGTCGCGCTGGCTGGGCGAGGATTACGGCCTGGACGCCCGCGCCGCGAGCCACCTGATGGGGCAGGTCGTCCGCTACGATGTCGGCAACGTCTTCAATCCCGCCTTCACGGTCGCCTGCCGAATCGCCAAGCGTTGGCTCCAGAAGCGATAGGACTGGACCTCACGCCGTGATCTGGGGCCGCGAGACAACCTCCAGTCCGGCACGTCATGTGAAGTTGACCCGGTTTCGTGGACACCCCGAGGCTTGAGACGGGGGTGTTCGCGGCGCCCAGGTTCAGAGTGCCCCACCCGCCGGGGTTGCGGCGGCAGGTGATGGAGTTGGTCCGGTCGGGACCAGCTCCGCAGGAGCTCGCGCGTGAGTTCGAGCCGAACGCGCAGTGAGTGCGCCAGACGGCACATCTGCGAGGGCAACAGCCCACCGTATGTCTTGCGCCAGATGTAGAACGTCGCCTCCGAGATGCTCGCCTTGCGACAGACCTCGCAGATCGCGGTCCCCTCCTCCGGCTGGTGCAGGACAAACACGATCTGCGCATCCGTGAACTTCGACGTCTTCATCGTCATCCCGCCGTCGCCCAGCCCAACCCTGAACTGGAGTTTTCCAGCTCAGCGCAATCCGAGGAACGGGAGGCAAGAGACGAACAGGCTCCACAGGCCACGCTCCAAAACAACAGCATCTCCAGGATTCCGCAAGGCAATCTCCAAGTCCCGATCGCAGGCCGCGCCTAGGGTTCGCTCACGTCTCAGGGACGGCCCCGGCGCCTGCCGTGGCTCTCCCGCAGGGGCGCGACCACCCAACGCAACCCGGCGCGCGGTCACCCAGCCGCGACGCCGAAACGAGGAGATCCGCCATGAACACCATCACCGTCCCCGTCGAGGCCGCCGCCCCCGCGACGAAGACCGCGAAGCCGCCGCTGAACGGCGTCAACACGCCGGCGCTGCTGGCCACGATCGGCGTCGTCGCCGACCAGCCGGCACTCGCGAAGTTCCAGTTCCGCGCGCAGGGGCAGTGGAAGTCCGGCACGCACATGCAAGGCACGATGCTCGGCTTCGCCGGCGCCGGTGGTGAGCACGTGCACAAGGCCGCGACCGTCGCCCACAGCGACCACCCGGCCGTGCTGTGCGGCGAGGATGAGGGCCCGACTCCCGTCGAATGGATCCTGCACGGCCTCGCCGGCTGCCTCACCGCCGGCATCGCCAACATCGCCGCGGTGCGCGGCGTGACGCTGCATTCGGTCGAGGCCTTCGTCGAAGGCGATGTCGACCTGCGCGGAATCCTCGGCCTGTCGGAGGATGTCCGCAACGGCTTCAGCGACGTGCGCGTCACCTTCAAGGTGAAGGGCGACGCGCCTGCCGAGACGCTGAAGGCCATCGTCGCGCAGGCCAAGGCCCGCTCCGCCGTCTTCGACATCATGACCAATGGCGTGCCGGTCGCCATCGCCGTGGAGGCCTGACGCTCCGGCGGCCGGCGACGCGCCCGAGCGCCGCCGGCCCCATTCCCAGCGGAGGATCCCATGCGGACCACCGACGCCGTCATCATCGGCGCGGGCCAGGCCGGGCTTGCCATGAGCCATTGCCTGGCGGCGCGCGGCATCGATCATATCGTGCTCGAGCGCGGGCGGATCGCCGAGCGCTGGCGCTCCGAGCGCTGGGACAGCCTCCGCCTGCTCACCCCCAATTGGATGAGCCGCCTGCCCGGCTGGTCCTATCGCGGCGACGACCGCGACGGCTTCATGACGATGCCGGAAGTCGTCGGCTACCTCGAGGGCTACGCTGCCGCCGCGCCAGTGATCGAAGGGGTCGCGGTTCGTGCGCTGCATCGTGCACCCGCCGGCTATCGGCTGGAGACGAGCGCCGGCGCTGTCGCGGCCCGCGCCGTGGTGATCGCGACCGGCCAGTGCGACGTACCGCACATTCCCGCCATGGCGGCCGAGCTGCCATCGGCGATCCACCAGGTCACACCCTCGGCCTACCGCAACCCGTCCCTGCTGCCCGACGGCGGCGTGCTGGTCGTCGGTGCCTCCGCCTCCGGCGTGCAGATCGCCGATGAGATCCACCGCTCCGGTCGTCCAGTCACGCTCGCCGTCGGGCGCCACACGCGGCTGCCGCGGCGCTGGCGCGGGCGCGACATCCTCAACTGGATGGATCGCGCCGGCGTGCTCACCCAACCGGCCGAGCAGGTGCGCGATCTTGCCGCCGCCCGCGCCCAGCCCTCGCTGCAGCTGGTCGGCCGGCCGGATCATGCGAGCATCGACCTCGGCACGCTGAGCGCCATCGGCGTGCGCATCGTGGGCCGTGTCGCCGGCATCGCGGCGGGCCGCGTGCTGCTGCGCGACGACCTCGCCGAGACGACCGCCGGCGCGCAGCGCACGCTCGACCGGCTGCTCGACCGGATCGGCGCCATGGCCGATGCCGAGGGCGCGCCGGACGAGGCCCCGCCCGCGCCGCTCACGCTGTTCGAACGGTCGCCATCCGCGATCGACCTCGCGGCCGAAGGCATCCGCACCGTCGTCTGGGCCACGGGCTTCCGGCGTGACTACGCCTGGCTGCGCGTGCCCGTGCTCGATCCGACAGGTGAGATCCACCATGCCGGCGGCGTCACGCCTGCGCCCGGCCTGTTCGTCATCGGCCTGCGGTTCCTGCGCCGGCGCAACTCCAACTTCCTCGACGGCGTCGGCGCCGATGCCGAGGCGCTCGCCGCGGAGGTTCTCGCCCATCTCGCCACCTGTGGCCGCGCGGCGGCCTGAGACAGCGGAGATCCATCATGCACAACACCGATCGCTTCGATGCCGTCGTCGTCGGCGCCCGCTGCGGCGGCGCGGCCGCTGCGATGCTGATGGCGCGCAAGGGGATGCGCGTCCTGGCACTCGACCGCGGTGGCTACGGCACCGACACCCTCTCCACCCACGCGCTGATGCGGGGCGCGGTGATGCTGCTCGCCCGCTGGGGCGTCCTGCCGCGCCTGGTCGAGGCCGGCACGCCGCCGATCCGCCGCACCACCTTCCACTACGGGGAGGAGGCGATCGCGGTGGATCTCCGTCCCGGCGATGGCGTGGAGGCGCTCTATGCCCCGCGTCGCACGCTGCTCGACAGTGCGCTGGTGGACGCGGCCGCGGAGGCGGGCGTGGAGATCCGACACCACCACACGGTCACAGGGCTGCGGCACGATGACGCAGGGCGCGTCGCCGGCGTGATCGCGGTGGACGAGGCAGGGCGGGAGCACGCAATCAACGCCGGCCTGGTGGTCGGCGCGGACGGGACCGGCTCGACCGTCGCGCGGCTGGCCCGGGCACAGGTGCAGCAGGATGCGCGCCATGCCGCGACCTGCCTCTATGGCTATTTCCCCGGCCTGACCGACACCGGCACCCACTGGCACTACGCGCCCGGTGCGGGAGCCGGCTGCATACCGACCAACGCAGGGCGCCACGTCGTCTTCGTATCGGTGCCGCAGGCCCGCTTCGCGGCGGAGTTGCGCGGGGACCGGCTCGACGCCCTGCGTCGGGTGCTGCGGACGGATTTCCCGGCGCTCGCCGCGGAGCTCGGCGACACGCGGCCGGATGGCGACCTCATGGCCTTCGCCGGCCGCAAGGGCTTCCTGCGACAAGCCGCCGGCCCCGGATGGGCGCTCGTCGGCGATGCCGGATACTTCAAGGACCCGATTACCGCGCATGGCATCACCGATGCGCTGCGCGATGCCGCGCTGCTGGCCGAGGCAGCCGCCGAGGGTGGTGACGCCGCCTTCGCCCGCTTCGCCGCGCGGCGCGACGACCTCTCCCTGCCGCTGTTCCGCGTGACCGACGAGATTGCCGGCTACGCGTGGACGCTCGATGAGGTGAAGGCGCTGCACCTCGACCTGAACAAGGCGATGAAGCGCGAAGTCGCCGCCCTGGCCGCGGAGGCGGTGTCGTGAGCGATCCCTGGGCCCGCACCCTCTCCGGCAAGCCGCGCCCCGGCCAGGCAGCGGAACGCACGCGCCGCACCGCCATGGCCGATGTCGAGGCCTTCACCGCCATCACCGGCGATCGCAACCCGCTCCACTATGACGCGGCGCTCGCCGCGGCCTCGCCCTTCGGCGGGCTGATCGTACAGGGCGGCGTGACCTCCGGCCTGCTCAACGCCGTGGTGGCCGAGGACCTGCCCGGCCCCGGCACCGTCTTTCTCGGCGTCGAATGGCGTTTCGTGAAGGCGGTGCGCGTCGGCGAGGAGATCACCGCGCGCGTCGAGGTCGTCACGGTGCGCGACGACAAGCCGATCTGCACGCTGGCCACCACGGTGCGCAACGCGTCGGGCGAGGACTGCCTGACCGGAACCGCCGTGACCTGGACGGCGCCGCTGCGCGGCCCGGCGTGATCTCCAGGACATCTCCAGGCCGGCGCAAGACCTTCTGCAAGCGCCGCGGCGCCAGGATCGCGAGACTTCATCCAGCACCGCCAATCCGGGCGCGAGCACGATCGAAAGGAGACCGAGCATGACCACCATCACCGCCGTGAAGATCGGACCCACCCGCTGGGCCGGCGCCGAATGGTCCCGCCACATCGCCGGCAAGGCGCTGGCCGAGCGCGATGCGAAGCGTGCGCCGCTGACGTGGCTGGATGAACTGGCCGTTCTCTATCCGCCCTGCTGAACCTGCGGCGCGGCGGGCGGGCCTTCCGCAAGGCCCGCCCGCCGCAGCCCGTCCAGGCAGCGCGCGACCAGGCCCTGGTCCGCGCAGAAGAAGAAATCCCCCTCCGCCTGCGTGAGCGTGTAGCCTGGTTCCTTCGCGAGCAGTCCGTCGAGCGCGCGCCGCGCCTCCTCCTCCCGCCCCATCAGCCCGAGCGCCGCGACCAGCATCATGTGCGGCCAGGCCTTGGCGTTCGGGACGCGCGTCGCGCGCCGCGCGCTCTCGACCGCTTCCGGCAGCTCGTTGAGGTCGATATGCGCGAGCGCCCGGGTGGCGTGGAAGCTCGACAGATGCGGATCGCGCGGACTGAGCTGCGCGGCGCGCTCGACATGCGCGATCCCTTCGCGTGCACGTCCGCTCCAGACCTTGGTGCAGCCGAGGGCGAAATGCGCCTGGGCGAAGCTCGGGTTCAGCGCCACCGATTCCTCGAGCAGCGCGATCGCCTCCTCGTAGTCGTGGCGGAAGGCATGCACGCGGCCGAGGACGCAGAGGTTCATGCAGTCCTGCCCATCGAGCCCGACGGCGTTCCGGCTCGCCTGCAGGGCTTCCTCCAGCCGGGCATCCCGTGCTTGACGGTCGCTCACCACGGTCTCCTGCAACAGCACATAGGCAAGGCCGCCATGGGCCCTGGCGAAGCCCGGGTCGAGCTCGATGGCGCGGCGGAACATCGCCTCCGCCTGCGCGAGGCCCGGCTGCGTAAAGCCCCAGAGGTGGAACAGGCCGCGCTGGTAGCAGTCCCACGCACCCAGGCTGACCGGCGGACGGCGCACCGCGGCCTCGCGCTCCAGCCGCGCGAGCTCCGGTTCGATCGCCGCGGCGATCTGCTCCGACATCGCGCGCTGGACCTCGAGCACATCGGCGAGCGGCAGGTCGTAGGTCTCGGACCAGAGCTGCCGCCCGCTCTCGCAGGAGACGAGGTCGGCGCCGAGCCGCACGCGATCGCCATGCTTCGCGACGCTGCCATGCACCATGTAGCGGACGCCGAAGGTAGCGCCGATCTCGCGCGCATCCACCTCCCGTCCGCGGAAGGCGGCCGCGGTATGGCGGCTCAACACGTCCATCCAGCGATGCCGCGCGAGCAGGCGGATCACGTCCTCCGTCAGGCCATAGCTGAAGTAGTCGGTGTCCGGCTCGGCACTATGGTTGGCGAAGGGCAGCACGACGACCGAAGGCCGCGTCGAAGCCTCGCTGCGCGGCGCTTCCTCCGCTGGCGCGGCGGTTGTGTCGGGGGCGTCCTCGGCGACCTGTTCCTGCACCTCGCCCACGAAGCGGAAGCCGCGCTTGTGCACGGTCTTGATCAGCGCCTGGCGCTCGCCATCGTCGCCGATCGCCTTGCGGGCGGCGTTGATGCGGCTGCTGAGCGCGGCCTCGGACACGATCCGCCCGTTCCAGACGACGTCGAGCAGTTCATCCTTGCTCACGACGCGGTCGCGATTGCGCACGAGGTGGAGCAGCAGGTCGAAGACCTGCGGTTCGACATGCACGCGGATGCCGTCGCGCCGCAGTTCCTGCCGGCGCAGGTCCATCTCGTGCCCTGCGAAGTCGATGCGCATTCGGGTTCTCCCCGATCAAGGGGCGCGCGCGGTCGTCGCGGTTCGGGCCAGCACGCGCGGCGCGGCATGTAGCACGGATCGCCGCACTATCGACCGCCACCTGCGGCCACTCAACACCTGTTGTGCTCCAGGTCACGCGGTTCATTGAAATCGAGAGGAAATCTCCAGCCCTCCGCCAGGCCAGCATCAAGCGCCGCGCCGCGCCATCCCGCACAAACGTCCGACCGCGGCACACAGGCCGCGGGCCATCGAGGACAGGAGATTGTGCCATGACGACCATCGGATCCCTGATCGCCGGCCTGATGCGGATGCGCGAACGGGCGCGGGGCCGCCGCCTGCTGCTGGAGATGGATGCCCGCCTGCTGAAGGACATCGGCCTCGACCGGGTCGGTGTCGAGGCGGAGGCCGCCAAGCCCTGGTGGCGGGACTGACGCGCGAGCGTCCCCCGTCGCCGCCACATCCGGAGGCCGCATCCATGTTCACCTCGCCTTCCCTGCCCGGCATTGCCGCCGGGCTTGCCGCCGCCGCGATCTGGGGCGGCGCGCTGGCCGTGACGCGCGTTGGTGTCTCGGGCGAGACGCCGCTCTCGCCCGCTGACATCGCCATGCTCCGCTTCGCGGGGCCGGCGTTGCTGCTGCTGCCGGTGTTGCTCCGCGCTTGGCCGCGTCTGCGCCAGGTGCCGCTCCGGCTGCGGGCAATGCTGCTGCTGGGTGGAGGGGCGCCGTTCGTCCTGCTCGCGGGCAACGGGCTCAGCATCGCGCACGCGGCGGAAGCGGGGGCGCTGCTGCCGGGGACGGTTCCGCTGTGCGTGGCACTCGCCTCCGCTCTGCTCGGGGAGACATTCGGCGCGCTCCGCGTCGCGGGGCTTGCGATGATCGGCAGTGCCGTCCTGGCCGTCGTCGCGCCATCGCTCGGTGCCGGCAGCGAGGCGCAGTGGCAGGGCTACGCGCTGCTGATCCTCGCCGCAGGGCTGTCGGCAGGCTACACGATCGCATTGCGGCGGAGCGGCCTTGGCCCATGGGAAGCGGCCGCGTTCGTCAGTGTCGGTTCGGTCCTTGGCCTCGCGCCGTTCTACATCGTGGCCATGGAGCCGGGCGTGACGGCTGCAACCTGGCATGACATCGGCTGCCAGGCCGCGTTCCAGGGCCTGGCTTCGGGTATCCTGGCGCCGGTTGCCTTCGCCGCGGCCGTACGGCGGCTCGGCGCGTCGCAGGCGGCGGCGTTCGGCAGTCTCAGCCCCGGTGCTGCATGCGCGGGCGGCTTCGCGCTGCTCGGGGAAGTGCCGGCCGGCGCCACGGCGATGGCAGTGATCGTCTCGGGCATCGGGGTCGCGCTGGTGACGCGGCCCCCACCCGGTCGGAAACGGCAACCGCAGGAATGAGCCGCTGGAGGTGATCATGCTTGCGATTGGCGAGGAGTGTATTCCACCCATGCGGCTGGAAAACCTCCTCCAGAAGTCGGCGTTTCCCGTGCCTTTCAGGACGGACCGACAATCGGCCAGGCTATGTCGGGATGCCGCGCGCCTCGGCCGCACGACGCGGCTGTCCGCAGGCGATCCGCGTCGACCAAGGCAGCGCGTTCGTATGACGCGAGCTGGATCTCTGGACGTACCAGCGCGGTGTGGCGCTGGACTTTTCCCGACCCGGCGAACCGATGGCGACAAGGAGCTGGAGCTTGCCCTGCTCGGTCCTGACCTCGGCGATGTCGATGTGAAAGTAGCCGATCGGGCAGGCGCTTGAAGCGCTTGCGGGCGGGCTCGGCGCCATCGGTCTCGGGCTGCGCGAGACGCCGTGGCGCTTGAGCCAGCGATGAAGCGCCGAGTGCGTCGGATGCGGCATGGCGGGCTGCAGGGCCTAGAGACAGTCGTCCAGCGGGAGCAGGGTGTGGCGGCGGAAGGCGACGACGACCGCCTCCTTTTCCGCTGAGAGGGTCGTCACGCGGCTCGGCCGGCCCGGTGCGCCGATCGGCGACATCGCCTCGCGCCGCCACTTGGCGATGGTCTGTGGGTTCACGCCATGATGACGGGCCAAGGCCCTCAGGCTTTCTTGGCTATGACGGATCGCGCGAAGGACCGCCCCAGTCGTGCGGGTGAAGCCGTGCGGAACCTGGCCCATGGCGCATCCCTCCATGCAGGGGAGAGAACTGCACCATCAAAGCCTGGGACCAAGCATCTAGGCTGCCCGTCTCAGCCGCGCCGCGATGCGCGGAACGAAGAAATCGATGAAGGCGCGGACATGCGGCAGGCGGCGCAACGCCTCGCCCGTGACCAGGAAGGCACCGGCGTCGAGCTCAGGCGGCGGCGGAAACAGGCGGATCAGACCCTCCTCCCCGAAGCCACAGGGAAGCCAGCCGATGCCGACACCGGCGCGGATCGCCTCCAGAATGCCGAGCCCGCTGCTCGCGCGATGCGCGATCCGCGCCTTCGGCGCGCGCGCGGCGAGCCAGGCATTGTAGGGCCGGCTATCGATGTAACCGCTGCCGCGCACGATCGCATGGTTGGGGCCCATCTCCTCCACGCGCGCGGGAAGGCCATGCGCCTTCGCATAAGCCTCGCTGCAGAAGAGGCCCATGCGCAGCGTGCCCAGGCGGCGCACGACCAGGCCGGGTTCCTCCGGTGGGCGGCCGAAGCGGAGGCCGATCTCGGCCTCGCCGCGCGTGATGTCGAGCCGTTCCTCCGTTGTCAGCAGCTCGACCTGCACGTTCGGATGCGCGCGGTGGAAGTCCGGCAGTTCGGGCAGCACCCAGAAGCTCGCGGCCATGTCGATGGTGGTGACGCGCAGCGTGCCGGTCGCGCCGCGGTTCAGCGCGGCCGCGGCGTCCGCGAAGCCCGCGGCGGCGCGCTCCATCGCCTCGGCCGCCGGCAGAAGGGCCTGGGCGGCAGGCGTGGGGCGATAGCCGTCCTGCCGTCGCTCGAACAGCGTCTGGCCCAGCGCCTCCTCCAGCGCCGCGACGCGGCGCGCCGCCGTGGCCTGGCCGATGCCGAGCGCCTTCGCCGCGCCCAGCGTCGAGCCTCGCCGCGCCGCGGGCAGGGAGAGGCGCAGGAT
>NZ_JACADR010000450.1 GCF_016106005.1 Roseomonas rosulenta
CCCTCCCAGGCGAAGCGGCTGCGCGCGGCCTGCCAGCCGGCCTCGCCCAGCGCCGCACGCCGTGCGGGGTCGGCCAGCGCCGCCACGGCCTGTGCGATCGCCGCGGCGTCGCCGGTCTCGACCAGCAGGCCGCATCCCGCATCGCGCACCACCGCCGCCACTTCCTCGGCGAAGACCGGCGCGATCACCGGCAGCCCGGCGGCCATGGCGTCGAACAGCTTGTGCGGGAGCGCGAGGCGGTGGTTCTCCTCGCCGCGCTGGAACAGCACCAGCGCGATGTCGGCGCCGCGCAGCCGCGCCAGCGCCGCATCCTGCGGCAGCCAGCCGGTGAGCTCGACGCGCGCCGAGAGCCCCAGCGCCGCGGCGCGCGCCTGGAACGCGGCCTCGCTGCCATCGGTGAAGCGACCGACCAGCAGCAGGCGCGCATCGTGCGGGCAGAGCGCCAGCGCATCGAGCATCTGCGGCCAGCCGCGTGTGCGACCCAGCGCCCCCAGATGCACGAGCGTGACCGGCCCCGCGGCATGCGCACGCGGCGGGGCGGACGGGGCGGGGGCGTAGTTGCGCACCGCCACCAGCCGCGCGCCGGCGAAGGGCGCATCGAGCCCATCCTTCGCCACCACCACCGCATCCGCCGCGCGCCCCATGCGGCGGCAGGCCTGCGCGATCGCCGCGCGCGCCACCGGCCGCAGCCAGCCCGGAAGCCGCGCATCCAGCCGCGAGGGATAGTGTTCGTGCACGTCCAGCACCACCCGCGCCCCGCAGCGCCGCGCCGCGAGCAGCGCCGCCAGCCAGGCATCGGGCTCCGAGGCATGGATCGCATCCGGCCGCAGCGCCGCCGCATCGCGCGCAAGCGCGATCAGGCCGCGCAGGCGGCGATGACGGTGCGTCGCGATCCGAACGCCATCGACGTGGTCCGGCGCATCCGCGCCGCCCGGGCACAGATGCACCACGCGGAAGCCGGCTGCCGCCAGTGCCGCGCCCTCCTTGCGGACCACGCGCGTATCGGCCGGCGGATGCGCGGCGGAGAGCAGAAGCACCAGTGGCGCCGGGCCGGCGGCACCGATCGGCGCGCAAGGCGCCGCGGCCGCCATCATTCCCCCAGCACTTCCGCCAGGTGGTCGCGCATCCGCGCGCCGGCGCGCCCGTCCCACAAGGGTATCGGCGCCGCCCGCCCCGGCGGGGCGCGCATCGCCGCGGCCAGTTGCGCCGCCGTCACCAGCCGGTTGCCGCCGGCCTCGATCGTCGCCGGCCGCTCGGTGGAAGGCCGCAGGGTCAGGCAGGGCAGGCCGAGGGCTGCCGCTTCCTCCTGCACGCCGCCGCTGTCGGTCGCGATCACGCGCGCGCCTGCCATCAGCGCCAGGAAATCGAGGTAGCGCAGCGGCGGCAGCATGCGCACCCCGCGCGGCGGCACCAGGCCGAAGGCTTCCATCCGGGCGCGCGTGCGCGGGTGCAGCGGCCAGGCCAGCGGCAACGCCAGCGCCGCATCCTCGACCGCTGCGACCAGCGCGCGCAGCGTGGGTGCGTCGTCCACATTCGCCGGGCGGTGCAGCGTGACGATGCCGTAGCCGCCGGGCGAGAGGCCCTCGGGCAGCGGCCGGGCGCGCGCCGCGGGCAGATGCCGCAGCAGGCTGTCCACCATGGCATTGCCCACGGCGCGCACGTGGGCCGCGCCATGACCTTCGCCGCGCATCCGCGCCGCCGTCGCCTCGTCCGGCGCCCAGAGCAGGTTGCTGATGGCATCGAGCGCGCGGCGGTTGATCTCCTCCGGCATGTCGGCATCGCCGCAGCGCAGCCCGGCTTCCATATGCGCCACCGGAACGCCGAGCTTGCGCGCGGCGAGGCCCGCCGCCAGCGCGCCGTCCACGTCGCCCGCCACCACCACCATGGCCGGGCGGTCGCGCTGCCAGGCGGCCTCGCAGGCCATCATGGTGCGCCCGGTCAGTTCCGCATGGGTCCCGCCGCTGATGCCGAGCGCGATGGATGGCGCGGGCAGTTCCAGATCCTCCAGCAGGTCGCCGAACATTGCTGCGTCGTGGTGCTGGCCGGTGTGCAGCAGCACGGGCGTGCAGATCGGCGGTGCTTCCGCCAGCGCGTGCCACAGCGCCGCGAGCTTCGGCAGGTTCGGCCGCGCGGCGGCGACCAGGTGCACCACCGGCAGCATCAGCGCGGCAGGCCGGCCAGCGCGTGCGGAAGCGGCGGGGCGTGGCGCCCGGCGTCCTCGACCACGGCGCAGAAGCGTTCCGCGAGCAGCCGGCGGTCCCAGGTGGCGACCGCCTGGCGCCGCG
>NZ_JACADR010000451.1 GCF_016106005.1 Roseomonas rosulenta
ACCGCCGCCGGCCCCGCGCGCCCCACCGCCGGTCCCCGCCACGGCCGCACCGTCCGCGCCCGCCATGCATGGCGGCGGCGGGGAGGCGGGGCTCGCCGCCTTCCTGGCCGGTGCCGGTCTGCCGGCCAACCTTGCGGGCAATGCCGACCCGGATGCGGCGCTGCGCGCGCTCGGCGCCGCCTTCCATGCCGCGGTCTCCGGCCTGCGGCAGCTGCTGATCGCGCGCGCCGACGTGAAGCGGGAATTCCGCATCGAGCAGACCATGCTGCGATCGGCCGGGAACAACCCGGTGAAGTTCGCCGCCTCGGACGAGCAGGCTCTGGCCGCGCTGCTCACCGCCGGCCCGCAGGTCGGCCCCCGCGCGGTTCGCGAGACGGTCGAGGACCTGACGGCCCACCAGGTCGCCACCCTCGCCGCCACCCAGGCCGCGGCGCGCGCGCTGCTCGCCCGGCTCGCGCCCGAGGGGCTGGAATCCCAGGAGGGCGGCGGCGGCGGGCTGTTCGCCAGCAAGGACAAGAAGCTGTGGGAGGCCTACAAGCGGCTCCACCAGCAGGTCACCGAACAATTCGACGACGATTTCGACAGCGCCTTCGGCAAGGAATTCGCGCGCGCCTACGAACAGGCGTCGCGCAAGGACCGCTAGGGGCCGGGGGCAGGGGAGCACTTCGCGGATGCTGTGGCACGACAAGGTTGTCTGGCAGGAGGGGATGTTCCTCCGTGCGCAGCACTTCCAGCAGCAGGACCGGCATTTCGAATGGATGCTGCAGGCGCGCGCGGCGCCGCTGCGCCCGCATCCCTGGGGCATCACGGAGCTCTCGCTCGACCGCGACCTGCTCGCGGCGGGCAAGTTCGCCATCGCCTCGGCCACCGGCATCATGGAGGACGGCACCGCCTTCTCGGTGCCCGGCCATGCGGACCAGCCCCCGCCGCTCGACCTGCCGGAGGGCACGCGCAACTGCGTGGTCTACCTCGCGCTGCCGGTGCGCCAGCCCGGCAGTCCCGAGATCGCCTTCTCCGAAGGCCCGGAGATGGCCGCCGCGCGCTACGGCATGCGCGGCTTCGAGGCCTTCGACACGCATTCCGACGCCACCGTGCCGGCCGAGCTCCAGGTCGGCCGCCCGCGCCTGCGCTTCATGCTCGAGACCGAGGAACGCGCGGGCTTCTCCACGATCGGGCTGACCCGCGTGGTCGAGGTGCAGGCCGATCGCCGCGTGGTGGTGGATGACCGCTTCATCCCGCCCTGCCTGCGCGTCTCGGCCTCGCCGCCGCTGGGCAACCTGGTGGGCGAGCTGGTGGGCATGCTCGGCCAGCGCGCCGAGGCGCTGGGCGCGCGGCTGTCGCAGCCCGGCGCGCGCGGTGTCGCGGAAGTGGCGGACTTCCTGCTGCTGCAGGCGGTGAACCGCTGGCAGCCGCTGCTCGCGCATTGGGCCGATGCCGGCAACGTCCACCCCGAATCACTCTATGCCGCGCTGGTGCAGCTGGCGGGCGAGCTCGCGACCTTCACCGACCCCAAGCGCATGGCTGCGACCTACCCGGCCTATCGGCACGAGGATTTGCAGCGCTCCTTCGCGCCCGTGGTGGCCGACCTGCGGCGGTCCCTGTCGATGGTGCTCGAGACCAATGCCGTCTCGATCCCGCTGCAGGACCGCCAGTACGGCGTGCGCGTCGGCCCCATCGTGGACCGCAACCTGCTGCGCGCCAGCCAGTTCGTGCTCACGGTGCAGGCCGACATGCCGACCGAGCAGCTGCGCCGCGTCTTCCCCAACCAGGTCAGGATCGGCGCCGTCGAGCACATCCGCGAGCTGGTCAACGTCGCACTGCCGGGCATCCAGGTGCGCCCGCTACCGGTGGCACCCCGGCAGATCCCGTTCCACTCGGCGGCGGTGTATTTCGAGCTGGACCGCGGCAGCCCGCACTGGGCGCAAATGCAGAATTCCGGCGCCTTCGCGATCCATGTCTCGGGCGACTTCCCGAACCTCAAGCTCGAACTCTGGGCGATCCGCGGATGACGCCGACCCGCGCCGCCGCCCGGCACCTCCCCGACGCAGCGGCAGGTGGCCGGCGCGGCGTGACCCTCTCTTCCCTGACTGACCCGAAGGACCGCGCGCGATGAGCGACAATCCCTTCGCCGAACCGGACGACAGCGACCGCACGGTGGTGCGCGGTCCGGGCGGGCCCGCGCCGTCCCGGCCGCAGCCTGCGGCACCCGCCGGGCAACGACCGCCGCCGCCGGTCGGCGGCTACGGCGCGCTGCCCACC
>NZ_JACADR010000452.1 GCF_016106005.1 Roseomonas rosulenta
TCAAGCGTGTGCTCTTCCGGTCTCCGGCGTTGCCGCGGCGGCCTCAGGCGCCGGGGCGGGCGCAGTCGCAGCGGTCGTCGGTGGCTGCTGCGGGTCGGCCGATGTCGCGCTGACGGCACTGCGCGCCGCGTCGGCAGCAGAGGCCATGGTCATTGCGGCGGGGGGGGCGCTGCCCGCTGCCGCCGTCACGGGCGCATCCGGTGGCCCGAGCCGCGCCAGCCATACGGCACCGCCGCTGGCGGTCAGCGCCACCACCGCCCAGAACAGCCCGAGCGCCCGCCAGCCCGGCACGCGCATCGGGAGCCTTGCTTGACGCGCGCTCAGCGCGCGGCGCGGCGCTGCGGGTTCGGCGCCGCGGCGATGCCGCGCAGCAGCTGCACGGCTTGCTGTAGCTGGTGGTCGGTCTCGGGCTTGGTCGGGTCGAAGGCGGCGGCACCTTCGGCCGGCTGGCGCTCCACGCGCTCGACCAGGCCGGCGGGCAGGCTCAGCGGCGGGCGCGGCGGCGCCGCCTGCTGCGCCTGCTGACCGGCATTGTCGTTGCGCAGGGCGCGGCGTAGGTCGGCTTCGCGGTCGCGCCGGGCGACCGCGGCGGTCGCGGCGTCCTCGCGCGTGGCGAGCACCTCGATGTCGGGCTCGATCCCGGTGGCCTGGATGGAGCGGCCCGAGGGCGTGTAGTAGCGCGCCGTGGTTAGGCGCATGGCGCCATTGCCCGGAATGGGCATGACGGTCTGCACGCTGCCCTTGCCGAAGGACTTCACGCCCATGACGATGGCGCGGCGGTGGTCCTGCAGCGCACCGGCGACGATCTCGCTGGCGCTGGCCGAACCCGCGTTGATCAGCACCACGACGGGCAGGCCCTGGGCGATGTCGCCGGGCCGCGCGTTCCAGCGCTGCGCGTCCTCGGCGCGCCGCGCGCGGGTGGAGACGATCTCGCCCTGATCGAGGAAGTCGTCCGAGACCTGCACCGCCTGGTCGAGCAACCCGCCCGGGTTGTTGCGCAGGTCCAGCACGATGCCCTTGAGGTTCGCGCCCGCCTGGCTGCGCAGCTGCTGCATGGCGCGGCGCAGCGCGGTCTCGGTCTGCTCGTTGAAGGAGGACAGGCGGATGTAGCCGATATCGCCCCCTTCCATCCGGAAGCGCACCACCTGCGGGCGGATCACGTCGCGGGTGATGGAGAGCTCGACCGGGCGGTCCGAACCTTCGCGGCGGATGGTGATGCGGATGGCGGTGCCGCGTTCGCCGCGCATCTGCTCGACCGCTTCCTGCAGGGACAGGCCCTGCACGGAGTTCCCGTTGAGATGCGTGATGAGGTCGCCCGGGCGCACGCCGGCGCGCGCCGCGGGCGTCTCGTCGATCGGGCTGATCACCTTGATGTAGCCGCCCTCCTGCGTCACCTCGATGCCGAGGCCGCCGAACTCGCCGCGCGTCTGCACCTGCATGTCGCGATACATGCGCGGGTTCATGTAGGAGGAATGCGGGTCGAGGCCCGAGAGCATGCCCTGGATGGCGTTCTCGATGGCGTCGCGGTCGTTGACCGGCTCCACGTATTCGGCGCGGACGCGCTCGAACACGTCGCCGAACAGGTTGAGCAGACGGTAGGTCTCCGCCCGTCCCCCTTCCTGCGCGCCGGCCCCCATGATGGGGCCGACCAGGACGCCGGCCACGAAGGCCGCGCCCACCGCCGCGTAGGTTCCGGTCCTGCGCCGCATCAGAATTCCTTCCTTCCGCATCGCCAAGGGCCCGACAGCCCCGGCGCGAGTCGCAATCCTACAGTGCTTCGCGGGCCAAGGTGCAGCCTCAATCCGCGCGGATACACACCCGTTACCGTGACCCGGCGGCCTATCCGGCCCCGGGGCGGCCCCCACCGAGCCAGGCCCGCGGATCGACCGCCTGCCCGCCCCGTCGCAGTTCGAGGTACAGGCGCCCCCGCCCGCCCTCGCCATCGCCGACGATGCCGACCGGCTCCCCGGCCAGCAGCCGTGCGCCGGTCGCGGCATCGATCCGTCCCAGCCCGGCCAGCACGACATGGTGGCCGTCGGCGCACTCCACAATCAGCAGCAGGCCATAACTTCGGAAAGGACCGCTGAACGCGGCGCGGCCCTGGCAGGGGCTGACCACCCGCGCGCCGGCGGCTGCCTGCATGGTCTGGCCGCGGGCCGGCCCGGCTTCCGCGGGGTCCCCATAGGCGCGGATGACGCGGCCGGCGACCGGCGCCACATGCGCCGCCGCCGGCGCC
>NZ_JACADR010000453.1 GCF_016106005.1 Roseomonas rosulenta
GCATCCTGGAATGGCCCGGAGAAGCTCTAAGTCGCCGGCGCTGTAGCGCCCGGCCGGCGCGTCATCGTGGCGCCGCGCGGCGCGCTCGCGACCACCGAGGCCACCGCCGGCGAGATGAACTGGCTGATCGACCCGCCCGCCGCGCCGCTGCGCTGCACGGCCAAGCTGCGCGCGCGGGAGGCCCCGCGTGCCGTGACCGCGACCTGGGATGCCGCGGCGGGGCAGGCGCGTCTCGTGCTCGACGAGGCGGGAATCGTGGCCCCCGGTCAGGCCTGCGTGCTGTATGATGGCGACCGCGTGCTCGCCGGCGGCTTCCTGCGCGCGCGCGGATCGGTTGACAGCGCACGGGACGCGGCCTAACTCGCGGCCCTCGCGTGGATGGCGGCGTAGCTCAGCTGGTTAGAGCACGGCACTCATAATGCCGGGGTCAGCGGTTCAAGTCCGCTCGCCGCTACCATCCTTCCCCAGGGTCCAGAGGGGCACGCGTCATCTTCCGCCGCAGCAAGCTTCCGCCTGAACTGCGCGACGCCCTTCGCGCGGCTGAGCGGCGATCCTTCGTCGAGCAGCTTCGCGCCAGGCTGCGCTTGCCCTGGTGGCTGCGCTGGGCGGCGGCCCTCGCCTTCGCCGGCATTGCCGTCTTCATCCCCTGGCAGGCCGGGCTGATCCGCCCGGTCGGGCAGGTGCCGCGCGTCGTCTACGGCATCCCCGACGGCACGCCGGCGCCCGCCACGCGCTTCAGCGCCCGAGTCGGCGTCGTGGATGGCGACACGCTGTCGATGGGCGCCGATCGTCTGCGCATCCACGGCATCGACGCGCCCGAGGCAGCGCAGTCCTGCGAGCGCGGCGGCCAGCCCTATGCCTGCGGCGCGGTGGCGCGCACCGCCATGGCCGGCATCCTCGGCCGCGGCGTGGTGTCCTGCGAGCAGCTCGACACCGACCGCTACGGGCGCCGCATCGTGCGCTGCCACGACGAGCAGGGGCGCGACATCGGCGCCGAGCTGGTGCGCCAGGGCTGGGCGCTGGCCTTCACCCGCTACGCCACCGACTACGTGGCGCAGGAAGCGGCCGCGCGCGCAGCCCGGCGCGGCCTGTGGGAGGGTCGCTTCGATGCGCCCTGGGACTGGCGCGCCCGGCAGCGCGATTGATTCCCGGCCGACAAAGCATCGACCTTCGTCGGCCGGTTACCAGCAATTTGTCCCGCGCGCGGCCGCCCCGTGCGCCATGCCGGCAGGCCAAAGGCCAGGAGTTTGCCCTGCCGGCATGGGGCAGGCCGGTGACGGCACGCCCGTGTAGCCATCACGAAATGCTCTCGCCCAGGTTGAAACGACGGCGGTTCGAACAACCCGCGCCGGGTTGACGCATGCCGGCGGCATGGCCATTGCACCGGACGGATGCCCCCAGGGGGCGCCGGCTTCACGACACCAGAACGGAGACATACCGCATGCGCCAGACGCGCCCCATGACGCGCCTGACCTCCATGCCCCGCGCGGTCGCGGGCCTCGCGGTCGCCGCCGCGCTGCTGCCCGGCGCGCTGCAGGCCGCGCCCTGCCCGATCGCCATGCCGGTGGCGGGCGAATACTCCTCGGGCTTCGGTTATCGCGGCCGTGGCTTCCATCCGGGACTCGACCTGCGTGCGCCCCACGGGGCGCCGGTGCGCGCCGCGGCGGGCGGCACCGTGGTCTTCACCGGGCGCTGGTACGCCTATGGCACCATCATCGACATCGAGCACCGCGACGGCAGCGTCGCGCGCTATGCCCATCTCTCGCGCATCGAGGCGCAGGTGCGCCCCGGCGCGCAGGTGCTCCCCGGACAGTTGATCGCCGCCGTCGGGCGAACCGGTCGGACCACCGGGGCCCATCTGCATGTCGAGCTGCGCCGCCAGGGCCGCCCGACCGACCCCTGGCCCTGGCTGACGCGCACCGCCTGCACCGATGACGGCACGCAGCTGGCCGAGGGCGCGGCCCAGCCGCATCGGTAGAGCGGATCGCATGCGGCCTGGTCCGGCCGCATGCGCGAGGATGCCTCTCGGACAAGGCCGGAGCCGCCTCCACCGCCGCGGACGCCGCTCCGGCTCAGCCCTGTCCGCGCGCGCGGCGCAGCGCCGCCTGGCACATGGTGTCGAGCGCGTTCAGGAAGCGCGAGCGGTCGGCGCCATCCATCGGCGCCGGCCCGCCGCCGGCGGCCCCGAGCTCGCGCAGGTGGCGCGCCACCTCGCGCGCGGCCGAGCGC
>NZ_JACADR010000454.1 GCF_016106005.1 Roseomonas rosulenta
CTGGGTGCGGGCACCCCCGCCTGCCTGGCACAGCCGCGGGGCGAGGCGCGCGCCGGCCGCCCGGCGACGATGCCCCTGCCGCCGGGCAGCGCCGCCGAAGCGATCCTGGAGGTGCCGGTGCTGGCCTACAGGCCGGCCGCGACGGGTGTCGCCGGGCTGGAGCTGCGCCTCGTCGCGCCGGGCCGCCCGGCGCGCGTCCTCGGGCGGATCGAAATCTTCCCCCTGGCCACCTTCGACGAGAGCGATCCGCCGCGCGTCTTCCGCTTCCGCCTGCCGCCCGAAGCCGGCGCGGAGGCACGCATCGACTTCGTTCTGGAGGGCAGCGCCGACCCCGAGGCGCTGTTCCGCCTCGGCACCGCGCGCCGCCTGCGCCCGGAGTGAGCGGCGCCCGCGCCCCTTGTGCGCGCGGCGCCGGAGCGCGATGTGCCCTTCGCCATGCCAAACACCACCCTTGCCGCCGCGCCCCCCGGGGCCGTGGCGGGCCGCCCGCCCGCCTTCGACAACAGCTACGCCCTCCTGCCGGAGGCGCTGTTCGCGCGGCTGCCGCCGACGCCGGTCAGCGCGCCGCGCCTGTTGCGGCTGAATGACGCGCTGGCGGCGGAGCTCGGGCTCGATCCCGCCTGGCTCGCTTCGCCCGCCGGGGTGGCGATGCTGGCGGGCAATCATGTGCCGGATGGCGCGGAGCCGATCGCGCAGGCCTATTCGGGGCACCAGTTCGGGCATTTCTCGCCGAGCCTGGGCGATGGCCGCGCGATCCTGCTGGGGGAGGTCGTCACGCCGGCCGGCGAAAGGCGCGACATCCAGCTGAAGGGATCGGGGCCGACGCCCTTCTCGCGCCGCGGCGACGGGCGGGCCGCACTTGGGCCGGTGCTGCGCGAATACATCGTGGCGGAGGCCATGGCGGCACTCGGCATCCCGACCACGCGCGCGCTGGCGGCGGTCGCGACCGGCGACCACGTCTTCCGCGAGCACGCGCTGCCCGGCGCCGTGCTGACGCGCATCGCCGCCAGCCATATCCGGGTCGGCACCTTCCAGTACTTCGCCGCGCGGCGGGATGCGGCGTCGCTGCGCGCGCTGCTCGACCATGCCATCGCGCGGCACGACCCCGCGGCGGCGGACGCGGAGAATCCTGCGCTGGCCTTCTTCGAGGGCGTGGTGGCGCGGCAGGCCTCGTTGGTCGCGCGCTGGATGCTTGTCGGCTTCATCCATGGCGTGATGAACACCGACAATTGCGCCGTGAGCGGGGAGACGATCGACTACGGCCCCTGCGCCTTCCTGGACCACTACCATCCGGAGACGGTGTTCAGCTCGATCGACCACCAGGGCCGCTACGCTTTCGCCAATCAGCCGGCGATCGCGCATTGGAACCTTGCGCGGCTGGCCGAGGCGCTGCTGCCGCTGATCGGCGAGGATGAGGCCGCGGCGGTCGAGAAGGCCAAGGCCGTGCTGGCGCGTTTCTCGCCCGCCTTCGGCGCCGCCTGGCGCGCCGGCTTGCTGGCCAAGGTCGGGCTGCACGACGAACGGCCGGGCGACGAGGAGCTGATCCAGGACCTGCTGGCGCGCATGGCGGAGCAGGAGGCGGACTTCACCCTGGCCTTCCGCCGGCTGGCGGACGCGGCCGAGGGCGACGGGGAGGGCTTCGCGGTGCTCTTTGCCGACCCGGCAGCGGGGCGCGACTGGCTCGCGCGCTGGCAGGCGCGGATCGCCGCCGACGGCGTGGCGCCGGGTGCGCGCGCGGCGGCGATGCGCGCGGTGAACCCGGCCTATATCCCGCGCAACCACCTGGTCGAGGAGGCGCTGGCGGCGGCCGTGCAGCGCGACGATTTGGCACCCTTCGAGGCGCTGCTGGAGGTGCTGGCGCGCCCCTTCGAGGACCAGCCTAGGCGTGAGCGGTATGCTGAGCCGCCGCGGCCGGAGCAGCGGGTACGGGCGACCTTCTGCGGGACGTGACGCCGGGTTGGGAAGAAGAGTGGCTTCTGCGTGGGGAGGCCGGAGGGCCTCTGTCCCTGCGCACCACGGCGTCAAAGGCCCAGGAGCCTATGACAATGCCGCTTTCCCGGCGCCGGACCGCGAGACGATCCCGATCCCAAAATCGTGGCTTCCAAAGGCCCTAAGCCTTTGGCGGGGTGGTCTGGAGGGGCAGAGCCCCTCCAGATCCGGGGCGAAGGGGCATCGCCCCTTCGCGCCTTCCGCGTC
>NZ_JACADR010000455.1 GCF_016106005.1 Roseomonas rosulenta
CCCTCCCCCCCCTTCCCAACGAGAGGCCGGCTCACGAGGTGTGGCCACGACTGGCGCTTACACTTCTGCCCTTCCGATCCGGGCCGGCTGCACCGGCGCGGAGGGCGGCGGCGCGCCCTCGACCCCGCCGGGCACGCGGATGCCGCGGGTCTGGCCACCCGGCTGCGGGCGCAGCCTCTCGATCAGTTGCAGCGCCGCGGGGTCGGACTGCGCGAAGGCAGCCGGCGCGCCGGAGACAAGGACCAGCGCCGCGGCGCCGGCAAGGAGAAGCGAGCGGGTCATGGAGAGACCTCCTTCGATGGCGGAAGTGGTATCACAGCGGTGCGGGTGGCGCATCCGAAGCCCTTCACACGAGGCCCATGGCGCGCCAGGCCGGCATGTGCCGCCGCATCACCCGGGCGATGCCCTCCTCGGCGCGCGCCATCTCCTGCGGCCCCTCGTCGGGGCCCATCAGGTGGGCGGCGATGCGCGCCGGGTCGGGCGGTACGCCATCCTGCAGGGCGGTGACGACCGAAAGGTCGGATGCGGACAGCGGCAGCGCCGTGCCGAGCATCGGCACGGCCGCGCCGAGCGGCGCGCTGATGGCCGTCGCCTCCGTCCCGAAATGCCGCAGCAGGGCCTTGTTGCAGGCGAGCAGCCGCTGCTTCGTCGCAGCGTCATCGGGCGCATCGCGCCAGACCGGGTTCGCCACGCCGCTTTCGACCAGCATGACCGCGAGGTCGAGCGGCGAGAGATCGGCGCATTCCGGCAGCCTGGCGAGGTCGCCGATCCGCTTCGGCCCCTCGGCGAGCGCACCCACCAGGGCCGCGACCTGGGCGTCGGGCAGCGTCGCCTCGCCCTGCGCGGTCGGGATCTCGAGCTTCACCTCGTCGGGCGCGGCGGCGAGCGCGAGGCGGATCTCGGGCAGCATGCGCCAGCCGCCCGCCTGGCGGCCGCGCACGAAGATGTCGGTGCGGAAGCGCCGGGCGAGGAACATGTCGTTCAGCGTCTCGCGGTCGAAGCCCGCCGGCGCCTCCGCCAGCATCGCCTGCTGCGCGTCGTCGAGCTGCAGCGCCGGCATGCTGGTGGCGGGCCTCGCGCAGCCGCCATACTCCATGCGCGCGCCGACCAGCGCCTTCGCGAGGTCCGCATGGTAGGCCGGCCGCCAGAAGGAGGTCAGCCATTCGTGGACCATGTAGGCCGGCGCCTTGCGGCCCTTGGCGATGATCTGGTCGAGCACCGTCTTCGTGGGCAGGTACCTGGCGCCGGCGTCGCGCAGCTTCTCGAGCACGTCGAGCGCGGCATTGGCGCGCGCCGTCTCGCTGCCCACGACGCCGCGCGCCGCCTCGTCCAGCACGCGCTGGAGCAGCAGCGTGTCGCCCCAGGCCGGCATGGCATTGTAGCCGAAGAAGGCGATGCCGCCGGGCTTGAGGCGGTGGCGCAGCAGGCGGACGATACCGTCTCGGACGTTGTCGGGCACCCAGGTCCAGACGCCGTAGCAGATCACCACGTCGATCTCGGGCAGCACGCGGGTGGCGCGGTCCTCATCGAGTTCGGTGACGTCGGCCTCGATGAAGCGGGCATTGGCGAGGCCGGCCTCGGCCGCCACCTCGCGCGCCTCGGCGATGTGCACCGGCTGGAGGTCGAGCCCGATGACATCCCATCCCGGATTCGCCGCCGCCAGCAGGCAGGCCGTGACGCCGCGGCCGCAGCCGATATCGAGCACGGTCAGCCTTTCGCGGTCGAGCGGCCGCCAGGCGGTGTCGGCGATGGCGAGCGCCACCTGCATGCGCGCCGGCGATGCCTCGGGCTGGTAGGCGGCGACGTAGCGAACGTCTGCCGCGCCATAGAGCGACTTCGCATCGGATGTCATTTTACATGTCCCTCAAGCGCCGGGCGCCGGCATCCGCCGGCTTGGCCTGCGCGCCACGCACTGGCGCACCCGGCGCGACTGATGGTCTGGGCGCGGTCGCGCCGTACGCTCCCGGATCGCGGCGGGGCCACGATCCGAGCTGACGCGGCGGGCGAAGTCGCACCGCATCACACCACGTCCCGCGGTTCGAACAGCGCGTCGCGCGCATCGGCGCGGCGTGGGCGCGAGGCGCCGGTCCAGGTCGACCAGCCGAGCCGCGCGCCGCCGCCGGCGCGCGCGGCGGGCACCTCCTCCGCCTGCAGCACGAGGTTCACCGCGAAGGACGTATCCTG
>NZ_JACADR010000456.1 GCF_016106005.1 Roseomonas rosulenta
GCGCCCGACCCATGCGCCCGCGCCGCCTGCGGGCCAGCGCGCGCGCCTCGGGCCGCGCCTGGCGCTCGGGGTGCGCGCGCTCGACCTCTTCGCGCCGGTGCGCCAGGGGCAGCGGCTCGGGCTGTTTGCCGCCTCGGGGGTGGGGAAATCCACGCTCATGGCCATGCTGGCGGGCGGCGTGGCGGCGGATGTGATCGTCTTCGCGCTGGTGGGCGAACGCGGGCGCGAATTGCGCGAATTCATCGAGGACGACCTCGGCCCGACGGGGCTGGCGAAGTCGGTGGTGATCTGCGCCACGTCGGATTCCGCCGCGCCAATGCGGCGCGAAGCCGCCTATGCCGCCATGACCGTGGCCGAGCATTTCCGCGACCAGGGCCGGCAGGTGCTGCTGCTGATGGACAGCGTGACGCGCTTCGCCCTGGCCCTGCGCGAGATCGGCCTCGCGGTGCGCGAGCCGCCGGCGACACGCGGCTACCCGCCCTCGGTCTTCACGGAACTGCCACGGCTGCTGGAACGCGCCGGGCCGGGGCCGGAAGGCTGCGGCGGCGCCATCACCGCGCTGTTCACCGTGCTTGTGGAAGGCGACGACCACGACGAGCCGGTGGCCGATGCGGTGCGCGGCATCCTCGACGGGCATGTGGTGCTGGACCGGCGCATCGCGGAAGCCGGGCGATATCCGCCGGTGGACGTGCTGCGCTCGCTCAGCCGCACCGCGCCGGGCGTGCTCGACGCCCATGAGCGCCCCCTGGTGGCCGAGGCGCGGCGGCTGCTCTCCACCTATGCCGAGGTGAAGGACCTGGTGCGGCTGGGGGCCTATCGCCCGGGCCATGACCCGCAGGCGGACGAGGCAGTGCGCCTCGCGCCCGCGATCGAGCAGGTGCTGTCGCAGCCCAAGGGCGAGGCGAGCGATCCCGACCAGGCCTTCGGCGCGCTGGTGGCGGCGATGGCAGGGGAATAGCGCCCGCGTTGCCCGCTGCCCCGCCGCGGGACTACACCTGGGGCCAAGCACCGCGGAGAACGCCCATGCCCGAGACCGCCATCATCAGCGAGGTCGCCCCGCGCGACGGCATCCAGTCCATCGACCCGGCCCGCCCGGTCTCCACCGAGGCCAAGATTGCGCTGATCCAGGCCTGCTACGATGCCGGGCTGCGCCGCATGGAAGTCGGGTCCTTCGTCTCGCCCAAGGCGATCCCGCAGATGGCCGGCACCGAGACCGTGCTGGCGGCTGCCAAGGCGATGCCC
This sequence comes from Roseomonas rosulenta, assembly GCF_016106005.1. Lineage (GTDB taxonomy): Bacteria > Pseudomonadota > Alphaproteobacteria > Acetobacterales > Acetobacteraceae > Neoroseomonas > Neoroseomonas rosulenta. The sequence continues at coordinate 1,243 of NZ_JACADR010000456.1, forward strand.
GGCCTGGAATGCACCGTGCTGGTGCCGAACCGCCGCGGCTTCGATGCCGCGCTCGCGCATGGCGCGCATCGGCTCGGCTTCTTCATGTCGGCCACTGCGGGGCACAACAAGGCCAACCTCAACCGCACGCGCGAGGAGAGCTTCGCCGAGCTGGCCGCGCTGGTGCGCGACACGCCCAAGGGCACGCTGATCCGCTTCAACCTCTCCTGCGTGTTCCACTGCCCCTTCGACGGCGTGGTCCCGGAGGCCGAGGCGCTCGACTGGGTGGAACGCATCGTCGCGCTGAACCCGGAGATGGAGATCGCGCTGGCCGATACCACGGGCAATGCCAGCCCCGACCAGGTGAACCGCGTCTTCCGCCACGCCATCGGCGCCTGGGGCCACCGCTTCGCCTTCCACGGCCACGACACCTACGGCATGGGGGTGGCGAACGTGATGGCCGCCTGGGAGGCCGGCTGCCGGGTGTTCGACAGCGCCGCCGGCGGCATCGGCGGCTGCCCCTTCGCGCCGGGTGCGACCGGCAACGTCGCGACCGAGGACGTGGCCTGGATGTTCGGCCGCATGGGCGTGGCCACCGGCGTGGACTGGAACCGCATGCTGGTCGCCGCCGACATGGCGGCCGCCATTCCGGGCGCCGTGCCGGGCGGGCGGATGCGGGCGGTGCCGGCCGCGCGGCTCGCGGCATGATGGCGCACGCCCTTCCCTGCACCGCCGCGGCACCCAATCTGATCAGGTGATGCGTACCGCCCTTCCCCTGCTGATGCTGCTCGGGGCCTGCGAGGCCCAGCCGCCGCCCGAGGCGGCCCTGCCCGGCGGCGGGGACGGCGGCACATTCGTCGCCGACTATGGCGGCGGCACCGCGCCGGTGGCGCGCTATGTCCGTCTGCCCGATGGTCGCGCGGTGCCGGTCGCGACGCCGCCCGGCGCGGCCGCGCCCGCA
>NZ_JACADR010000457.1 GCF_016106005.1 Roseomonas rosulenta
GTTCGGGGAGCGCGAGCGGTCGGCGCCATCCATCGGCGCCGGCCCGCCGCCGGCGGCCCCGAGCTCGCGCAGGTGGCGCGCCACCTCGCGCCCGGCCAGCGCCGAGCCGATATTGTCGGTCGTCCAGGGCCGCCCCTTGAATGACAGCGCAAAGGCCCCCTTGGCGAGGCAGCGCGCCGCCAGCGGGATGTCGGCGGTGAGGCAGATATCGACCGGGCGCGCTTCCTCGGCGATCCAGTCATCGGCCTTGTCCGCGCCCTCGGCCACCACGACCAGGCGCATCCCCGGCAGGCCGGGCGGGCGGACCGGGCGCGCGCCGTTCGTCACGAGCACGAGGCCGAGGCCGAGGCGCGCCGCGACCCGGATCGCCTCCTCGCGCACCGGGCAGGCATCGGCATCGACCAGCAGGCGGGGCGGGTTGTCCATCGGTCCTTCTTGCGGCGCGCGCGGGGCAAGGCAAGCGCGGCCGCGTCTTGGCGCTGCGCCCGCGCGATGCGATACCGCCCACCTTTCCGCGGGGGTTCGCGCGACGATGACGACACAGACACCGGCAGGGGCGCCGCCGACCTGGCACGACGCGATGCGCCAGGCCTTCAAGGACAACCAGATCCGCCTGGTGACCTACGTGCCCGACAACGTGCTGCGCCCGCTGCTCGAGGGCATCCACGCCGATCCCTTCTTCACCGCCTTCCCCTGTGCGCGGGAGGAGGAGGCGATCGGCATCGCCACCGGCGCCATCATGGCCGGCCTGCGCACGGCGGTGCTGATGCAAACCTCGGGATTCGCCACGCTGCCCAATGTGCTGGCCTCGCTGCCCGTGGCCTTCCAGGTCCCGGTGGTGATGGTGGTCAGCGAACGCGGCACCATGGGGGAATTCAACCCCGGCCAGGCGATCGTCTGCCGCACCATGCGCCCCATCCTCGACAGCATGGGCATCGAGCACCACACCATGACGCGCCTGGATGAGGCCGCCTTCGTCGCCGACCGCACGATCCGCCAGGCCTTCGCGACGCGCTGGCCGGCCTGCCTCATCCTCTCGCCGCTGCTCACGGGGAAGCGGACATGACCGACACCACCGACAACCTGCATGTGATGAACCGCGCCGCGCTCACGAAGCGCCTGGTGGCGGGGCTCGGGAACCGCGAGGCCGTGGTGGGCGGCATCGGCAATTCCAACTGGGACCTCTGGGGCGCCGACAAGACCCGGGGGGAGAACTTCTACATGCTGGGCAGCATGGGCCTCGCGGTACCGATCGCGGTGGGGGTGGCGCTGGCGCAGCCGGCGCGGCGCGTCTTCGCGCTGGAGGGCGACGGGTCGCTGCTGATGCAGCTCGGCTGCCTGTCGACCGTGGCGGCCCAGGGCGTGAAGAACCTCACCGTCATCATCTGGGACAACGGCATCTACCAGATCACCGGCGGGCAGGGCACGCCGGCGGCGGCCGCGCGCACCGACATGGTGGCGATCGCGCGCGCCTCCGGCATCGCCTCCGCCGCCTGGGCGGCGGACGAGGCGGAGTTCGACGCGCTGGTGGCCCGCGCTCTGGCGACCGACGGGCCGCACGTGATCGGCGTGAAGATCGACAACGAACCGGGCCACAATCAGACCGACCGCGACCCGATCCGCTTCCGCGAGAGCTTCATGCGCGCGATGGCCGAGCCGGTCTGACCGGCCGGCGGGCGCGCGCCCGCCCGGGGGTGTGCGGTGGTCGGGGCGCTTCGCCCCGTCCTCAGCTGCCGAGCTCGAAACCGCCCGAGGCGACCGCGCGCTGCAGGTCGCCCACCGCCTCGCGGAAATTGTCGCGCCGGACGATGTTGGTCGAGGCAAGGGTGCGCAGCCGCCCCGTCGGCGCGGCATCGGCCGCGGGGGCCATGGCCGGCATGGCGATGGCGCGCGTCTGCGCCGCCGGGATCGAGAACACCGCGACCGGCGCATAGCCGAGCGGCTGGCCGGACGGCGTCTCGACCGCGACGAAGTCGGGGTTGCGGGCCGGGCGCAGCCTTACCTCCTGCTGCGCGGCGACCGCCGGGGCGGCGGCGACCCGCGGGGCGGCGGGCACAGGGGCGGTCTGCAGCGGCACCGGGCGGGCGGGGCGGACGGTCACGGCCGGGCGGGGCGCGCTTCGGCGTCCACCGGGATCGGAAGAGCACACT
>NZ_JACADR010000458.1 GCF_016106005.1 Roseomonas rosulenta
GACAGCCAGCGCAGACGCTCCTCCGCATCGAAGAACCCCGCCTGTCCCGACATGCCGCGCCCTCGTCATCACCAGCCAAAGCGAATCAGATCAGCCCCGTCGCGGCCAGGGGTTTTTCGAGGCGTCCGGATGGGAACAGCCTGCGCGCCTGACGCAGCAGCGGTTCAGCGCCGTCCCGGTCCTGCACGTGGGCGGGATGGACGATCACCGCGAGCAACATGCCGATGGTGTCGGTCAGCAGGTGGCGCTTGCGACCGACGACCTTCTTGCCCGCGTCGTAGCCGGACGCATCGAGCGTAGAGCCCCCTTTTGCGCACCCTTCGCCGTCTGGCTGTCGATGATCGCGGCCGTCGGGCTGGCCTCGCGTCCCGCCTGCTCGCGCACCGCGACGTAGAGGGCGTGATGGATGCGCTCGATGGTGCCTTCCCATTCCCAGCGCGAGAAGTAGTCCCACACCGTGCTCTTCGGTGGCAGGTCCTTCGGCAGCGCGCTCCACTGACAGCCGGTCGAGAGCGCGTAGAACACCGCGTTCAGCACCTCGCGCACATCCACACAGCGCGGCCTGCCGCCGTGCTTCGCGGGCCGGATCAGCGGCGCCACCAGCGCCCACTCGGCTTCCGTCAGATCAGACGGGTAGCGCAGCCCGCGCCGATCCGCCGCACGCCGATGCTCCGACGTCCACGCCATTCCCTGCCCCCGCGAATCGTCCGCAGGGCCAGCGAATCGCATCCGATTCAGCCGATTCAATTCCTTTCCGGATGCGCTCGAAAAGCTGAACAGACCTTACAATAGTGCGCGCCAGCGCACGAGATCCGCCTCCACCATCTCGGCGATCATCTCCTCGAGGCTTGTCTCCGGTACCCAGCCCAGCTGCGTGCGTGCGCGTGTAGCGTCGCCGACCGTCACATCGACATCCGCCGGTCGTAGGAACGCGGGATCTACTTTCACGTAAGTCTCCCAGTCAAGGTTCACATGCGCGAAGGCGATGCGGCACAGGTCGCGGATCGACGCGGCACGCCCGGTCGCCACCACGTAGTCATCCGGCTTGTCCTGCTGGAGCATAAGCCACATTGCGCGGACGTAGTCGCGCGCATGGCCGAAGTCGCGCTGCGCATCGAGGTTGCCCATCGATAGCTCGGCGGCGAGGCCAAGGCTGATGCGAGCCGCGCCGTCGGTGATCTTGCGCAGTACGAACTCGATTCCTCGAAGCGGACTGTCGTGGTTGAACATGATGCCGTTGCATCCGAACAGGCCGAAGGCGTCGCGGTAGTTCTGCACCAGGCAATGCGCGAAGACCTTGGCAGAGGCGTAGGGACTGCGCGGATGAAACAGCGTGTCCTCGTTCTGCGCGGGTGTTTCGGCGCGCCCGAACATCTCGGACGAACTCGCCTGGAAATACCGCGCACCCGGGGCGGCGATGCGTACCGCCTCCAGCATGTTCGCGGTGCCGATGGCAGTGACGTGGGTGGTCAGCAGCGGCTGGTCCCACGACATACGCACGAAGGACTGCGCGGCCAAGTTATAGATCTCGTCGGGCTGTACCTTCTGCAGCAGGCGGATCAACGATGACAGGTCGATCAGGTTGCCATCCAACATGCGCACCGCTCCGGTGCAGCCCAGGCGCCGAAGGCGGTCATGCACAGCCTCCGAACCGCCATGGCGATGCAGAAGGCCGCAGACATCGTAGCCCTTCTCCAGAAGTAGGGCGGCCATGTAGGCGCCATCCTGACCTGTGACGCCGGTGATTAGTGCGCAAGCCATATTAATAACACCTCGAATCCAACAACGCTTTCGCCTACTGACGATTATCAGCCGCGCGCGTCAACAGCAACCTTGGACCCGTGCCGATCGTTCACCGAACATCTAATTTTGGCTGAGAATTTTACGATATGGGAGGCTTCCGTCCTAAGGGGTATTATATTATCTGCACCCTTTAGTCGTTCCCTGCTCCTCCAGCCAAGCAACTAGGATCGTATATGTCGACAGCTCGCAAGGTCGCCCTCGTCACCGGCATCACCGGCCAGGACGGCTCCTACCTGGCCGAGATGCTGCTTGCGAAGGGCTACGTGGTGCACGGCATCAAGCGCCGCTCGTCGTCCTTCAACACCGGCCGC
>NZ_JACADR010000459.1 GCF_016106005.1 Roseomonas rosulenta
GTGCGCGCGGCGGCGGCCGAATCGGGCCTCTCGCCGGGCGACCCGGCGCGCCCCGAGTCGGTACTGGCGGCCGAGGACGCGATGCGCGAGGCGCTGCGTCGCGCCGGCCATCCGCTCGCCGCCGTGGCGGGGCGCGAGGCGGTGGTGGACCACGACCGCCGCACCATGGACGTGACCTGGCGCCTGGCCGCCGGCCCGCGCGCCACCTTTGCCGCACCGGAGGTGACCGGCCAGGTGCGCACGAACACCGGGCTGCTGGAACGCACCGTCGCGCGCCAGATCGAGGGGCAGGACTATTCCCCCGCCGCGCTCGAACGCGCGCGCCGCGCCCTGGTCGCCCTCGGTGTCTTCGAGAGCGTGCGGATCGAGGCCGCGATGTCCCTCGCGCCCGGCGACCGCCTGCCGGTCACCTTCCGCGTCGCCGAGCGCCCGCTGCGCGCCTTCGGCGGCACGCTGTCCTACGAGACCAACTATGGCGCCGGCGTCAGCCTGTTCTGGGAGCACCGCAACCTGTTCGGCGGCGCGGAGCGCCTGCGGCTCGAGGGCGAGGTCGCGCGCCTCGCCGAGGGGGACTTCTCCAACGCCACCTACCGCGCCTTCGCGACCCTGACGCTGCCCGAGATCTGGCGCCGCGACATCCGCCTCATTGCGCGTGCCGGCGCGGTGCGCGAACTGCTCGACGCCTATGACCGCGACGCCATCCTGGTCTCGGCGCTGGCCGAGCGCCGCCTGTCCGAGCGCACCGCCCTGCAGGCCGGCCCGCAGTTCGAGACGGGGCGCATCGGCCGCTACGGCGATCTCGAGCCCTTCACCCTGGTCGGCTTCGTGATGGGCCTGCGCTGGGACGGCACGACCAGCCTGCTCGACCCCACCAGCGGGGCGCGCGCGAGCGTGACCGCAACACCCTGGTGGTCGCTCGACAATGGCGTGACCTATACGCGGCTGCTGGCGATCGGCAGCACCTACCTGGATGTGACCGGTGACCAGCGCGGCGTGCTGGCGCTGCGCGGCGCGGTCGGCGCGGCGGTGGGGGCGACGCGCGACGAGATCACGCTCGACAAGCGCTTCTACGCCGGCGGCGGCGGGTCGGTGCGCGGCTACGTCTTCCAATCGATCGGCCCGCGCGACGCCGGCAACAAGCCGCTGGGCGGGGCGAGCCTGATGGAGGGCTCGGTCGAATGGCGCCAGCGCATCTCGGGGCCCTGGGGCGCGGTGGTCTTCGTCGATGCCGGCGCGGTTGGCGAGGATGCGGTGCCGGGTACCGGCGGCTTCCGCGTCGGTGCCGGCGTCGGGCTTCGGTATCTGACGGCGATCGGGCCGATCCGCGTCGATGTCGGCGTGCCGCTGAACCCGCAGCGCGGCGACCCGGCCTATGGGCTCTATGTCGGCATCGGGCAGGCCTTCTGAGATGCGGCGCGCGTGGCAATTCGCCCGGTCGGCGTTGCGGCGCGTGGCGCGCGCGGCGCTGGCATCGCTGCGCCGGTCGCGTCGCGTCCTGCTGGTGACGATCGTCGCCCTGCCTGTTCTCGCCCTGGTCGCGCTGGGCGGCGCGCTGCTCTGGGCGAATACCGAGGGCGGGCGCGGCGTCCTCGCCCGCCAGGCCGGCGCGCTGGTGCCGGGGCTGGTCGTGGAGGGCCTGACCGGCCCGCTGCCCGGGCGGATCGGCGTCGCGCGCCTGTCCATGGCGGATGAGGCCGGAGCCTGGCTGGAGGTCGAGCAGGCCGAGGTCGCGCTCGACCTGATGGCGCTGCTGCGGCGTGATGTGCGCATCACCGCCCTCACCGCGCGCCGCGTCGCGCTGCACCGGCCGCCGCCCGGAAGCGACGCGTCGCCGCCGCCGCCCGATCCGGATGCACCGCTGCTGCCCTCGCTGCCCTCCCTGCCGGTCGCGCTGCATCTTGACCGGCTGGGGGTGCAGCGCATCGAGCTCGGCGCGCCGGTGCTGGGCGTGGCGGCGGTGCTGGCGCTCGAGGGAACGGCCTCGCTCGCCGGCGGCGCGCTGGCCGCGCGGATCGAGGCACGCCGCATCGATGCGCCGGCCGAGGCGCGACTGGTGCTCGACCTCGCCCCCGGCGCCGACCGCCTGGTCGCGCATCTGGACGCCAG
>NZ_JACADR010000046.1 GCF_016106005.1 Roseomonas rosulenta
GTCGGGCGCGCTGAACGCGGCGAGGCTGCTCGGCCCATTCGCGGCGCTGCCGCTGCTGTTCGGCCGCGCGCCGGCGGCGGCACCCCGCCCCGTCGCGGCCAAGGCGGGGGCTGCGGGGGGCGGCGTGCGCGCCGTGCTCTCGCCGGCGGTGCTGGCGATGACGCTGTTCTTCGTCACTCTGGCGCTGGCGAACGGCGCCATCCAGAACTTCTCGGTCGCGGCCTGGGTGGATGGCCAGGGCCTGTCGCTCACCCTGGCGAATGCGGCGCTGACCGCATTCCTGTTCGCGAGTGCCGGCGGCGTGCTGTTCGGCGGCATCGTCGCCGACCGTACGCACAACCATGGGTTGGTGGCGGCGGGCGGATTCGGGTCCGCCGCCGCGCTTGTGCTGCTGGTGGGTGGCGGTGCCGTGCCCGGCGTGATCCTGGTGCCGGTCATGGCCGCCGCGGGGTTCCTCTCTGGCATGATCATGCCTTCGCGCGACATGCTGGTGCGCGCGGCGGCGCCGCCGGGCCAGGCCGGCGCGGTGTTCGGCATCGTCTCGACCGGCTTCAACCTGGGCGGCATGGTCGGGCCGCCGCTGTTCGGCTGGCTGCTCGATGGCGGGCAGCCACGCCTGGTCTTCTTCGCCGCGGCGGGGTTCATGCTGCTCACCTCCATCATGGCGCTCGCACAGGAGTGGCGCCTGCGCCGCCGGCGGCGCCTCGCCGCGCTTCCGGCGGAGTGATACAATCGTAACGAGGTCTTGATCGCCGCCCGCCGGATGCGGCAGCCTGTTCCCCTTGCGCAGCGGTGCTCCGGCTGCGGGGCTGTTGCCGGCTGCCGACATCGTCGGCACGCCACCCCCGCGCAGGCCGCGCCCGGATGACGCGCAGCGCCGCGATGCTCGAGGACGATCCCGGTTGAATACGGCGGCACCCCGCACAGGACGCACCAGGCCGCCGCCGGTCTCCGCGGTGATCGTGCTGTTGCTGGCGATCGCCATTCCGCTGGCGCTGATGGCCATGCTGACCGTTCAGGACCGCGCCTATGCGGGCGATGACGCGCAGCGCCGCGTCAGCGCCGCGGCGGCCATCGCGCGCGAGCATGCGCTGCGGGTGGTCCAGGTGGCCAGCGCGGCGATCGACCGGGTCGACGATGCCACGGCCGGCCTCACCTGGGCGCAGATCCAGGCGCGCCGCGCGGCGTTGCAGGGCGACCTGCGGCGCATCGAGAACCAGCAGCCCGACGACATGACGCTGGTGCTGGTGCGCCCCGACGGGCGCGCCATGGTGTCCGGCAGGGCCGAACCCGCGCCGCTGGCGGACCTGTCGGGCCTCGAGAGCATCCGCGCACTCCGCGAGGGGCTGCGAGGCCTGGTCTTCGACCCCGCGCCACGCGAGATCTTCGGTGAGGGCGCGGCCGTGCTCATGGCGCGCGGCCGCGCGCCTGAGGGCCGCCCGCCCGACGGCGCGCTGCTGGGCGTCCTGAAGGCCGAGGCATTCCTGTCCGAATGGAGCCGGCTCGCCGGGCCGAATGGGCGCTTTGCGCTGCTGCGCTGGGATGGGCTGACCCTGCTGCGCCAGGGTGGGGGACCGCTCGGCACGCTGGCGCAGCGCGACCCGCTGCGCCTCGCCATCGCGCAGGGCGACACGCGGCCGATCGTCGCAGACCCCTTCGGCGACGGCGCAGCCCAGCTGGTCGCCTGGCAGCGGGTCGGCGACCTGCCGCTGTTCGTCGCATACGCCGTGCCGCTCACGCAGGTGGAGTCGACGATGGTCGTGCAGTCCAGCGCCAATGCCGCCCTGGCGATGGGGCTGGCGCTGACGCTGCTGTTCGCCGGCTGGCGCATCTGGATCGGCGTGCGCACCGGAACCGAGACGCTCGAGCGGCTCCAGGCGAACGCGGCCGAGCTGCGCGCCGAGATCGCGCGGCGCGAGGTCGCGGAGGAGAGCCTGCGCAACGCCCAGCGCATGGAAGGACTTGGGCGGCTAACCGGCGGCGTCGCGCACGACTTCAACAACCTGCTCACCGCCATCCTGGGCACGGCGCGCGCGCTCGAGCGCCATCTCGGATCGCGCGCGGACGAGCGCACCAAGCGCCTGCTGGCGGCGACCGTCACGGCGGTGGACCGCGGCGCACGGCTCAATGCCAGCCTGCTGGCCTTCGCGCGGCGCCAGCCGCTGACGCTCACCAATGTCGATGCCAATGCGCTGCTGCGGGACTTCATGCCGCTGCTGCGCCGCGCGCTGGACGAGAGCGTGTCGGTCGAGCTCGCGCTCGACCAGAAGCTGCCGGCCTGCAGCGCGGATGCGGCGCAGCTCGAGGCGGCGCTGCTCAACCTCGCGATCAATGCGCGCGACGCCATGCCGCGCGGGGGCAAGCTGCGCGTGCTGACGCGGCGCGCCTGGCTACAGGAACAGGCCCTGGCCGGCAACGCCGAGGCGCAGCCCGGCCCCTATGTGGCGATCGAGGTGCGCGACACCGGCACCGGCATGCCGCCGGAGGTGCGCGAGCGCGCCTTCGAGCCTTTCTTCACCACCAAGGGCCCGGGCCAGGGCACCGGGCTCGGCCTGTCGCAGGTCTTCGGCTTCGTGCGCCAGATCGGGGGGCATGTCGCGATCCAGTCGACGCCGGGGCGCGGCACCACGGTCACGCTTTACCTGCCGCTCGGCTCCGCGACCGAGGAGGCGGTGGGAGGCACCGCGCCGCCGCCGCGCATCCAGGCGAATTCGGGCGTCGGCTGGTCGGTGCTGGTGGTCGAGGACGAACCCGCGGTGCGCGCCGTGGCGGTCGACATGCTGCAGGATGCCGGCTTCGCGGTACTGGCCGCCCCCGACGGACCGACCGCCCTGGCGCTGCTGAAGGAAGGCGCGCAGGCCGACATCCTGTTCTCGGACGTGGTGATGCCCGGGGGGATGACAGGCGTGGACCTGGCGCGCGAGGCGCGCAGGCTGCGCCCGTCCATCGGCGTGCTGCTGGCCTCCGGCTATGCGGCGGAGGCGCTGGCCGAGCATGGTGGCGCCGGCGAGTTCGAGATCATCGGCAAGCCTTATGACGTCGAGACGGTGCTCACGCGCATCGCCGCGCAGCGGCCGCGCCGGGCGCTGCCCTCGGTGCCGGCGGCGTAAGCGCCCGGCTCAGTCCCGCCCGATCGCGTGCGCCTCGAGATGCGCCAGCGTGGTCACCCGCAGCGCCGCCTCGTGCGTCGCCTCCAGCAGAACGGGGGGTGCGACGCCGGCCCGGCGGGCTTCCTCCCACCGCGCCGCGCAGAGGCACCAGCGGTCGCCGGGCCTGAGGCCGGCGAAGCCGTATTCCGGCCGCGGCGTCGAGAGGTCGTTGCCGACCGCCTGGCTGAAGGCGAGGAACTCCGCGCTGACCTCGGCACAGACCACGTGCAGGCCGTGGTCCTGCGCGTCGGTGTTGCAGCAGCCGTCGCGGAAGAAGCCGGTCAGCGGCGCCACCGAGCAGGGCAGCAGCACGCCGCCGAGCACGTTGCGCGCATGCGGGCGGCCACCGCCGCCGCCGTCACGCCGGAACACGTCGTCCATCGCCCCGCCTCAGGCGCGCCGCGGCGGGTCGCGCGACAGCCCGCGCGCGCCGAGTTCCGCGAGGTAGGCCGACCAGCGCGCCTCCTGTTCGGCACCGAGGGTGCGCAGGTAGTCCCAGGAGTAGATGCCCGTGTCGTGCAGGTCGTCGAAGACGATGCGCACCGCGTAGTTCCCGACTGGTTCGACGCGCAGGATGCCGACATGGCGCCGCCCCGCGACGATTACCTTCTGCCCCGGGCCATGGCCCTGCACCTCGGCGCTCGGGCTCTCGACGCGCAGGTATTCGGCCGGCAGGCGATGGCGCGCGCCATCGGGCCAGGCGACCTCCAGAAGCTGCTCGGCGCGCTTGAGGCGCAGTTCCGTCGGTGCCGCAGACATGCGCTCAGGCGTCGAGCTTGCGCGCCTCGTCCGGCAGCATGATCGGGATGCCGTCGCGGATCGGGTAGGCGAGGCCGGCGCGCTCGCTGACCAGCTCGCCCTTCTCGCGATCGTAGCGAAGCGGGCCCTTGGTGACCGGGCAGACCAGGATTTCCAGCAGGCGGGGATCGACCGTGCCGCCCTGCGGGGATGTCTCGGACATGCGTGTTCGTCCTGCTTCGCCGGGGCCGCGCGGGCCCCTTGGGGTGGTAGGCGCCAGGGCCGCGCGGCAGGCGCGCCCCTGGCGGGTGGATTAGCTCGGCCGCCCGTCGGGGGGCGAAGCGTTGGCCGCCGCGCCCATGCGCATCAGCGCCACCAGCATGCGGGCGCGCTCGCCGCAATCGGGCGCCTCCAGCAGCGCTTGCTTCTCGGGCACGTCGAAGGGGCAGACCATGGAGAGAGTGGTGACCAGCATGTCGTCGGCGGTCTGCTCCACCGCATCCCAGTTCGCCTCGATGCCGCGGGCGCGGAAATAGGGGCGCAGCGCGCCGAGCAGCTCGGCCCGGTCGACCGCGGGCGGGGTCTCCTCGCCGGCCTCGGGCACCACGAGGTCGGCGGCGAATTCGCCGTAGTCGGCACGGATCCGGCGATAGCCGCCGGGCGCGAGGGGCAGTTCCTCGGCGATGCGAAAGCGCAGCAGGCCGGTCAGGGTGATCAGCAGCCGCCCGTCCTCCGTCTCGCTGAAGGAGGACAGGCGCCCGAGGCAGCCGATGCGGTACAGCCCCGGCCCGGTCGGCCCCTTCGGCGCACGCGCATCGGCCTGCACCATCCCAAACATCCGGCCGTTGGCCAGGCTGTCCATGGTCATGGCGAGGTAGCGCGGTTCGAAGATGTTGAGCGGCAGGCGGCCCTGCGGCAGAAGCAACGCGCCGGAGAGCGGGAAGACCGCGACCTCTCGCGGCAGGTCGGCCAGGCGCGGATGGAAGGGGGGCATCGACGCCTGGTGCCCCCTCAGCGGAACAACAGGGCGGAGAGCTTGCGCCGGCCCGCCTTGCTGGCGGGATCGTCGAAGCCCCAGGCCTCGAAGAACTTCAGCAGCTGCTTCCGGGCGGCCTCCTCGTTCCAGGCGCGGTCGCGGCGGATCGCCTCGATCAGCGCATCGACCGCGCCCTCGCGATTGCCCGCGGCGTTCAGCGCGATCGCAAGGTCGATGCGTGCGGCATGGTCGTCGGCGTCGGCGGCCAGGCGATTCTCGAATTCGGCCAGCATGGCCTTCGCGCGGCGCCCTTCGATCTCAAGCTCAATCGCGCTGCGCGCGGCCGTGAGCTCGGCAGAGGCCTTGATCTTGTCGGGCGCGCTGTCGAGCACGGCGATCGCCTGGTCTTCCTCGCCCAGTGCCAGCAGCGCGCGGGCGACGCCGGCCAGCGCCTTGGCGTTCTCCGGTTCCTGCTGCGACAGCGCGCCGAACAGCTCGAGCGCCGCGGCATGGTCGCCGGCGGCGACGGCGGCCTCGGCCTCGGCCATGAGGTCCGCACCCGGCATCTGCCCGCCGGCGGCCTTGAGCAGCCCCTCGACGAAGCGCTTCACCTCGGATTCCGGCAACGCACCCTGGAACAGGTCGAGGATCTGGCCCTGCCAGAAGGCCACCACGGTCGGCACCGACTGCAGCGGCAGCCCCATCTGGGTGAGCTGCGCGACCAGCTGGCGGTTCTTGTCGATGTCGATCTTGACCAGCCGGACGCGGCCGCCGGCGGCCTTCGTCACCTTCTCCAGCGCCGGGGTCAGCGTCTTGCACGGGCCGCACCAGGTCGCCCAGAAATCGACCAGGACGGGGACCTCGCGGGATGCCTCGACGACATCCTGCATAAAGGTCTTCTGGTCGCCATCCTTGATGACGCCGTCGGCGGCGGCGCCGGGCGCGGCGTTCTGGCGGGCAGGGTCGAAGAGAACTTCCATGGGGGGCATTCCTCAAGTCTTCGCGCATAGATGCGCCGTCCGGGGCGCGACGCAAGGCGTGTAGGCCGGCGGCGGGGCGCCTGGGAAGCCCGCGCCGCGTCAGCCGAAGTCCAACAGCGCGGCCTCATGCCCGCAGCCGGCCAGGAAGCGCAACAGGTCGGCCGGCGCAAGGCCGGTGCTGGCGGCGTTGGTCAGGGGATGCACCCAGATTCGCTCGAAGCCCTGCGCCAGGTGCCGGTCCATCGCGAAGCGCACCGTGCCGGGCGTGGCATTGACCAGGCCGAAAGGCGTGACCGAGCCGGGGGGAACGCCGAGGGTGGCGACCAGCTCCTCCGCGCTTGCCATCGTCACCTTGCCGGCGCCGGCGAGTCGCCCGAGGGCGTTGACCGAGACCTGGCGTTCCTCCTCGAGCGTCGCGAGCAGGAAGGGGCCGTCGCTCTTCGCGGGCTTCAGGAACAGGTTCTTCGTGTGCCCGCCGGGCAGGCTGCCGCGCAGGGACCGGCTCTCCACCACGGTGAAGACGGGCGGGTGGTGGCGGGTCTCGGCGGCGATTCCGGCGGCGGCGAGGCGGGCGAGCAGGCCCTCGGGGGTTTCCGGCATTCAGTCCAGGCGGATGTTGTTGGCGCGCACCACGGCGGCCCAGACCTCGATCTCGGCATCGAGCCAGGTGCGGAAGCTGTCGGGCCCCTCCACCTTGTTGACGGCGCCGAGTGCTGCGATGCGCTCGGCCGTGGCGGGCAGCGCCATGGCGGCGCGGATGTCGGTGGCGAGGCGGTTGACCATGGCCGGCGGCGTGCCGCCCTGCGCGAGCACGCCCTGCCAGGTGCCGGATTGCGCAGCCGGCCAGCCGAGCTCGGCAAAGGTGGGCACGTCGGGGAAATCGGGCAGCCGTGCAGGGCCGGTGACGGCGATCGGGCGCAGCGTGCCCTGGCGGCAGAAGGGGGCGGTGGCGGTGGCACCGTTGATGATCATCTGGGCCTCTCCCGCTGCGACGGCGGTGAGCGCGGCCGCCCCGCCACGATAGGGCACCTGCGTGAGGTCCGCACCCCAGTGCTGCGTCACCAGCAGCCCGGTCAGGTGGTTGCCCACGCCGATGCCCGCATGCCCGACATTGACCCGCTGCGGGTTGGCCTTGGCATAGGCGACCAGTTCGGCGGCGTTGCGCACCGGCACCGAGGGGTGCACCGCGAGGATGTAGGGCGCGTAGATCAGCATGGTGACCGGTGCGAGGTCCCGCTTAAGGTCGAAGGGCAGGCGCGTGTAGAGCGAAGGCGCGGTGGCCAGCGTCGAGACATCGATCAGCAGCAGGGTGTGGCCATCGGGCGGGGATTTCGCGACCAGGTCCGCGCCGATGTTGCCGCCCGCACCGGTGCGGTTCTCCACCACCACGCCCTGCCCGAAGGCACGGGTGAGGTCGGGGGCGAGGATGCGGGCCAGGATGTCCGAGGTGCCGCCGGGGGCGAAGGGCACGACGATGCGCAGCGGGCGGTCGAGGGGCTGGCCGCGGGCGCTGAGCGCGGGCAGGGCGACGGTGCCGGCGGCGAGGCCGAGCACGGTGCGGCGGTTCATGGCGTCTTCCTCCCGGCGAGGTGCCGTTCGACGGAGGATCGCGCCGTCGGGGGCGGCGTGTCGAGAGGGCGGCGAGCCGATGCACTGGGGTGGCTTGCAATCGCCTGCGGGCCATGCCATTAGCGCGGCCCGCACGGAGCGCGGGCGTAGCTCAGGGGTAGAGCACGACCTTGCCAAGGTCGGGGTCGAGGGTTCGAATCCCTTCGCCCGCTCCATTCTTCTCTCTCACAACTTGTCTCTCCTAGTCAGGAACCGCGCTGAGGCGCAGGTTTGGCCGTGCTTTGCGCGCGGACCTTGATGGTTCGAACGCGCAACCAGCGCCGAATTTCGGCCGCGGAGAGCGGAGAGTCTCCAAACCTTGAGGGTAGGCCGATTTTACCCTCAAGCTTAAGCCGTTGAATTACGGTATTGTTTTTCGAGCCCTGGCGCCGAAACTCAGTAAATCGATCGCCCCTGCAATCGCGCTTTGCCGCGAAACGTCGATCGACCACCAAGCTAATCCGCGGCGCCGAAGTGCCGCTTTACCTCGTCATACTGGACGTCCATGGACGACATCGACCGCGTCTTCGCCCGCTTCAAAGACGACAAGCCGGAACCGGCGAACCGGCGCGAAACGCTGAGCATTCCGCGTCGCAGCGGAACCGGCGGCAGCCGGACCGTGGAAGTCGTGCACCTGCGGTCCGGCCGCGGGAGCACGGATCGCCCGCAGCGCTTGGACCCACGCGTTCGCGCGGCATCCTGGGACGGCGGCTTCCAGGCAAAGCGGGCGATTGCGACGCCCGATCTCCCTGCGCCCGTCAGCGTCCCTGTGATAGCGCCCACGACGCATGTGATGCCGGCGTGGGATCCCGCGGTGACCGAGGAGGCATCCTCGGCGCCTGGATCACTGAACGTGGCTGAAGCGCCTGATGTCGCCGCACCCCGCGGCCGAGGGCGGCCGCGCAAGGAGGTCTCGACGACGCCGCTCCCGAGGCGCGTAGCAGATCCGTTCGACGCCTCAGACGACGGCGCGAACTGCATGCGCTGCGGCTATGTCATAGAGCCGGCGCGGGAGAAGCGGGGGATGATGACCTGCTCGGCGTGTGGGTAGACCGGCCGGTCCGTTCGGCATCGCCCGACGTTGGTCGAGATCAGCAGGTTCGCGTTCGAATGGAACATCTGGAAAGGCGGCCGTCAGGCGGCGGGCCTTCCTAGACTGCTCGTCTTTGAGCGAGGTATGAGGTTCGAGGATCAGCATCCCTGTCGATTGAAGTCCACGGGCCACGAACAGCGAACCCTGCGGGCCATAAGTTCCTCGGCCTTACGGCCACGGGGATGGCTCGTCGCTGTCACAACGCGCAGGAAACGTACACCTGCTTCCGCCTCCATCCGGGCGACGGTCGACTGGGACAGGAGGAGCGCTGCCCCGGATGCGAAGGTGCGCGCCTCGGGATGGCTCATCGTCCACCGATGATACCAGTGGATCCAGCGGGCGATCGCACGGCCTTCGTGGCGGAACCAGATCCCGTCCGCCTCGAACTCCACTTCGATCGGCTCGTGGCGAACGGGCAAAACGGGAACTACGCCGCAGCGATCGATGACGTCCAGGTGCCAGCGACCCGGAAATGGATGGGCTCGGGCGTTGGTGACCAAAGGCTTCTCGGATGTACCGAAGGACGCCTGGTGCCGGGAGATTGGATACCGCAGACGCTGGGGAAGCAACGCGTCGTCATCGCCGCCAACCTCGAAGTCCGATGCCGCCTGCAACTCCTGACCGTGCGGGAGGGGCCCCGCCGTCCACGCCGAATTGACTTCAGCCATGATCCAGCGGTCGTCCGACTGGTGAACCAGAGCCGACGCGGCTGCGACGATCCATTCTTCGTCGCCATCCCGGAGCTGTCCCGGGTCGTCCGCCGCAATCACGTCGAGCCAATCGTCAGCCGTCGGGTCATCATCGAAGTGCGGCCAGCCGGCCGGGGGCATACCGGGGCGTACCGAGGCAAGGCGTAGGTGCGCCGGTCGAGCGAAACTGGCCGCGTGTTCCGCGAGGGTCAGGGGCATGCCGCGCTGGGCCACACCGAAGTGGATCGCTCGCAGATACGCAGACAGGTAGAGTGCGGAGGTGGCGCTCTCGTGCTGGCTGATGTGCTTGTCGTCACCATCGAAGAAGTAGCTGAAATCGGCGTCCGGCAGGCCCGTCAGACGTTTCAGTTCAGCATATTCCCACGCGTACTGACGAAGGAGGAATGGCTCCGACGTCCGGCGATCGGCATCTCGGAGCACCCGAATATAGATCGGAGCCAGATGCCTCGATGACCAGAGCGCAAAGTGCTCGGGCGGTTCGAAGTCGCGCGGCGGCTCCCGACTGTGGGCGTTCAGCCAGGGGCGGAAGGCAGGTCTGCGACCGAACATTTCGCCGGCAAGCATATCGAGCAGGATCGACGGCCGTCCCGCTCGCGTGAACGTCGACAGATCGGTCCAAAGCCGTGGTCCTGAGAGGCCGATTGGGATAGCGGCATCGACGCAGGAAGACTCCAAAGGACGGCGGGAAAACCAGTCGAGATATAGGGACCGCAGTTTGCCATCGCGGTCCTGGGCGAGGAGAGCGCCGATCTCACGCGCCGCGAGAAGCCGAACCAAGCGGGCTGGGGCGTCCAGGCGAGTCAAGAGCAAGCGAAACGCGATGTCTTCGGCCATCATACCGAGACGGCCCATGGGACTTCCGGGATCGGCTGGTTGGCTAGTTCCTGGAGGTGGCTGTCGAGCATGGATCGGGTCAGCGCCCTCGCGAGATCGCGCCGGCCGATGAGGAGGAAGAACTCGACCCACAGGTCGGTGCCGATCGCGAGCCAATCGTCCAGGCGACTGTCGTCGCCCGCGGACGTTTGTTGGATGAAGTCCTCCCAGCGTTCCGGGTAGACCTCCGCTACGCGCCGCAGGCGCCGCAACGCCTCCTCCCGACCTGACCACCACGTCCCCCAGCCGCGCCTCAAGATGTGCGTATGCACGAATAGAGGATACGCACCCTCCCTCCCGAAGACGCGGAGAGCGACGTCGCAAGCGACGTCGAGCCCCCGTTCGGCGGGATAGCGGTGTCTCGCGAGCCGGGTCCGTTCCACCAGGGTGCAAACAGCCTCGTGGCCTCTCCCCAGGCGCTCCCAGTGTCTCAACCAGGCCTCGATGGCCGCACCCTGGCGATCGTAGTTGAATCCGTAGCCGTCGATCTCGTCGAGAAACCTTTCCAATTCGTCCGGCGGAAATTCGCCGAGCCAGGGGCCCTCGGGATCGAGCGTGGGAGCATCCTCCGACGACTTTCCAATGTACCCGTCCCGTCTGTAGCTCGGGAGGGGCATGCCGCCCGTCACAGTCAACTGCCTCGAGAGCGCATCCCCGATACCCGGTTCACCCTTCTCAGCCCTGGCTTCAAGCGCCTTCAACTCGGATCGAAAAACCAACGTCGCGAAGAAAGCCGATCCAACCTTCGAGTCGGACGGGACGATTCGAAGGGCCTTCTCGAGTGAATCGTCGAGATCGCTCCATCTCGCATGCGCAGCCTCCTCCTCGCACAAGGAGACGAGCCACGCCGGCTGATGCTCGGCAAGGAGTTCAGCGAAGTGTCCCCGCGCATGCCGCGTTTCGTCGCCGTCTGTGTAAATCCTGATCGCCATGACCGATGGCGCGATCTCCGCGAGCCATCCCTGGGCTTCCGGCAGTCCAACACGAAGGCTCGCGCTGATCGCGTAGAGCAGCTCAAAGATGGCCGGATCCTTCCTGTAGCCGTAGCCGAGCATGCATCCGGCCGCAGTCCGCAACGCTCTCGCCCCTTCGACGCCGAGTTCATGAAAGATCGCATAGCGGGCGAGATCTAGGTACGCGATCGACCGCTCGTCGAACTGGGTCACCTTCCGGTCGAGAGCCTCGAGATCCTTCTCTATCTCGTGCCGAGCTACATCTGATGCGAAGAGGCGGATGCCTCTCGCGAAAAGAGTTCGGCTCGCAGCTCTCACCCAGGCTGCACGGTCGTCAGGGGAATCAAGCAGCTGGATAATGGCACTCTGGGCCAAGCCTCCAGCGCCCCGCAGCAGTTCCAGGTCCGCCCCGATGGCAGCGACCGCCTGCCGAAAGACACGCTCGTCCTGGTGCTCCTCGAAGCGAGCACTCCGCGGTGGAGGCGACACGTCCATCGTTGCGCCAAGGAATTGCTCGAGGCCCGGGCAGTTCCCCTTCCCGATTTCCTCGGCTGAAACCAGCGCCTGCTCCTCAAGCCATGCGATGGCATCGGTGAGCCAAGGACGCCCTGCCAGCGGGCCTTCACGACGAGGGCTAGACGGGCCTTCTGCAGTCAGGCCGGCAGCGACGATGCCGAAGAACAGGGCATGAAGGTATGCGGGTATGCTGCTCAGGGAATGAAAGCGATCGCCCATGTTGGGCCGGGGTGGGCCGGAAGCCGACGGCACACGTCGGACGCCCGTCCGCTTCACCACCGACCAGCACGTCCCGAGCGGGTCCTCGAATACAACGCCGAGATCCGAACGTGTTCGGGGGTCCACCCCTTCGACTATGCCTAGACGAACGATGGCGTGCAGGACGATGGACCGACGGAAGCCTTTGAGATTCGAGTCTCCCGCGAGCCGAACCAAGCGATCAAAATCTTTCTGGACTGCAACCTCATCGACGAATGCCTGGAAGATTGCTGCACCGCCGCGAGTTCGCACGTAGCGAACGACCCGCGAATCGTCGAAACCGGCTATGTTTGCAGCCGACATCGCCACTAGCTTGGGAAGATCCTGGTCCAGTCCTGAGCGTCCCGGACCGAACTCGGCCTGGTGCCGCAGGCGATCGTTCAACTCGTCGAAGATCGCGGCGCAGACGTCATTCTCCTCGCCCCGGAATATGCGTGCCGCAGCCACTAGCTCCGGGGAGTCCGTCGCTCGCAAGTCGCCGACCACCTGGGAACAGGACCAGCGGTCGCCGGACAGGCGCAACGCTGCCTCGAGGAACGGCGCGAACTCCTGAAGCTGGAACTTCCCCCCGTTCAGCAAGCGCACCCGCAGGGAGCGCAGTTCAACCACCCGCGTGTAGGCACCCTTCGCAAATGCCGCTCGCTCCGCCGCATCGATGACGCGCTCGATCTCCTTCACGGGGCGGGCGCAACAGAGGGCGTCTATGACCCACTGCCGCGTAGGCCCCGCGATGAGGTCCTCGGGCGCGCCAAGCCGCGCCTGCATGATCCAGAGCCAACCCCAGCGCCACGCGTCCCCCGCATCCCTTCCCTTGAGCCAGGCGACGATGCGGGGCAGGAGCCTACCTTCGGCCTCGGCGTAATCGGCACGGGCCCGCACCCAAGCGACTAGGCTTTCGTGGAAGGGCTGAGTGCCAGTCCGTCGTGTCGCCGTGAGATGGGAGATCTCACTCCACGCGCGGACGGACGCCGTGCCCCCGAGGCATTCAATCACGCCGTTTCGAGGCCAGGAGAACCCCGTCACTGCCATGGCGTGGATCATCTCCCGCGCGTCGGGGCCGAGTTCGGTCCAAAGGACTCCGTAATAGCGCCGGATGTCGCCGTCGGGGCATCGGGGAAGGGAGCGCACGTCGTGGGGGAACACAGGATCATGACGCTGCACGAGCGCCTCGAAGGAGTAGACGAGGTGCAGGGGATGTCCGCCCGTGATCTCTTCGAATGCCCCTGCAATCTCCGTCAGGGCGTCCGACCGGTCCCAGCCCTCCGGGGGAAGCAGACGCCCAGCATCGGCTTGGTGCTCCACCCACCGACGTACCGCAGTCGGCCCCATCTGGGGCAGAGTGAGCCAGCCCTCCCTTGGCTCGGCAGCAAGCAGCCGCGGCGGCAGATGTCCATCCTCCACCGGCTGGGTGCCGGCGACGATCGAAACCCCGGGCGGGGGTGGCAGCAGAACGTTGAAAAGATGGACGAGCTGGCGGCTCTCCCCGGTGTCGCGCCAGACGTGGTCGAGGCCATCCACGATCACGACGAGGGCCTTGCCCGCCTCAATGGCCAGCCGCCCCGCCTCTTCCAGTGTCTCGCGCAGTCGATCCTCGTTGTGCGGATCCTGGACGCTGAGTTCCGGATAGAGGCGTATCATTTGGTGGACGAGTGAGTAGGACGCCTCGACGTATCGGGATCGCCCCGCGCTGTCGGAAAGCGAGAGGAAATAGTGATGGCGGACGACGGGCCATGACTCCGCTGCCAGTTCCTGCGCGACATGCGAGAGGTAGGTGCTCTTCCCCCGACCGGGAGGACCAGCCAAGACGGTCGTGCCGGGCTGCTCGGCGCGCTCCCGGAATAGGCGATGGAAGTCGTCATCCGGAGGTGCGTAGTCCTGCGGGACACGGAAGTCCTGTGAGAGAGGTTTCGGCCAGCGGGTCGAGAGAAGGGCCTTCAGATCGTCGTAGCGGATGTGACCGCCCGCCCGCGGCCGACCCGCAGAGATGGACCAGTTGCGTACCGCTGACCGCAGACGCTGCCACCCATCGTCATCCGTGTACTCCGGCACGACGCGATCGCGGAGGGTTCTCTCGAGATCGTCCATGCAGGGCTGCGAATGCTCGAACCGGAATGCCGCGAAGAAGGTTCGCGCATCCGCCTCCGAGCCAATCTCCGAGACGAGCCTAGCCCAATCGGCTGGCAGCACCTTGTCGGGCTTTAGGAACCCATCTTCGATGGCCCCGGAGAGGGTGGCGTCCGGCATTCGGTTCGTCAGTAGGGCAGCGTCGACCTGACGCCCTCTGCGCACGGCATCAAGGAACCGATCCGACCACTTCCGGAGGCTCGACGTCCCCTTCTTTCGCTTGGCCAGGAGCCAATCCACCGAGAGTTCGAGGTCCTCCCGCCCGGGGTCGACGGTGAACTTCACTTGACGCAGCAGGAGGACCCCGTCCTTCTTGCGAAGGGCGACCACGTCGTCCAAACCTCCGAGCTTCTCGCCGTCAACTGCCGCCTCACTGTCGAGGGCGACCCAGTCAAAGAGGTCGGACTCCTGGAAGAGGTCGAGGAGGAAGCCGATGCCGAGAAGGTCCTGATACTCGAAGCCCGCTCGGGTGATCTGGGTCGAGTTGAACGGATGGCCCGTCATTGTTCTCGCGATGGATTCGGGTACAGTCTAGGGAACTCCGTCGCGACTATCTACTCTTGCGCCATAGGCTGGTGACAGCCCCGTCACGAATAAGCGCGTCACCTAGATGCACGAACTCAGCAATCACTGCGGCCACGGCTTTGCCCCTGACGTTCTCCTGCTACTACAAACTCGCCCATAGGCCGCCTCTACTGTCACGGCAGTCAGGAGGGCGACGACGTCATACGGACAGCTGCGATGGGCGCAAAGCGGACGGATGAGCCAACGTCACTGTGGCGCGAGCAACATGTGTTGGTGTTGCCAGATCTCCGGAAATGGCTGGAGCAGTTCCGGTAGGGTCGCACCGAGCCCCACCCTCCCCTCCATCAGTTTCTCCACCAATGGAGGAGCAAGCAGAGTCAGTCTCAGCAGGCTGCCCAGATAACCCCGCTCGATCCTTTCGGCCGCCGCCATTTCGGTGATCGAGGCGTAGCGTCCCTCGTCGAGCAGCCGTTGGTACCGAAACGCCCGCGCCAGCGCTTTCACCAGCGCCGGGTCCGCACGCGTAGGGATGGCGGCATCGCCGCCCTCCTCTGCTACCGGCGTGACCACCGTCTTCCGCCCCGGCCGCCGCCGGATCTTCAACGGCACCCGGACCGTGATGCTGGTCGCGGCGGTCACGCGGCGGGCCTCAGCGCTTCGGGCGCGATGGCGGTGAGGTCTCGAACCAGCCCGGCCAGACCCTCCACGCGGAGGCGGATATCGGCGCCCGCGGGCCCGACCACGACCCGCTCTACTAGAGCCCGGACAATCCGCGCATGCTCCGCCGGGAACAGCTCGCCCCACAGAGGGTCGAGCCGATGCAGTGCGTCCCGAACCTCGCATTCGGTCAGGTCCGGCGCCTCGCGCCGCGCCGCGAGCCAGGTGCCGACCACGATCTCCGGCTGCCGCAGCAGGGCGCGGACCTGGCTGACCACCGCGCCCTCAATCTGCGCCGCCGACACGCGTCGCACGATGCCGTCGTCCAAAATCGCGTCGGCCTTCAGCACTCGCTGCGCGACGTAATAGCAATAGCGCCGACCGTTCTTCACCGCGTGCGTCGGCGACATCGCGCGGCCATCGATCCCAAAGATCAGTCCCTTCAGGAGCGCGGGCGCGTGCTGCCGGTTTTGCGCGGCACGGGTGCGCGGGCTGACCTGCAGGATGGCGTGCGCCCGATCCCATAGCTCCCGCGGCATGATGGCCTCGTGCTCCCCACGGTACACGTTGCCCTTGTGCGTGACCTCGCCGATATAGGTCCGCAGGTTCAGCGCCTTGTAGACGTCGCCCTTGTCCAGCCGCTTCCCGGACTTGCCCGTCACGCCTTCGGCCTGCAGGCGACGGACCGTCTCGACCCCTGAGCCGGTCTCGACAAAGAGCTCGAACACCCGCCGCACTCGCGCGGCCTCCGGCTCGTTCACCACCAGCTTGCGGTTGGCGACGTCGTAGCCGAGCGGCACCTTCCCGCCCATCCACATGCCGCGCGCCTTCGAGGCCGCGACCTTGTCCCGGATCCGCTCCCCGATCACCTCGCGCTCGAACTGCGCGAAGGAGAGCAGGATGTTCAACGTCAGCCGGCCCATGCTGGTGGTGGTGTTGAAGGACTGGGTGACCGAAACAAAGGTCACGCCGTGCACCTCCATGGTTTCCACCAACTTGGCGAAGTCCATCAGCGAGCGGGACAGTCGGTCGATCTTGTAGACGACGATGACGTCGACCAGGCCCTGCTCGATGTCCGCCAGCAGCCGCTTCAGTGCGGGGCGCTCCAGCGTCCCGCCGGAGAACCCGCCATCGTCATATCGGTCCCCGACCAGGGTCCACCCCTCCGCGCGCTGGCTGGCCACATACGCCTCGCAGGCCTCGCGCTGCGCATCGAGCGTGTTGAACTCCTTGTCGAGCCCCTCATCGGTGGACTTCCGGGTGTAGACCGCGCAGCGGAGCTTCTTGGTGGTCGCCGGCATCATATCGCCGCCAGATGCCTTCCGCCTCATGCACCACCGCCCGGCTGGCGCAGCCCAAAGAACGCCCAGCCATTCCACCGCGTGCCGGTGATGTGCCGCGCGATGGCGGAGAGCGACCGGTACGGCCGGCCCTCATATTCGAAGTCATCGGCGCGGACGGTGACGACATGCTGCACGCCGTCATGCTCGCGGATCAGCCGCGTGCCAGGCAGCGGGCGGCTGTCGGCGCGGATCCGCCGCAACACGACATTCCCGCCGTCCAACTGCTCGCCCAGCGCCTCGAGGCGCGCCCGCGTCTCCGGCTTCAGGCCACCATAGGCGAGTTCCTGGATGCGATAGGCGAGCCGGCTGGTGATGTAGCTGCGGCTGAATGGGGGCGGCTCCTTCCCGAACAGTTCTCGCCACTGCTGCTTCAGCTGCGCGATCGGTGCCGTCTTGAGGGCAGCCAGTCGCGGTAGCACCTGCGGCGGTGGGACCTTCGGGATGGTGGGCGCCGGCGGCGCAGCATCGTGCTGCCTCGCCTTCGCGGTCGATCGTCTGGTCATGCGACTCCCTTTCTCCTGGGGTTCGCATGACGGCGCTGCCTGGCGGTCGAGTGTAGGCGAACGTCTCCATGCTCCTCGATCTGGGCGGCATCCCGCGCGAGATCCTCGGCAGCGCGGCTGCGCAGCCGCACCAGGCCGCAGGCGAGGATGTCGCAGACCTCGCGGAGGTGGGGCGGGAGGTAGGCGTTGGCGGTCGGCAGGGGCATCGTGATCCAGCACGCATTGTCCTGCCTCCCCTTTACGTATTCGCGCGACCGTTCTTCCCATGGGCCGGCGCAGGTCCGCGGCGGCGTGGCGGCGGTGGCACCGCGCTACGAGGATCGTCGCCGCGGAGACGATGGTAGAACCGGCTGACTCGCTGCTTCACCGCGCTCTCGCTCGGCACGTTCTCCGGCCCGTAGGTGGTCGAGAACCAGTCCATCATGCGCCGCACCAGGGGGGCCTGCGTCTCAGGTAGGCCCTCGTCATGGGCGATCGCACCGAGCTCGCAGAGACACTCCTCCCAATCGTGCCGAGGCGGCGCGCCGCGCGCCGTTGGCGTCAGCCAAGCACGAGAGGGCACGGGGGCTGATGGCAGCGGCTCACTGGCGTGACCGAGATCATGCTCCATCTCGAAGCGTTCCAGCTCGTCATGCCGAACGACCAGCTGGGCCCGCTTCACGAGCAGCGCGTGGCGCTCGCCATCCTCGTCGATCGGTTCCAGCAGCTCGCCGGCCGGACTCAGAAACCGCGCGATCTGGCCCGCACCGCTCTGCAGGACTGCATAGGCATCGATGCGCGACAGATCGACGGGACCGACCTGGTGCTGGCGCCCTTTCGGCTCGACTCGGATCCGCCCATCCGCGGCTCGATGCGTGTCGCTCACCTCCATCAGCAGCGCTGCAACAGGGAGGGACAGACAGAGCTCGCCCTCCAGCACGTAGGCGGAGATGTCGTCGGCATCCATGGCCCAGCGGGCATAGATCTCCCGCAGCGTGTAGTACGGTTTTCGCCGGTTCGTTTTGGCCACGATCACCTCCGTTCGATCGCACGCAGGCGCCGATAGGCCCGCACCACCTTCGCCATGTCCTGCCGCATGTCCGGTGGCAGGCGCCTCGCCTCGACGTACAGGTCATCCATCTGCACACCGAGAATCGCCGCCGCGCGTTCGATGAGCTGGTCGCGCGGCGGGCTTTCGAGGTCCCGCTCGATGCGCGACCAATAGGCGGCGGAGATGCCGAGACGCTCGGCCATGTCGGTCAGACCGATGCTGAGCTCGGTCCGCCGCTCGCGCAGGATGCTGCCAAAGCTCACAGCCGGCCTCCCTCGATCAGGCGGTAGCGCTGCAGGCGCACGGCAATGAAGCGGTCGGACACGCCGAAATCGCCCGCCAGCGCGGAGATGACGCCGCCCACTGCCTCCGGTGCCGTATCACGGGCCAACACCCGGCAGCCGACACGGCCATGATGAGGCGCATGGACCATGCGCAGCCGTTCGGCGCGCGCATGGGCCACCAGGCGCAGATGCAATGGGACCGGCGGCACGAGCAGGGCGCCCATGAACTCATTGGCACGACGCTCCTCGCGCACGGTGGCACCATCGAAGCTATGCGGGCCGGCGCTGACGGAGCGGTAGCGCCGGGCCGGCTGGCGCGTGGCGGCGGGGACGTCGAACACCACATGCCCCAGCTCATGCGCCACGGTGCTCAGCATCAGGTCCGGGCGATTGGTCAGGAGCGCCGTGTTGATCGAGACGAGGGCGATGCCCGGCGCGGTCGGATCCGTCTCGCAGATGCCGAGCACGGGCTGGCGGTCCTCGTCATGGACGGCGTGGGCGAAGTCCCAATGCACGTCCACGCGATGCCGATTGACCTCCAGCCGGGTGGCGGCGGCCACCAGGTCCTTCGGGTCGAGGGCCCAGGGGCTGTCGCGCCGGGCGACCGCCTGACGCAGTTGCGCCGCGACTGCCCAGACGGTCTCGGCAGCCAGGGGGCGGGGGGCATTCGACGAAGGGTCATGCGGGTAGGACAGGGAAACGGACATGGCGGGCGCCTCAGGTGTTTGCGCGTCTGCGTAACGCGATGTTCTGTTTATGTTCCACTCCGCGACTGAGTCCAGCGTCCTGTCCTGAGGCCGGTCAATAAATGGCCGAAACGGTGTCCGTCGCCCGATGGGTGGACCGTAACCTACTGAACTAGAACGATGTGGCGGCGGGCAGGAAATCCGGGCAATTTCTGACCAGGAATACCTACCCGTTCCAGGCTGACTGCCCTCCTATCCGTGTGGCCCCCTCCCGACGTCGCCATCACCCGGCGCCGTAGGAGGATCAAATGCCCGCGCAACGTACTGACGCGCCCCGCCATCCACCCCCGTGGGACGCCCCCGAACTTCGGGTCGCCCTGGCCGCCGCCGCCATCCAGGCGGCGCGCGCCGCCCGGCGCCAGCACCTCCATCGTGCCGACCGCGACGACCTGCGGCAGGACATCCTGGTCGCGCTGCTGGAACGCCGTACGCAGTTCGATCCGGCGCGCGGCGCATGGAGCACCTTCGCCGGCGTGATCGCGCGCACAGTCGTCGCCGACCAAGGGCGTGCGCGGCAACGGCAACGGGTCACCTGCCTGCCGCTCGACCTCGACCAGTTCCCGGCAGGGGCGTCCGCTACGCAGCAGGACTGTGCCGATGCGGACCTGACCCTCGACCTGCACCGTGTCGCAGCGGAGTTGCCCCTGCAGCCAGGGGCGCTGCTGCGCCTGCTCGCTGCGATGGGGGATGTCGCCGCCGCGCAGCGTGCCGATGCGCGCTCCTCCACCGCCTTCTACCGCGCCGTCGCAGACCTGCGCTGCTGGCTGCGGGCGTCGGGCATGCGCCCGGCTGCTCGCAGCGACCGTCCGCAGCCGCATCCGCCCCGGTGGGAAAAATCACCCCTCGTCTCCGTAGAGAAGGAGATGCCGAACCATGCGTGACAGGGAAAGCCGAACGGTGCGCTTCACATCCCCCGAATTGCTGTCGAACGAGATCCTGCTGAACGTGGAGGATCTGCTGGACGTCGTGCTGACCGAGAATGGGCTGTGCGACCGCTACGCCGATGCGTCGCCCGGCGAGGCGATCGTCTATCACATCGGCCTGCTCGCCCGCGATCGCGACAAGGTCGCGTCCGAGCTGTCGCCCGAGCGGCGCGAGGATCTCGAAGCCGTCGCGCGGCGCGTCTGGGCGATGGCGGAAGCCGGCCTCGGTCATCTCGTGCAGCGCCGCGTCGCCGAAGGGCGCTGCGCCTATCTGCTGGTCGTCCGGCCGCGACCGCTGAGCGCCCGCAGCGCCGCCGGCTACGCGCTGGCCGACCTGCTCGGCCGGGAGGCGGCGTGATGGACTCCCCCCGCCGCAACCACCCGACGATTGACGACATGCGCCTGTTGCCGATCGGCCAGGTGATCGACCTCCCTGCGGAGCATCTTACCCTGCTGCAGGAGGAGGCGCGCTCCCGGTTCGACGTCGCGAAGCGGGCGCTGGACTGGATCGAGGGCGCCATCGCCATGCGCTACGAGCAGCGCGCCATCGGCGCCCGCGCCGCAGCCGGCAAGGACACCGGGACGGTCCGCTTCCAGGACGGCAACGTCGAGGTCACCGCCGACCTTCCTAAGAAGGTGGAATGGGACCAGCACCGGCTGGCCGCGCTCGCCGAGCAGATCCGCGTTGGCGGCGAGGATCCCAATGAGTATGTCGAGGTCAGCTTCAAGGTGGCCGAGCGCGCCTATGCCGCCTGGCCGGAGCGCATCCGCAATGCGTTTGAGCCCGCGCGCACCGTGCGCACGGGCAAGCCGACCTACCGGCTGACCATCTGCACCGAGCGCGAGTTGCGAGACAGCCCGCATGCCGCAGCGCCCGCTTCCTTCGGGGGGAACGGCTGATGGCGCTGCGCATCGTTACCGCCGATGAGCGCCTGTCGCGCGCAGCCAACAAGACCACGCTGGCGCTGTTCGGCCCCAGCGGTGTCGGCAAGACCACCCAGCTCAAGACCCTGCCGCCGGCCGAAACCATCTGCATCGACCTCGAGGCAGGGATGAAGTCGGTCCAGGACTGGCCCGGCGACAGCATCCCCGTGCGCTGCTTCGAGGACGCCATCGACATCGCCTGTCTCGTCGGCGGCGTGAATCCGGCCGCCGATCCGAACGGCTTCTTCTCGGAGGGCCACTACCGGCACCTCGCCGCGGCGCACCCCGACCTGGTGCGGCTGCTCGCCGGGAAGTCGATCGTCTTCCTGGACAGCATCACCGATCTGACGCGCCAGGCGATGGCCTGGGCCAAGCTCCGGCCGGAGGCCTTCTCGGAGAAGACCGGCAAGCCCGACACCCGCGGCGCCTATGGCCTGCTCGCGCGCGAAGTCATCGGCCTGCTGAAGCACCTCCAGCATGCGCCGGGCAAGACCACAATCATGGTCGGCATCTTGGAGAAGGTCACCGACGAGTTCAGCAAGGTGACCTGGCAGCCGCAGATGGAAGGCGGCAAGGCGGCGCGGGAACTGCCCGGTATCGTCGACCAGGTCGTCACCATGGGGCTGTTCAGCCGCGAGGGTGACGCCTGGCGCTACGACCCGGAGCGCGGGACCGAGCGGCGTCTCGTCTGCCGCGCCGGCAACAGCTTCGGCCTGCCCGCGAAAGACCGCTCCGGCCGCCTCGACGAGACCGAGCCGGTCGACCTCGCCGCCCTGCTTCGCAAGATCAACGCCCACACCAGCGCCCAGGGGTGATGCCCATGTACGACATGAACGATGCCGAGCTGCCGCGCGGCTCCGACCTCATTCCCGATGGCAGCTTCGCCAAGGTGACCATGGCCATCCGCAAGGGCGGCCTCGACGGTCAGGGCGAGGTGGATCGCGGTCTGCTCAAGCCGGCGCGAAACCCCGAGAGCGACGTCCGCACGCTGGATTGCGAGTTCACGGTGGCGGCCGGGCCGCACATCCGTCGCAAGTTCTGGCAGACCTTCACCGTCGTCGGCGGCAAGGTCGACGAGCAGGGTGTCTCGATCGGCTGGAAGATCTCGAAGGGCATCTTTCGGGCGATGATCGACAGCGCGCTCGGCCTCGATCCGCAGGACATGAGCGAGGCGGCCAAGGCCAAGCGCATGCTGCGGGGCCTGGCCGACCTGCACGGCATCACCTTCGCCGCCAAGGTCCGGGTCGAGCCGGCGAGCGACTCACGGTACAGCGACAACAACCGGCTGGATCGGGTTGTTCTGCCGGGTGAGCCGGAATACCGCCGCATCATGGATGGCGAGGCGGTGCCGGCTTCGCCCAGCCATCGGGCTGCACGGCCGGCCGTCTCCTCCACGCCGGCCAGCACGCCGCCGGCTTGGGCTACGCCGCCCGCGCAGCCGGCGCCTGCCACATCCGCCCGCAGTTGGGAGCGTCCGGCACCCGCGCCCCCCGCCCAGGCGGCGCCCCCGCCCCCCCTGCCTCCCGCGCCCGCCTCGGGCGG
>NZ_JACADR010000460.1 GCF_016106005.1 Roseomonas rosulenta
TTCCGGCCGGCGCGCGGCGCAGGAGGTCGCGGCGCGGGTGGCGCGCGACGGCGCCGACCCGCTGGCTTCCATCGAGGCCGCGATCACCGGCCAGGCCGCGCGCGGGCGCGTGCGCAACGGCGGCGCGCTTGGCTCTGCCGCCTTCGGCCGTCTGTGGCGCGGCGAGGACACCGACCCGTCGATGATGTCCGCGCTGATCCTCTGGCGGCAGAAGCACGGGCCGGAGGCAGCGGCGGCGCTGGCGGAGGATACGCCGGCGGGCGATGCCGCCGTGCTCGAAGCGGGCGCCGCGGCTTGGGCCGAGCTGAAGCAGGCGACGGGCCTCGATCCCGTCGCTGCCTTCGGCACGGCGGACCCGTCCTTCGCGGCCATCGCGGACCGCCTCGGCACCTGGGCGGAGCGGCCCGATGCGCTGCCGCTCTGGCAAGGCTGGCGGCGCGCGCTGGCCGCCGCACAGGGCATCGAGCCCATCGTGCAGCGCCTGCAGGACGGGCGCCTTGCACCCGAGGCCGCCGAGGACGCCTTCGCCTATGCCCTGCACGAAGGATTGCTGCGCGCGGCCACGCTGCAGCATCCCGACCTCGCTGCCTTCGACGCCGCCGCCTATGACCGGCTGGTCGCGGAGTTCCGAGAGGCCGACCGTGCGCGCGTGGCGCTGACGCGCGCCGAGGCCGCGCGCGCCCATGCCGACCGCGTGAAGCAGGTGCGCGATGGCGCGCCCGGCATGACCGTGATCCGCGGCGAGATGGAGAAGAAGCGCGGCCACCTGCCGGTGCGCGAGTTGCTGACGCGCGCGGCGGGCGCGATCCAGCAGGCGAAGCCCATCTTCATGATGTCGCCGCTGAGCGTCGCGCAGTTCCTCAGCCCCCCGCACGGGCTGCGCCCGGGCCTCACCTTCGACCTGCTGGTGATCGACGAGGCCTCGCAGGTCGAACCCGTCGATGCGCTGGGCGCCATCGCCCGCTGCCGCCAGGTGGTGGTGGTGGGCGACGACCGGCAGATGCCGCCCACCCGCTTCTTCCAGCGCATGACCGGCGAGGAGGACGAGACCGCGCCCGAGGATGCGCCCGATGCGGTGGCGGCGCGCGACGTCGAATCCATCCTGGGCCTGTGCAACGCGCGCGGCGTGCCCCGCGCGATGCTGCGATGGCACTACCGTAGCCGGCACGAGAGCCTGATCGCGACATCGAACCAGGAATTCTACGAGAACCGGTTGCTCGTGCTGCCCTCGCCGCGGCCGCGCTCGGCGGAACTCGGCCTGTCGCTAGTCAAGGTCGAATCCGACGAGAGAGACGAGAAGGGCGCAAACCGCATCGAAGCCGCTGCGGTCGCTGCAGCGGTAATGCGCCATGCGAAGGAGACGCCGGGTGACTCGCTCGGCGTTGCCGCTTTCTCGCTTGTCCAGCGCGACGCCATCCTGGACGCGATCGAGGCCGCGCGCCGCGCCGATTCGTCTGCCGACGCTTTCTTCTCCGACCACGCGGACGAACCCTTCTTCGTCAAGAACCTCGAGAACGTGCAGGGCGACGAGCGAGATGCGATCTTTATCAGCGTCGGGTTCACCAAGATCGGCCAGGATCCGCTTCGCATGAACTTTGGCCCCGTCTCCTCTGAGGGCGGCGAGCGGCGGCTTAACGTGCTGATCACCCGCGCAAAGAAGCGATGCGTCGTCTTCAGCGACATCACGGCAGACGACATCGATCTAGCTCGAACTGACGGAATTGGCGGCGAGAAGGCCCTCAAGACCTTCCTCGCCTTCGCCGCCGCCCCCGCGGCCGCGCCGCGCGGCGGCGGGGATGCGGCAGGCGGGGCGCTCACCGATGCCATCGCCGCCGCCGTCACCGCCGCCGGCCGTGAGGCCGTGCCGCATGTCGGCCTGGCCGGCCTGTTCCTCGACGTCGCCGCGCGCGGGGAGAACGGCTACGACCTCGGCATCGAGGCCGATGCCGGCGACTGGGCCGCGCTGCGCTGCGCGCGCGACCGCGAGCGCGGTCGCCCCGCCGCGCTCGAGATGATGGGCTGGAAGCTCGCGCGCGCCTGGTCGCTCGCCTGGTATGCGCGGCCGGAGGCGGAGGCGGCGAAGGTGATGGCCGCGCTCGGCGC
>NZ_JACADR010000461.1 GCF_016106005.1 Roseomonas rosulenta
CCGGCCTCCCGCTGCGGCGGCGCGGCGGCGGCAGGCTCGCCGGCGGGACGCGGCGCGGAGGGCTGGGCGGCGGGCCGTGCTGCGGGACGCGGAGTGACCGCGGGGGTGGTCGCGGGCACGGCAAGGCCGGGGATGCCGCGCCCGTTCATCGGCATGGCCAGCGCGCGCTGGATCTCGGGCGTGGCGGTCTCGGGCAGCATGCCGAGGATCGGGGCGATGCGCTGGATCACCATCCCCGCCGCCGGCGCGGCCACCCAGCCGGCGGTGGCAAAGCCATGGCTGCGCGCATTGGGCTTGGGTTCGTCGACCATGACATAGACGGCGTAGCGCGGCGCATACATCGGGAAGGCGCCGACGAAGGCGGCGATACGTTTGTTCTCGAGATAGCCGCCGCGCGGGCCGGTCTTCTGCGCCGTTCCGGTCTTGCCGCCGACGAAGTAGCCGGGCACCTCGGCCGAACGACCCGAGCCGTCGGTCACCACCAGGCGCATGAAGCGGCGCATCAGCTCCGAGGTGCGCTCGCTGATGACGCGCACGCCCTCGCGCTCGACGCCGGGCTGCTGCCACAGGATGGTCGGCTGGCGCAGGATGCCGCCGTTGACGATCGTGGCACCGGCGGTCGCCACATGCAGCGGCGTGACCGAGATGCCGTGCCCGAAGCCGATCGTCATGGTGTTGAGTTCGCGCCAGGTGCGCTGGCCGGGCACCAGCGGCAGGGCGGTCTCCGGGATCTCGATGCGCAGGCGCGAGGTCATGCCCATGCGCTGCATGAATTCGCGGTGGCGGTTCACGCCCACCGCCGCGGCCATGTGCGCCGAGGCGAGGTTCGACGAATAGGCCAGGATCTCGGGCAGGGCGAGCCAGCGGTTCTTGCCGCGGTAGTCGTTGATCTCGAAGCGCCCGACGCGGATCGGGCGCGAGGCGTCGTAGCCGCCCCAGGGCTGGATGGTGCCGTAGTCGAGCGCCATCGCCGACGTCAGCAGCTTGAAGGTCGAACCGGGTTCGTAGACGCCGACGGTAACGCGGTTGAAGCGCTGGTCCACGGTCGCCGACCCGACGTCGTTGGCGTCGTAGTCGGGCAGGCTGACCATGGCCAGCACCTCGCCGGTCTGGACATCCATCACCACGCCGGCGCCGCCGATGCCGTTGAACTCGGTGATGCCGCGCTGCACCGCGTCGCGCAGCGCGAGCTGCACGCGGATGTCGAGCGACAGGCGCAGGCGTTCATTGGGCTGCGTGCGCAGGCGTTCGTCGTGGAAGCGCTCGACGCCGGCGATGCCGTGGCCGTCCACGTCCACGCCGCCGATGATGTGCGCGGCGGTGCGCCCCTGCGGAAAGTAGCGGCGCTCGGCTTCCTCGAAATGCAGTCCCGGCACGCCGAGCGCATTGACCTGCGCGACCTCGCGCGGGGTCAGGGCGCGGGCGATATAGGCGAATTGCCGCTCGCCGGACAGGCGCGCGACCAGGCGCTCGCGGTCGAGCTGCGGCAGCA
This sequence comes from Roseomonas rosulenta, assembly GCF_016106005.1. Taxonomy (GTDB): domain Bacteria; phylum Pseudomonadota; class Alphaproteobacteria; order Acetobacterales; family Acetobacteraceae; genus Neoroseomonas; species Neoroseomonas rosulenta. Next base: position 1,493 of record NZ_JACADR010000461.1, read on the forward strand.
CGCGGCGCAGCCGGTCCGCGACCTCGCCGGGATTCTCGATCTGCCGCGGGTTCGCGTAGAGCGCGGTGAGCGGCAGCGAGACCGCGAGGATCTCGCCATTGCGGTCGGTGACGGTGGCGCGCGCGACCGGCGCTTCCGCCGCCGGCGCGGGCGGGCGCGACAGCGCGGCGGCACGGCGGGGTTCGGCAGGGTTCAGCACGGTGGCCATGGCCAGCTTCAGGGCCACGGCGCCGAACAGCGCGGCGAAGCCGAAGGCGGCGATCACCAGGCGTCCGCGCGTGCGTTCCAGGATGGCGCGCCGCATCAGGTCCGGCTGCGTCACGCGCAGCAGGGTGCGTGCGGGGGCGTCGGTGGTCGCGGCGCGGCGCAGCACGTGGCTGCTTGCGGGGGCCGCGTCGGGTTCCGGCGGGCGCATCGCCCCGGACGGGGGGATGTGGGTCACCTATCGCGCGCCGGGCAGCGTGGCGGCTGCGGCGCGGGCGATCGGCACCGGCGGCGCAAGCGCGGGGCCGCTGCCGCCCAGGGCCGAGACGACGGTGGGCGTGACAACCGGTGCGGCGACGCGCTGCGCCGTGACGGCCGGCGTGGCGGGGCG